>NZ_JBIVGD010000020.1:0-87229 GCF_044748465.1 Paenarthrobacter sp. NPDC089988
GACAGAGCGTCAAAATCATGCCGGAGCCGGCAGGCCAGCACACCCATATCCTGCACCAGGAAACAGGCTACGAAAAAGGTAACGAGCGTCCGTCCGAAAGGGCTGTTCGGTGAGAGAGCGTCCGTCCGAAAGGGCTGTTCGGTGAGAGAGCGTCCGTCCGAAAGGGCGATTCGGTGAGAGAGCGTCAGAGGGCGGTCAGGTGGAGAAGGATGGCGTGCTCGGGGTGGAGCACGGGCATCGGCAAGCCGACTTCGCCAAGGAACCGGCCGTTCGCCTCGGCACCGGACGCCAGCCAGGACACCGGCTGGGCCTCGATCACGGTGTGCCCGTAGTCGGCGTCAACTGGCGTGGGGAACAGGAGTTCCACCCGGTAGGTCCGTGACGGATCGAGCCCCGGCAAGGAAACGCGTCCTACCTGCTCCGCGAACGATGTCCGGGTCTTGACCACAGCGAAAAGTGCCGCAGTGGCACCTGCCGGGATGCCGCCGTCGTGTTCTTGCGCAACCACGCCGTGAACCATGAGGGATTCGTCCGGCGCATCCGCGCGGACCGCCAGGCCGCTGTGGATGAGCGCACGGTGTTCCTTGTAGAGCGAGATGAAGCGCTTGAGTTCTTCCCGTTCCGCGCCGGCGACCGAGCGAACGTCCCACTCCATGCCGAAGTGGCCGAAGAACGCCGTGATGGCACGGAACGAAAGGTCGTGTGTACGGGCCGTCGTGTGGGACGTGGACGGACCAATGTGGCCGCCAACCAGTTCAGGCGGGACCACCATGCCCGTCCAGCGTTGGATGGTCTGCCGTTCCAGGGCGTCGTTGCAGTCCGAGGCCCAGACGCGGTCCGTTCGCTCCAGGATTCCCAGGTCCACGCGGGCACCACCGGAGGAGCAGCTTTCAATTTCCACGGAAGGGTGTGCCTCGCGGAGAGCGTCAAACAAGCGGTAAGCGGCAAGCGTCTGCTCATGAACCGAGGCGCGACCGCCATGACCGTGTTCCAACAGGTCCCTGTTCTGGTCCCACTTGAGGTAGCTGATCTTGTTGTCGCGAAGCAGCGCATCGATCCGGCCGAAGACGTACTGCCAGGCTTCCGGGTTGACCAGGTCAATGACATGCTGGTGCCGCCACTCGACGGGCAGCCGGCCACCGTCTTTGTAGGACGAGGCCGACGGCCCCACGATCCACTCGGGGTGGGCCCGGGCGATGTCCGAGTTAATGCTGATCATTTCCGGCTCCACCCAGAGCCCGAATTCCATGCCATGGGCGGTCACGGCATCAATGAGCGGCTTCAAACCGCCAGACCATACGGATTCGTCCACGTACCAGTCGCCAAGCCCGGCGTGGTCGTTCCGGCGCCCGCGGAACCACCCGTCGTCGAGAACGAACCGCTCAACGCCAAGGTCCGCTGCAGACTCGGCCAGTTCGATCAGTGTTTCCAGGTTGTGGTCGAAGTAGACGGCTTCCCACGTGTTGAGGACCACCGGCCGGGGACCGGAAACGTGGTGCGGCCGGGCGCGGAACCAGCTGTAGAACGCTTCGGTGATGCCGTTCAGGCCACGGTCCGAGTAGGCCGCAAACAGTGCCGGTGCCGTGTACGTTTCGCCCGGTTGCAGCAGCACTTCGGCTGGGCCCAGCAGTTCCGAGCCGCCGATCATCGTGCGGCCATCGCCCACGCGGTCTGCGAACTGCTCGTGGTTCCCGCTCCACGCCAAGTGCGTCGCCCAGACCTTGCCGTGCCGGTTGCCGAATCCCGCGGTCCCCGCGGCGAACAGCAGCGAGGAATCATGGCCGGTGCGCCCATGCCGCCCGGTCCGGACCCAGGTGCCCTGCTGGATGGGGTGCCGTTGTGGGTGCCGCTCCCGGCACCAGCGCCCGGTCAGGTCCAAAAGTTCGACGGCGTCCGGCGCCACCGGGAGCACGGTGGCAAGCTCGTCCACCTGGAAAGGCGACGGGCCGTCATTGGTGACCGCATTGCGCAGTTCCAGTAGCCCACCCGGATGCAAGGTGAGGGTGCTCGTAACGGTGATGCCGGCGTCGGGATCTGACTGGACGATGGTCGCTGTGCAGCCGTCCGCCGTCGCGCTCACCACGCGGAGCCGAACCGAGAAGTCGAAGCCGGGCATGCCGTCCGTGACGCGATGCCCGCGGAGACCTGGCCGCCCCTGCCACGATGACGACGCCTGCGGCACAAGCCCGGCCGGAACGTTGGCGTCCGCGGACGACGGCGGAATGGGCTCGTTCAGGATGGCTAGGTCCGGGAGCGTCTCGCCTAGATCGGCTCCCCAGTGGGAAATCTCAGCTTCGCCGCGGTGGGCGCTGATGACCAGGCTGGTGCCGGCGGAACGAAGGTGGAGCGGTTGCATGCGTGGGGTCTCTTTTCGAAAGATGTGTGGCCTGCTCTGCGCGCTAAACCGAAGGTAAAGCGCGCAGAGCAGGCCCAGCAAGGGTTACTTGAAGAGGTTGTTGACCTGGGTATTGGCTTCGGTCAGCGAAGAGGCGGGCTTCTTGCCGGAGAGCACTGCGTCCATGGCGGGCTTCATGATGCCGTCCACCTTGGCGGCCTTGTCCGCGATCGGGAAGAGGAACGTGGTGCCGTCCTTCACATGCGTGGTGAAGGCGGAAACGTCGGTGCCCTTGGCCTTGAAGGCTTCTGCGGCCTTGTCGGAGGAGCTGCTGATGGCCGGGAAGACCACAGCCTTGCTGGCCACCACATCCTGGCAGGCCGTGGAGCCGAGGTATTCCACCCACTTGACGCTCGCGGCCGGGTTCTTGGTGCCGGCCCACACGGAGTCCGCCAGGCCGTTGAACATGGAGGCGCGCTTGCCGTCGGTGCCCTTGGGGGTCGGAGCGATGGCCGTCTCGATGCCCTTGTACGTCTTGTACTGGCCGATCAGCCAGTCGCCGTTGGAGTTGATGGCGGCTTTGCCGGCGCCGAAGCTGTCCGGCATGCTCGCCCCGACGGTGGTTTCAAGCTTGGGCATGTATCCCTTGTCGATGAGTCCGGCCCACCAGGCGATGGTTTCCTGGAATCGGGGATCGTCGTAGTTGAATTTGCTGCCCCACGGGTTCTTGTCCGTGGCGGTCCAGCCGGTGGTTGCCGTGAGGAAGCTCCACTCCGTTTGTCCTTGGCCGGATCCGCTGCCGGTCAGGCCGAGGCCGTAGGTGGCGACGTTGTTCTTGTCGAAGCCTGCCTCGTCGCCGCGCTTGCCGTTCTTGTCCACGGTCAGGCGTGCGATGGCCTTCTCGTAGCTGCCGCCATCCTTCGGGTTCCAGTCCAGGTTGGCCATCTGCTCCGCTGTGATCCCGGCGGCATCGGTCATGGCCTTGTTGTAGAACAGCCCAACCGTGTCCCAGTCCTTGGGCAGTCCGTAGCGCTTGCCGTCCTGGCCAACCCAGAGCTCGGGGAGGCCCTTGGTGTACTGATCGAGCTTGATGCCGTCCTTCTCCACGGCCTCATCCAAGGAGAGCAACTGCTTCTTGGCTGCGAACTCGGGGTACTTGGACAAGTGGTTGGTGAAGACGTCCGGAGCGGTTCCGGCCACGAAGCCGTTGGTCAGCGTGGTCCAGTAGTCGTCCCAACCGCGCTGGGTGATCTTCACCTTGATGTCCGGGTTGGCCTTGGTGAAGTCGTCGGCACACTGCTGGTAGGCGGGAAGCTGGTTGGCGTCCCACAGCCAGTAGTTGATTTCGCCTTTTGCCTCGGAGGATCCTGCGCTGGAACCACCGCAAGCGGACAGGGTGAGGGCTATGGCCGCGGCAGCAGCGGCGACGCCGAGGGTTTTCTTCATGGTGGACCTTTCAGGGTTCTTGAGTGGGGGAGTTACTTGATTCCGGAGAATCCGATGGAGTTCACAACCTTCTTGCCGAAGGCGATGAAGAGGATGAAGATCGGCAGGGCAGCCACGAGGGTTCCGGCCATGAGCCCGGACCAGTCCAGGGCGCCTTGCGGGGATTGGGACTTGAAGACGCTCAGGCCGACGGTGAGCACGCGTACGCTTTCGTCCTGGCCAACCAGCAGGGGCCAGAAGTATTCGTTCCACTGACCGATAAAGGTGAGCAACGCCAGGGTGGCGATGGGGGCTGCGGCGTTGGGAAGCACAATCTGGAAGAAGATCCTCAGGTGCTTGGCGCCGTCGAGCATTGCCGCCTCCTCGACTTCGCGGGACATGCCCAGGAAGAACTGGCGCAAGAAGAAGATGGCAAAGGGGGTCATGAACAAGAACGGAAGCGTCATGCCGGCCATGGTGTTGAGCAGGCCGAGGTTCTTGATCATGAGGAAGTTGGGCAGCGCCGTGAAGATCGGCGGGACCATCATGGTGGTCAGGAACAGGCCGAACACTTTGTTCCGGCCGGGCCAGCGGAGCCTCGCGAAAGCGTAGGCGGCCATCGCGCTGAAGAACACCTGGCCGACGGTGGTGACGGTGGCGAAGATGATGGAGTTGCGCAGGTAGAGCCAGAAGTTGATGGCGGCTCCGGAGCCACCCTCAGCGATCGCCTCCTCGGTGCTCTGGAGGCCGAGAACCCGCTTGAAGGCACCCCAGCTGAAGTCGGCCGGCAGGAGGTTGCCTGCGTTGGAGGCCAGGGCACTGTTGCTGGACAGTGCCGTGCGGAGCATCCAGAGGAACGGGGCAATGGTCACGGCGAGGGCGACGGCGACCAGCACCCACGCGCCTATGCGGCGCCAATTGACGGGCTTCTTGCGGGACGTTTCGCGGCGAAGGGCTGAAGTGGTCATGGGGGATTCCTTAGTCCAGATCCGATTCGTTGCCCTTGAGGAACTTCATCTGCAAGAAGGCCACGATGGCGAGAATGACGAACAGGATCACGGAGAGGGCGGAGGCGTAGCCAAAGTCGGACTCGCCGAAGGCCTTTTGGTAGATGTACATCTGGATCACACGGGATGCGTTGACGGGGCCGCCGTTGGTGGTGACGGCAACGGTGTCGAAGACCTGGAAGGAGCCGATCACGGTGACGACGAGGACCAGGACCAGCACCGGGCGCAGCAGGGGCAGGGTGACGCTCCAGAAAGTCCTGGTGGGCGACGCGCCGTCGAGGTTTGCCACTTCGTAGAGATTGTTCGGGATGGCCTGCAGGCCGGCAAAAATCAGCAGAGCGGTGTATCCCATATGCCGCCACACGTTGACGAAAGCGATGGTTGGAATGGCCCACTGTTCGCTGCCGAAGAAGGCGACGCGGGGGAGCCCCACCCAGCTCATGACTTCGTTGACGATGCCCAGCTGGTAGTCGAGCATCCAGAACCAGAGGAGCGCGACAATCACGTTGGCCACCAGGAACGGCAGCAGCAGGGCGCCGCGGATGAAGGTGGATTTGGCGACCCGGTGCATCAGGAGGGCCAAGCCCAGGGCGATCACCGTCTGGAATCCAATGTTGAGGACGACGTACTGAAGCGTCACTCCCATGGCGTTCCAGAAGAGTTCGTCGCCGAAGATCGCGGTGTAGTTCTTGATCCCGATCCAGGTGGGTTCGCCGAGGATGCTGTACTCGGTGAAGCTCAGGTAGATACCCCGGATGGTGGGAATCAGGAAGAACGCCACGAAGCCGACGACGGCCGGGAGGATGAAGAAGATTGCGATCCTCAGGTCTCCCAGGCGGCTTGCCAGGCTGCGTTTGACGGGTGCGCTCTTGGGCCCTTGGCTGCGCCGAGAGCGCTCTGATGCGCTGCCCGGCTGCTTGGTTAGCGTGGTCATCGTCGACTCTTTTCTAGCTGTGATGTGGGTTACAACAGACTCAGAATCTACACGAGTAGATTTGGGCTTGGCAAGACCTGCTTGGTGAAAAATGTTTGTTTTTGTTCGATGTATTGACTCGTGTAGATTTCACTGCCAGACTCTTACGCAGTCCCGTGAGGGCCATCACAGCCGCTGCCCCAGGGCAGCTCCAAGAAAGGCAAACAATGACGTTTTCGATCGGTGTCCTGGGCGCAGGCCAGTTCGGCAGCCAGTTCGCGCACCTTTTCAAGCTGCACCCGGGGGTCTCCGAGGTGTACGCGGTGGATGAGCTGCCCGAGCGCGCAGCTGCCGCGCAGGAGCGTTGGGGCCTGGACGGCGTGATGGCCTCCTTCGAGGAACTGCTGGAGTCCGACGTCGATGCTGTCGCCATCTTCACGCAGCGCTGGACCCACGGTCCGCTGGTCGAGCGTGCCCTCCGCGCAGGAAAGCACGTCTACTCGGCAGTCCCCATGGCGATTTCCGAGGAGGAAATCGGGCGCATCATCGAAGCAGTCCGCGAGACCAAACTCGTATACATGATGGGTGAGACCAGCCACTACAACCCGGCCACCGTCTTCGCCCGGCAGCAGCAGGAAGCTGGCAAGTTCGGCCGGATCTTCTACACCGAGGGCGATTACGTCCATGACATGGACCTTGGGTTCTACGACGCCTACCAATACAGCGGGGGAGAGCGCTGGAAGGAAACCGCCAGCTACCCGCCCATGCTGTACCCGACGCACGCCATTGGCGGTGTCCTGGGCGCAGTGCCGGGGCATGCTGTCAGTGTCAGCTGCATCGGCGTCAAGGACCAGCGGAACGATGGCGTCTTCGACAAGGACGTCAGCATGTTCGGCAACGACTTCTCGAATGCGACGGCACTGTTCGAAATGAACGACGGCGGTGCGATGCGCACCAATGAGATGCGGCGCGTGGGATACCCGTCCCACATCCGCGAATCCCGTTTCCGTTTCTTCGGTACCGAGGCCAGCTTCGAGCAACTCGCCACTACTACGGTGTGGCAGGACAAGTCTTCTGTGCACGATGTGTCAGACCAGGTGGAAACAAAGCCCACCATGTCGGCGGACGACCCATCCCTGGCGGACGTTGCCCCGGAACTGCGGGATGCTTTCATCTCAGGCCTGGCCCCGGTCCACGACCACGCACGTTTGCCGCAGGAATTCCTGGGGGCTCCGAACGGCCATGAAGGCAGTCACCAATTCCTCGTGGACGACTTCGTCACTGCCGTCAACAAGAACGAACTCCCTCCCGTCAACGCGTGGGTTGCTGCCCGCTACACCCTGCCGGGAATCGTTGCACACGAGTCCGCGCTGCGTGGCGGCGAACGCCTGCCGATCCGCGACTTCGGCGATGCCCCTGCGTTGTAGCTAGCATTTACCCCATGACCACTTCAGCTGTACAAACCCCGCGCGGACCGGTGACCCGCAAGGACGTTGCCCGGTACGCCGGGGTGAGTACCGCCGTCGTGAGTTATGTGGTGAACGGTGGGCCCAAGAACGTGGCCCCCGCCACGGAAGCCAAGGTTCGCGACGCCATCCGGATCCTCGGGTACCGGCCCAACGCCGCCGCTCGTGCCCTAAAGCTGGGCTCCAGCGAAACCGTGGGTGTTATTGTCCCGGACAACACCAACCCGTTCTTCTCGCTCCTGGCGCACGCTGTGGAGGAAGCTGCTGCGGCGCTGGGTTTCGGGATGGTGCTGGCCAACTCCGACGGAAGCCTGGCCAAGGAACGCCAGAACATCCGGAACCTTGCCGCGCGTCAGGTGGACGGGGTGTTCCTGGCCAGCTGCGTCTTCGATCCCGACCTGACGGATCTTCAAGCCTCTGAGATCCCGTCCGTGCTGCTCAACAACGCAGGTTCACCGCCGGGATTCACCAGCGTGGGCGTGGACCTCGAGGCCGGCGGGCGTGTTGCCGTGGAACACCTGATCGGCCACGGACACACCAGCATCGGCTTGGCCATTGGCACCAACACCGGCAACCAACTGGACGGTCGCGAGGTGGGCTGGCTCGGAGCACTGCGCGACGCCGGGCTCCCGGATGGTCCAATGCTGCACAGTCCGTTCAGCCGGGCCGGCGGTTACGAGGTTGGCAAGCGGTTCCTGGCCATGGCCAGCCGGCCCACTGCGATCTTCGCGAGCAATGACATGCAGGCCATCGGGATCCTGCGGGCACTCCACGAGGCCGGGGTCAAGGTCCCGGAGGAGATGGCGCTCGTGTCCTTCGATGGTTCCATCGATTCCGAATACACCTGGCCTGCCCTGACCACCGTGGCCCAGCCGGTCAACGCGATGGCCGAGGCTGCCGTCCAAGCGCTGGTAGGGGAGGGCCGCGGTGGGGATCGCGTGCACAGCATCCTGCCCACGGACTTGATAGTGCGCCAGTCCTGCGGTTGCCCCTAGGACGCTCTCTCACCGAATCGTCCGTTTCCCGCGACCCTCTCTCACCGAATCGGACGCTCTCTCACCGAATCGCTCGTTTACCCGTGACGCTCGATCACCGAATCGCCCGTTTTCCCCTGACGCTCGATCACCTAATTGCCCCTTTTGGTGGAACGCTCGCTCACTTCCCACCGCAGTCGTGGTGAGAGAGCGATTGGGAAATTGGGTGGTTTAGTGAGAGAGGGTCGCCGGGATTGGGTGGTTTGGTGAGAGAGCGATTGGGAAATTGGGTGGTTTGGTGAGAGAGGGTCGCCGGGATTGGGTGGTTTGGTGAGAGAGCGATTGGGAAATTGGGTGGTTTGGTGGGAGAGGGTCGCCGGGATTGGGTGGTTTGGTGAGAGAGGGTCGCCGGGATTGGGTGGTTTGGTGGGAGAGGGTCAGGAGTCCATGCTCGCGTAGCGCTCGGGGCGGGCGAGAACCTGGCTGATTTGGGCCGTTCCGGCCGCCACGGCCAGCCGAACCAGGAGGAACCCGGCAGCGAACACTGCACCAATGGTCAGGAACACCACAGGCTGCGTCAACAGGACCATCCCGGTCAAAGGAAGCACCAACGCCGCCGCCGCAGCAGCGGAAATCCCGGCGACCAGGAACAACGGTGACATCACTGCCCTGACTCGCGCAGACACCATGAGTTTCCGGGGCATTCCCACACGGTCCAAGGCAACGAGCGTTGACGCCCGGTCGAGTACTGCGGCGGCCTGGTTCACGCCTGCCGAGCACGCAACCATGAGGAACGAACCCAGCAGCGTGATCATGACTCCGGTGTTGATATCACGCACCAACAGCGCGGTTTCATCACCCGCACTTCCACCCATCGTGTCCGCTACCGCCATGCCCACTCCGACGAACACGCCCACAAAACTGGTCATCGCGACGCCCCCAACTTGCCGCCACGATTCCTTCGGGCTTTCCAAAACCGTCCGCGCGGCCAAGAGCTGTTCCGGCCGCCGCGCCCGTTTCAGTTGCGCGGATGCCATCAAGCGCAGGATCCACGGCCCCATCAGGTTCAGCGCCAGCAGTGCCATGCCGAAGCAGCCGCCCATCACGGCAATGATCACAATGAACGCACCGAAACTGCTCAGCATCCCCATGGCCACCACTCCGACCACCACCACCAAAGCTGCCACCAGCCCGCGGACCCAGTGCGCGCCGTCGGCCGTTCGCCGGGTCCGGACACCGAGAGGGGTGACCACAACTTTCCGAAGCCCCAGCGCTGCGCTCACGGCAGCGAGGACGCAGACGGAGAGGATGCAGCACAAAATGGCGGGCAGCGGCAACCAGGCGTAGGAACCGATGGCATGTCCCCGGAACTGGATCAGCCCAAGGAACGGCGCCACGCACGCGTAGAGCCCCGCACCTGCCATGGCGCCGATTGCCGCAAGGACCGTGGACTCGATGACTGTCATCCAAACGACTGTTGCGCTGTTGGCGCCCAGGAGGCGCAGGGAGGCCAGGCGGTCATCACGACGGCGGGCGGCGAGTCGGGCGGCCGAGGCGCCGAGCGTCAACAACGGGACCACCAGGAGCACCATCGCGACGACGGCCAACGCTTGGTAGGTGCCGGCGATCGAGTCATTCCATGACCAGAAAACCTGCGAACCGCCAGCCACTGTGAGCAGCAACGCGGTGACAGTGCCGAAGGCCAGGACGGGAAGTCCTGCGTCGCGAAGGCCCGATTCCCGGAAGCCTCCGCTGCTGCGGGCCACGTAGGGAGTCAGCCGGATGGCCATGGTGAGGCTAGACATTGAAGGCTCCCTTGAAGTTGATGGGAGCAGCAGGAGAGGGCGCTGCCGGCCCGGCGCTGTCCGCCACGATCCGGCCGTCCCGGAGTTCAACGATCCTGCCGCACCGGGCAGCCACGTTGGGATCGTGGGTCACCACCAGGAGCGTTCTTCCGTTGGCGGCGACCGAGCGCAGCAAGACATCGAGGACCTCTCCGGATGTTGCCGAATCCAGGGCGCCAGTCGGTTCGTCGGCGAAGACCACCCTGGCGCCCGTGACCTGTGCCCGGGCGATCGCGACCCGTTGGACCTGCCCTCCAGAGAGCTCGCCGAGGCGCCGCTGCTCCATGCCGGCCAGGCCCAAAGCCCCAAGCCATTCGGCAGCGCGGGTCTCAGAGGTCCTGCGGTCCGTTCCATTGAGCATGAGAGCCAGCGCAACGTTCTCAACGGCCGTCAGTTCCGGCAGGAGCATCCCCTGCTGGAACGCGAAACCGAATTCCACGCGGCGTAGCTTCGACAACGCGCCGTCGCTGAGGGAATCCAGGCGCAGCGGCGCCGAGGGGGTCTGCAAGGTGACCGAACCGGCGTCGGGCCTCAAAATCCCGGCGAGGCAGTGCAGGAGGGTGGTCTTGCCCGAACCCGACGGACCGATGATCGCAATGGATTCACCGGGCCGCGCCGTGAAGTCGACGTGGTCCAGGGCGACGCTTCCGGGGTAATGCTTGGTGAGTTGCTGGGCGTGGAGGATGGCGTTCATACATCCAGCATGTCCAAGGCGCGGGGGCGCAGGCGTCAACCCGGTGGCTGAACTGTGCGGGACCACCTCCACCCGCGGTATGAGACCCAACTGGGGGACAGCAAACGGCGCATTGGGCCTTCAATGGAGCGTTATGTGTCCCCTACTTGGGCTCAGCCCCAGCGATCCGCAGCTTCGCGACGTTCTCTTCCAGGACGCCCCTCGCGTCCTCACCCAACAACGAATCCGTGACGAGCTCATCGGCCTCGTCCAGCCCGGCGATCGAGGCAATCCCTACTACCCCCCACTTGCTGTGATCGGCAAGGACCACAGTGCTGCGGGCCGAGGCCATGAACGCCCGGTTGGTTTCGGCTTCCAGCAGATTGGGGGTGGTGAATCCCGCTTGGGCATCCATGCCGTGGACGCCAAGGAACAGGGCATCCAGGTGCAGTTGCTTGAGCGATGAGGTGGCGATCGGACCCACCAAGGCATCCGACGGTGTGCGCTCACCGCCGATCAGGATCACGGTGGATCCAAAACGTCCCGGCCCCGAGGACGAGCCATGATGAAACAGGTCCGCAATGCGCACAGAGTTGGTCACCACGGTGATCCGCGGCCCGTGGACGAGTTCCTGCGCCAATGCCCACGTGGTGGTGCCGGCGCTGAGGCCAATCGCCATGCCTTCCTGTACCAACGAGGCCGCCTCAACGGCGATTGCGTGCTTCTCCACGGTCAGCTGCGTGGATTTGAGCTCGAAACCGGGCTCGTGGGTGCTGGCATCTCCAGGTAGCTTGGCGCCGCCATGGATGCGCTCAACACGGCCGATTTCCTCCAGCGCCTCGATGTCCCGCCGCACGGTCATGGGGGAGACCCCCAGCAATTGGGCGAGGTCCGAGACGCGCACCACGCGCTCACGCTGGACGGCGTCGATGATGGCGGAATGGCGTGCTGCCTGGAGCATCAGGACCTTTCTGGAGAGCCTCGTCTGGGGTGGGTCTGGCTACAGTCTAGGGCGCACGGGCGTCCGGCAACGGAATAAACGACGACGGCGCCGCTCACCACCGCGGGTGGGCGACGCCGTCGGGCGCTGTTTGGAAGCCGGACGCTACTTGCGGAGCGATTCGGCGATCTGGGTCATGATCGAGGGGTCGGCCAGGGTGGTGGCGTCGCCGGTGTCGCGGCCTTCTGCGATGTCCTTGAGGAGGCGGCGGACGATCTTGCCCGAGCGGGTCTTCGGCAGTTCCGGGACGATCAGGAGTTGCTTGGGCTTGGCGATCGGGCCGATTTCCTTGCCCACGTGGTTGCGCAGTTCCAGCACGGTTTCGTCGCCGTTGTTGATGGCGTCGCCGCGGAGGATGACGAACGCGACGACGGCTTGGCCGGTTGTTTCGTCCGCGGCGCCGACGACGGCTGCTTCGGCGACGGCCGGGTGCGAGACGAGCGCGGATTCGATTTCGGTGGTGGAAAGGCGGTGGCCGGAGACGTTCATGACGTCATCCACGCGGCCCAGGAGCCAAACGTCGCCGTCTTCGTCTTTCTTGGCTCCGTCGCCGGCGAAGTACATGCCCTCGAACCGGGACCAGTAGGTGTCCTTGAACCGTTCCGGGTCGCCCCAGATGCCGCGGAGCATGGAGGGCCACGGTTCGCGGACCACGAGGTAGCCGCCTTCGCCGTTGGCCACGGACTCGCCGGCCTCGTCCACCACGTCCACGGCGATGCCGGGTAGCGGAACCTGCGCGGAACCGGGCTTGGTGGCGGTGACGCCGGGCAGCGGGGCGATCATCTGCGCGCCGGTCTCGGTCTGCCACCAGGTGTCCACGATCGGGGCGGGGTTCTTCTTCGTTTCGCCGTTCTTCCCGGCGTTGCCGCCGATGACCTCGCGGTACCACATCCAGGCTTCGGGGTTGATGGGTTCGCCCACGGAGCCCAGGACGCGGATGGAGGACAGATCGTACTTGCCCGGGATTTCCCTACCCCACTTCATGAACGTCCGGATGGCGGTGGGGGCGGTGTAGAGGATGGAGACCTTGTACTTCTCCACGATTTCCCACCAGCGGCCTTGGTGCGGGGAGTCCGGGGTGCCTTCGTACATGACCTGGGTGGCGCCGTTGACCAGCGGCGCGTAGGTGACGTACGAGTGGCCGGTGACCCAGCCGACGTCGGCAGTGCACCAGTACACATCCGTTTCCGGGTGGAGGTCGAACACGGATTTGTGCGTGTACGCGGCCTGGGTGAGGTACCCGCCGGTGGTGTGCAGGATGCCCTTGGGCTTACCCGTGGTGCCGGAGGTGTAGAGGATGAACAGCGGGTGTTCGGAATCATGCCCGACGGCGGTGTGCTCGGTCCCAGCGGTGCCCACGGTGTCGTCCCACCACAGGTCCCGGCCCTCGACCCAGTTGACGCCCTCGCCGTTGCGCTTGACCACGACCACGTTTTGGACCGTGTGCCCTTCTTTGGAGAGGGCCTCGTCCACGGCGGGCTTGAGCGGGGAGGGCTTCCCGCGGCGGTAGGTGCCGTCAGCGGTGACGACGAGCTTGGCTTCGGCGTCCTCGATCCGGGACCGCAACGCGTCCGCGGAGAACCCGCCGAACACCACCGAATGCACGGCACCGATCCGGGCACAGGCCAGGAGGGTGATCACGGCTTCGGGGATCATGGGCAGGTACACGGCCACCCGGTCGCCCTTGGCCACACCGAGCGCCTCGAACGCGTTCGCTGCTTTCTTCACCTCTTCGGTGAGCTCAGCGTAGGTGTACGTACGGGTGTCTCCGGGTTCGCCCTCGAAGTAGATCGCTACCCGGTCGCCCAGACCGTTCTCCACATGCCGGTCCAACGCGTTGTATGCGGCGTTGACCTCGCCGCCAACGAACCACTTGGCGAACGGCGGGTTGGACCAATCCAACGCCTCCGTGAAGTCCTTGTCCCAGGACAGCAACTCACGGGCCTGCTTCGCCCAAAACGCAGGCCGGTCCGCGTCGGCCAAGGCGTACTCGTCAGCCGCTACCACTGCATCCGCGGCGAACTCAGCCGACGGCGCAAATTTACGGTTCTCATGAAGGAGGTTTTCAAGGGCCTCGACATGTGGTGCCTGTCCGCTTCCAGCAGTCGTCGCTGCAGCGGTGGCCGTGGATCCGTTGGTGTCCTGGGACATGGTGAACCTCATCATTCATCGATCTTTGCTGCGCAGACACGGCCTCACGGTCCGCGCACGGGCCGGGTTCCGGCGTCGTGCTTGGTCCCGCGACCGTGCCGCAGTGCTGTCCGTCCCCAACACTATCGCTTCGGGAGGTCCTACGTGTGCGTGGTCACAAAGCCGCCAGTGAGCGGTACGGATTTGGCGCCGAATGGCGCCTCTGCCGCTGGGGAACCGCTTACATGACGACGACGGCGGCAGCCGCTTTCGTCGTCGGGCGTCACAGTCTCCCCTGGCTGTCTGTAAGGCACCTTGGAGTTAGCTGAGGGCGAAGCCGAACGGCCGGTTTCAGCTAGAAGACTGTCTGTGGGGTGGCATAGGCTGATTAAGTCTTGGGGACGCCCAGAGGCGTGTCAGGTTGTGCCGCAGGATGCTGCGGATGGCCGGTCCGGACTGTCCAAGACGACGCCGCACGAAGGAGATAGAGATGAACCAGCTGAGACCAGGCCCTAACGAATCGCAGACAGCGGGACCGGACACCAAGGCTGGAACTGCCACCCCATCAGGCAACCAAAGTGCTTCCGGCGCCACCGCCAAGTTCGACGCCGTGCTGGGTCCCTTTACGGTTCGCGACCTGACCGTTTTCGGTTCAGTACTTTTGATGTTCGTCGCTTCGCTGCTGCCGATGTTCGGCGGGCGTTACAACCTCTGGAACCTGGGTAACCTTTTCTTCCTTCTCTTGGGAATCCTCCTGCCGTTGGTTGTGGCGGCTTTGTTCGTAGCGCGCCGCCTGCAGCCCGGAACCATCGTCCGGGTGGGCTCGCTCTCGATTGACCAGTTCGCCTCCGTTACGGCTGCGTTCTCCCTTCCCCTGTTCTTCCTGACGATTGCCGATTCCTTCAACGGCGGGGTGTTGTTGGGATTGATTGGCTCCCTCGGCCTCCTTGCCGCAACGGTTTTGGGTCCCCATCTGCCGTTCCTCTCGGCAGACTTCAAGGGCCGCGCCGAGGTTCCGGCCCATCTCGTGGCCCGCCCGGCCGCCGTGCCCACCCGCAAGCCGTCGGCACCCAAGGAACCGAAGCCGGCCAAGGAAGGAAAGTCTTCCCCCGGGTTCTCCATCCCAGGGTTGCGTGGTTCCGCGCCGAAGCAGCCTGGTGAGGCTTCCGGCGTCGTGCATTCGGCGGACTCGGGCGGGCAGGCGTCCGCCCCGGGTTCCTACGGCGCCACTGCTCCTTACAGCGGCCAGTCGCCATATAACGGTCAGGCGCCGCACAACGGCCAGCCGCCGCACGGTGTCGGTGCGCCAGTGTCCCCGGGCGTGGCCGCCGCAGGTGCCGCCACGGCTGGAGCGCCTCAGCCGGCTGGCCAGGCCCAGCAGCCGGGCCCGGCCGCATCGGGTTCGCCCGCAACCCAGGCTTCGCCCGCCGCTCCCGGGAGTGGAGCAGGGCAGCCGGCCCAGCCAGGGACCGGTGCGCAGCAGGGTACGGCCCCCCAAGCCGTGGCCCAGCAGAGTGCGGCAGCCCCTCCCGCGACCGACGCCCAGCAGGGCGTCGGAGCCCAGCCCGAAAAGTCCGTGTCCGCACAGGAAGCTGCAACCACGCAGCACGCCGCGCAAGCTCCGGCGGCCCAGCAAGCCCCGGCACAGCAGGCCCAACCGACTGAAGCCCAGTCGCCTGCCCAGCAGCCTTCCGGCGAGCGTTCGTGGGCTGCCACCATGGCAACGCCGATCGTCTCATCGGACACCCGGGCGGTGACCGACTCCATCGGCGCGACGGTTGACCCCGCAAGCCGTCCCGAGGAATCGCACGATGCTCCGCACTACGAGGCCTTCTGGTTTGCCGTAGGCCAGCCCCGGACAGCGTTTGATGAGCGGACAGGCGCCCCCGCGTTCGTGATCGAGCCCGGCGGATGGGTCCTGGCGCTGGAAGACCGCGGCCACGAATTCCTGGTGCAGGACACCGACGGCAAGGTTGGGGTCCTGCGGGAGCTCAGCAACATCGAACGCGGCTAGGACAGGACACCGTGGCCATCACCGCAGCTGGTTCACCGCTCGCCGTCAAACGACGGGCGCGCAGGATCAACAAGGTCCTCGCGGAGAAGTACCCGTACGCGCACGCGGAGCTGGATTTTCGCAATCCTTTCGAACTGGTGGTGGCCACGGTCCTGTCCGCCCAAACCACCGATGTCCTGGTCAACCAAGTCACCAAGGTTCTCTTTGCACGGTACCCGGACGCCCGGGCCTTGTCCGAGGCAGACCCCACGGAACTGGAAGCCATCCTGCAACCCACGGGATTCTTCCGTGCAAAGGCCCGAAACGTGCTTGCCCTCAGCACGCGGCTGGTGGATGAGTTCGACGGTCAGGTGCCGGGCCGGCTCGAGGACCTGGTGACCTTGCCCGGCGTCGGACGCAAGACGGCCAATGTGGTCCTCGGCAATGCCTTCGGCGTCCCGGGCATCACCGTGGACACCCACTTCGGCAGGCTGGCGCGCCGCTTCGGATGGACGGAATCGGACGATCCCGTCAAGATCGAATTCGACGTAGCCGAACTGTTCGAACCACGGGATTGGACCATGTTGTCCCATCGGGTGGTCTTTCATGGCCGCAGGATCTGCCATGCCAAGAAGCCCGCATGCGGAGCGTGCCCGGTCGCCAGCCTCTGCCCAAGCTATGGCGATGGCGAGACGGACCCGGTCAAGGCCGCCAAACTGCTCAAGTACGAGCTCGCACCCGGCGCTGAAGCGTTGCTCGAGCGATTGCTCGCAGAGACCCACCGCGCGGCCGAGATCCGCATGGAATCACAAAGGAGGCCTGTTGACGGCGTTTGAGGACCTGTCCGCCCTGGTGGCCCGGTATGAATCGGGTGACGGAGGGACCTCCGAGCATTGGACCAAGCTGCCAGTCAGCGAGGAGACCAACAGGGCTGCGGCAGTGCTGATGCTTTTCGGCAAGCTGGACAACATCCCGGCCGAGTCGGATCGCCCTATTGCGCCTGCGGACCTGGACGTGCTCCTCCTTGAACGTGCCCACACCCTGGATGACCACCCCGGCCAGGTGGCCTTTCCCGGTGGCAGCGTCGATCCCGAGGACGAAACAGTGGTAGCCGCGGCGTTGCGCGAAGCTGTCGAAGAGACGGGCCTGGATGTCGACGGAGTCCGAGTCCTGGGCGTGATCCGGGAATTGGGGCTTATCCGCAGCAACTTCCGGGTGACGCCCGTGGTGGCCTGGTGGGATGCCCCGTCGCCGGTCCGCGTGGTGGATTATGCCGAATCGGCCCAGGTTTTCCGTGTTCCGGTGCGGGACCTGCTGGATCCGGTCAACCGGGTTACGGCCACCATCAGCCGCTTCGGTCGAACGTACACCAGCCCCGGCTTCACTGTGAACGGACTCCTGGTCTGGGGTTTCACGGGAATGGTGCTGAGCGGCCTCTTCGATGAACTCGGCTGGACTGTCCCATGGGACGAAGGCAAGTTCCACGACGTCGACCTCTAAACGCCCTGTCCCGCCGCAGCGGGTGGGCTGTCAGGCTGCCTGTCGTGCCGCCGTCGAACGGTCAACAATCAGGCCGGTGGCCGCGTTCTCACGGACCGCATTGATACCGTCCACCACGCCCTTGAGATGCTTGAACGTGGGCGATTCGGCTACCACTGTTCCGTCGGCCGCGGTGAGGCGGAACCGGTAAGCGTCGTCGCTGTCCTTGAGAATTTCAAACCTGCCAGCCATCGTTGCTGCCCCCTCGTCAATGCGTCATTGCATGCGTCGCGTGTGCGCTTGTGTTGTGCGCCACACAAAGACCGTATCCAGAAGGAGGAGCGAATTAAAGTTACTTCCGGGTACCCGTCACGGAACGGTCATTCTCCATCACAAAGCGCTATGTGACTGGTCGGAAGGCCCGCCGAAAGCTAGTGTGCCGGGGCGTATTCGGCCCGGAGTCCATGGAGACAGTTTCCCGCCGTGCGGCACGGGCGGACAAGCGTGCAGCTACTTCGCCTTGTCGTAGGAATCGACGACGGCAACGCTCACCGGAAACTCCACGGGTATGCGCCCGAACATGAGTTCCTTGGCGGCGTTCGCCGACTCCTGGATCGCCATGACGCAGGCGTCCACGGCCTCATCCGGGGCATGGACCATGACTTCGTCGTGCAGGAAGAAGACGAGTTCCCCTGACGGTAACCCCTCGGCTCGCAAGGCGCGCAGCCGGCGTCGTAATTCTGCCAGCCAGCAGGCAGCCCATTCCGCTGCCGATCCCTGGACTACGAAGTTTCGCGTGAAGCGGCCCCGCGAGCGCGCCAAATTGTCTGCGCGCCGCTGCTCCTCGGCCGTGGTGGATTGCTGGCTCCGCAGCCAGCCCACTGACGGCGCCGGGCTGCTCCTTCCCAGCCTGGTGGTGACCGTGCGTCCGGCCTCGCCCTCGCGGGCGGCCTGCTCTACGAAGCCCACGGCGCGGGGATAGGTGCGCGCCAACTGCGGCATCAGCCTCCCGGACTCACCGGTAGTGGCGCCGTAGATTGCACCTAGCAGCGCCACCTTTGCCTTCTGGCGGTCACCACCGAAACCCTGGGCGGCAATACCGGCGTACAGGTCCTTGTCGCGGGCCGCTTCAGCCATCTTCGTGTCCTGGGCCAGGGCCACCAGGACCCGTGGCTCAAGTTGGGATGCATCGGCGACAATCAGCTTGTGCCCTGGGTCCGCATGGACCGCTGCCCGGATGTTCCTTGGGATCTGGAGGGCGCCGCCACCACGCGAGGCCCATCGTCCGGACACCACGCCGCCCACTACATATTCGGGATGGAAACGGCCTCCGCGAACCCAGGCGTCCAACCATGCCCAGCCATTCGCGGTGTGCAGGCGGGAGAGCTTCTTGTAGGCGAGCAGCGGCGGGATGGCTGGATGGTTTGATTGCTGGAGCTCCCACTGGCGGGTGCTCTTGACCTCGATGCCGTTGCGGTGCAAGGCGCGCATGAGGTCCTGCGGCGAATCCGGATTCAGAGTTGGGGAATTCAGGATCTGGCGCAATTCGTTGCACAGCGACTCAAGCGCACGTGGCCTGTGGCCAAGGCGTGGCCGGGGGCCCAGGACGTCCTGCAGAATCTGTTCGTGCAGCTCTTCGCGCCACGGGACACCCGCGAACTGCATCTCCACGGCGATGATTCCGCACGCCGATTCGGCGGCCAGCAGGAGCTGCAACCGCTGCTTCTCCGGCCCATCTACTTCCGCGACAGCTGCCTGCTGCGCCGCGAACTCTGCGCGGAGCTCCGCCAGCCCGGCGCCGGCCGGAGCGACGTCGTCGAAGAGAGCGTGCTGCTCCACGGGCCGGGGCGGCGGGAGCAACGTCCGGGGCGGCGCGGTGTCATCGTCCTGGATGAGTTTCTCCGCGTTCCTGGCGAATTCGGTGTGGGCTGTGATCGCTGAGTTCGCCAGGATGGCACCGCACAGGGACAGGTCATGGCAGCGGTCTACCTCCACGCCCTCGGCCAACAGCTCCGGATACCAATCCTGTGCGCGGTTCCAGACCCAGCGGGGCCGCTGGCTTTCGAGTTCACGCACGACGCCGGGCAACTCACCGCGGCTGACCAGGCGCGGGTCGGCTGTGGGCTTCCCGGAAGGGGAGATTCTTTGTATGGCTGCGCCGTCCTGGTGGGCGGCGAGCAGCAAATACATGCTCTCCATTCTGCCGTGTCCTGCGGTCCCACTGTTCCTCCACAGACCTGGCCCTCCTGGTGTTGTCCACATGGGGGTGGTTCCCGCTTACGCGCCGTTGCCGCCGACCACCAGAGTGGCTTCATGGGCAAGCGACAAAGAGCGCAGGGGCAGGCAGGCAATCAGGAGACACCAGCATGGACTCCGGAAAACAGCGCGGACATCCTGCTGGTCACGGCCGATGGGTACCTCCAGGACGAAGCCCGCCGGATCGTCGCGGCCTCGGGCGGAACGCTGCATCTCGCCGAGGGCATGGAAGAGGCAATGCACGGGTGGGACACGGCTGATGTTGTCCTGGTGGGCAGCGACGTCCGGGAGCTTCCACCACGGCGCCGAGCCCCGGCGGTGCTCCTGGGCCGGGCCGCCGAGGGCGACGCGCTGTGGCAACTCGCAGCTGCCCTCGGAGCCGAACGCGTCGCAGTGCTGCCGGGAGCCGCTTCGTGGCTGGCTGAACACCTGAGCCTGGCCGTCGCACCGGACCCCGGTGGTACGGTCCTTGGCATCGTGGGCGGCCACGGAGGTGCGGGGGCCACCACCACCGCCATCTGGTTGGCCCAGGCCGCTGCCGGACTCGGAACCAGCACGCTTCTGATCGATGGCGATCCGTGGGGTGGCGGCTTGGAACTGGCGATCACGGATCAGGATCTTCCCGGGCTGCGGTGGCCCGACTTCACGGCAACGCGGGGGAGCATCGATCCGAACCAGTTCCGTGAGTCCCTTCCGGTTGCCGGCGGTTTCACTTTCCTGTCCTGGCCCGGTGCCCGGGATGCGGTTCCGCCGCCGGACACCGCCTCGGTTGCTGCAGTCCTGGATGCCGCCCGCCGGGGTTTTGAACTGGTGGTGGTGGACATCGGCCGGAGCCTGGAAGCCCTCAGATCGTTTGCCTGGGACTGCGACAAGATGTTCCTGCTCACCACGCCGCACCTTAAGTCCGCCGTGGCCGCTTCACGGACGCTCAATGAGTTGGCGCCGGGGGATACTGCATTGCTGGTCAGGGGGGGTAGCGCTCCTTCGGTTGATGCCCAGGTGATTGCCGATTCCTTAGGTCTTTCGCTCGCCGGGACGGTCCCTGCCCTCCGCGGAGTAGCGGGCGCCACGGAGCTTGGTCGCTTGCTGGACATGGGTCAACGGCGGCCAGTAGCCCGGTTCGCTGAAGCCCTCCTGGACATGGACGGAGTGCACCCGTGAACAGCCAGGCGTTCAACGGAGGCCGAAGGAGACAACAGCGACGACTCGACTCCGTGCTCCTTGAAACGGTCAGGGAGTCCGTCTTGGCAGGCAACGGCCCCGTGACGCCCTCCACCGTGGCTGCGGCGGTCCAAGCCAGCGGCAAACTGCTCGGAGCGGCAGGCGCGCTCGAGGCGGCAGAGTCCATCAATGCAGAACTCAACGGACTGGGCCCTCTGCAGCACCTGGCCCAGGATCCAGGCGTCACGGACATCTTCGTCAACGCTCCCGGAGATGTATGGCTGGACAGGGGAAACGGGTTGGAACGCTCATCCGTCCGGTTCGATGCTGAACAGCAGGTCAGGTCCTTGGCCGCGCGGCTGGTAGCCGCCGGGGGACGCCGCCTGGATGATGGTTCCCCGTGCGTCGATGTCCGGCTCAAAGGTGGTTACCGGGTCCATGCCGTGCTCCCACCCATCTCCACAGCCGGAACGCTGCTGTCCATACGCATCCGACGGGAGGAAACCTTCGGCCTCCAAGAGCTGCGGCACAGCGGAATGTTCTCCGAACAGATGGAAGGCGTGCTGCGGGCCATCGTGGCCCGACGGCTCAGTTTCCTGGTCAGCGGGGCCACTGGATCCGGCAAGACGACTCTCTTGTCCACGCTGTTGGGCCTGAGCCACCCGTCCGAACGCCTCGTGCTGATAGAGGACGCGGCAGAACTGAACCCGGTCCACCCCCACGTGGTCACCCTCGAGTCCCGCCACGGGAACCTCGAAGGCGGAGGCGCACTGGATCTCGGCGAACTGGTACGCCAAGCACTGCGCATGCGGCCCGACCGCCTGATTGTCGGAGAATGCCGGGGCGCCGAAGTCCGGGAATTGCTGACGGCGCTGAACACCGGACACACGGGCGGTGGGGGAACCATCCACGCCAACACTGCGGAAGCTGTACCCGCTCGCTTGGTGGCCCTTGGGGCGCTCGCCGGGCTGAATCCTGAAGCCGTTCGGTTGCAGGTTGCCAGCGCGCTTGACGTGGTGATTCACGTTGAACGGACCAGTGCCGGCCGCAGGGTTGCTTCGATCGGAGTGCTCGTAGACGCTGCTGGGTTGCAGAGAGTCCTCCCGGCCCTGACGTGGCATCCCGGCGGGCTGGAACGGGGGCCCGGCTGGCCGTCGCTGGCCGTCAAACTTGGTTTCAGCGAGGACGAATGACCATGGTGCTGTTCCTTATTCTCGCCGTGGCCGCATGGCTGCAGCTGCGTGGGCCGCGGTCGGCCTTCCGTAGGGTCCTTGGGCCTGTTTCCACGCCAGGCGTGCCCGCCCGCCGCCTCCGGGGCATCCCCTTTGCACTGGTGGCCAGGCGCCCACCCCCGGCCCGGCCGGTATCCATGGTGGTTCTGGTCCAGCAGCTTGCCGCACTGTTGCGTGGCGGCCGTGGACCGTCACAGCTGTGGGAGGAGTTGTGGCAGGTGCACCATTCCGCACGCCGGATGGACAACCACGGACAGGTGGCGGGTTCCCTGCGGCCAGCGGCCATCTCCGAAGAAGCTTTGAGGGTCCTTGCTGCAGCCAGGGCAGCATCGGCAGTGGGAAGCTCGACGGCGGACGCCATCCGAAGGGCGGTTGCCACGGCCTATGCACCCCGCGGCAACGTCGAGCGCCGCATCTGGGTGGAGTTGGCCGCCTGCCTGGATGTGGCGGAGATCAGCGGGTGCCCCCTGGCCGACCTTCTGGCACGCTTTGCGGCGCAACTGGAGGCCGAAGAGGATGCCGAAGCAGCCCGTCAGACGGCGCTGGCCGGGCCCAAGGCCACGGTCCGTCTGCTGTCCTGGCTACCGGTTTTTGGCCTGGTACTCGGTATGGCCCTGGGCGTTGATCCACTCGGCATTCTGCTGGGCAACATCCTGGGCATGGGAACCCTGGCTGCCGGCCTGCTACTGACGGTGGCCGGCCGGGTGTGGTCGTCCCGGCTGGTGGCGGCCGCCGCGGGAGGTCCGTGATGCCCGGGTTCCTTCTGGTGGGAGTCCTTGTTGTGGCGGCACTGCTTGCGTTCCACGGCCGTGGCCGAAGCCGGGCAGAGGCCACGTCCCGGCTCGTGCTCCGTCGGGATCCTGACGGCCCGCTTTCACCTGGGGACATTCGGACCAGCTCTTCGGTGACCAGGGACGATGGACTCACCGACGTGGCCATGATGCTGGAGTTGGTCGCTTCCATGCTGGACGCAGGTGCAGGTATCGGGCGGGCCCTTGAACTCATCGCGGCCAGCTCCGCGCCCACGATCAGTGCTTCGCTGAAACCGGTGGTGGCAGCTTTGTCCATTGGCGCGGACTGGGAAACAGCGTGGCAGGTGCCGGTGCAGCCCTCCGCGGATGTCGAACGGCTTCGCGACGCGCTGGCATTTGCTGCACTGACCGGCGCACCGTCGGCGTCAATCCTTTATGCGCAGGCCGCCCGGGAACGGCGGGAGCAATTCCGCGCTGCCGAGAAACGTGCTGCCGCCTTGGGGGTGAAACTGGTTGTCCCTTTGGGCCTGTGCTCCCTGCCGGCCTTTATTTGCCTGGGAATCGTTCCCGTACTCATCGCCATGCTCCCGCCGGGCTGAGCCCAAGCACTTGTCCTCCACACCGTCCGTCGGTCCGGGGTTATCCACTTGCGGCGATCGGATACTTCAAGGGTGGTGGCGCAGCCGGAAGAGTCGAAGCCACCGGAGAAACCTCCGGCCCTCGTGAAAGGAAATATCGTGAACTCGCCAACCACCACACTGACCGCGCACCGTGCCCAGAAGGATAACTCCCAGGCCCGGAACAAGCAGGGCAAGCTGCGCCTGCGAAGCCACCTGACCGGAGGCGAAGCGGGCATGGCCACCGCGGAGTACGCCATTGCCACCCTCGCAGCCGTGGGACTGGCCGGCCTGCTGGTGGTCCTCCTTCGGAGCGACGAGGTCCGCGGCTTCCTCCTCAACCTGATCCGGACGGCGCTCTCCCTGCCATGAGCGAGGAACCACCACAGGAGGCCGTGCGTGCCCGTCCGCTTCGCGCGAGGCAGGCCGGGGCGATCACCGCCGAGTTTGCTGTGGCTCTCCCGGCGGTGGTCCTGCTCTTGGCGTTCCTGCTGGCGGGCGGGGCTGCGGGGCTGACGCAGTTGCGCTTGGAGGAGGCAGCCCGGGCGGGGGCCCGTGCCTTGGCCCGGGGCGAGTCCAACAGCGCCGTGTCAGGAATCGTGCAGCGCAGCGCCGGGGAGGGCGCCGCCGCCGGGATTGCCAGCGATGGTGGTTGGGTGCGCCTAGAAGCCTCGGCACGCGTAGGCGGCGCCTTGGGGATGCTGATCCCTTGGACCCTGAGCGCCACGGCGGATGCCCCGCAGGAGTCCTCGGGTACGGAGGTACCAGCGGATGGTTGAGTTCACCACGCGATGCAACGCCCGCGGTCCCGAAAGGGGTTCCGGGACGGTCCTGGCCCTCGGACTGGTAGCCGTTGCGGTGGCACTTTTCGCGGGGATCTTGTTACTGTCCCAGGCTGCGGTCATGGCATCGAAGGCGGCAACAGCGGCGGATCTGGCCGCGCTCGCAGCAGCCGACGCAGCCCGGGGTCTGGTAGCCGGTGAGCCGTGCAGCGTCGCTGAAGGAGTGGCAGCCCGTAACGACGCCCGGATCACGTCGTGTCAGGTGCTTGCGGGCGACGAGGTTCAGGTGGCCACGGAATTCTCGCAGCCCTTTGCCTTGGGAGTTGCCACGGGCAGAGCCAGGGCAGGCCCTCCACCCTAAGTCCCGCCCACTACCGTCAGACGGCGTCTTTCAGCAGGACATCAAGGAGCGTGATGGCGGCTGCCTTGTCCAAGGGGTTGTTCTTGTTTCCGCATTTGGGTGACTGGACACAGGACGGGCAGCCGGCGTCGCATTCGCAGGCATCAATGGCTTGTCGCGTGGCGGTGAGCCACACCTTGGCTTTCTCGAATCCACGTTCCGCGAAGCCGGCGCCACCTGGGTGCCCGTCGTAGACAAAGATCGTTGGAACGCCCGTATCTGCGTGAAGCGCGGTGGACACCCCACCAATGTCCCATCGGTCGCTGGAGGCCACCAACGGCAGGAGCCCGATCGCAGCATGCTCGGCAGCGTGCAATGCGCCTGGGAACTGTGCCTCCACCAATCCGGCACCATGCAGCGAACGGTTGTCCACCACGAACCACACCGCCTTGGTGAAGAGGTCCCTGGCTCCGAGGTCCAGGGGTTCTTCACCGAGGATCTCATTGGAAATCAAGGCCTTGCGCTGGAAGGAGACCACTTGGGTCGTCACTTTGACATCGCCAAAATGCACCGTGATGTCGCCCCATTGGACCGAGCGGGAGGTTTCCAGCACCTCGATCTGGGTGACATCGCGCGCAGTGGTGTAGAAGTCCGGATTCACGCGCCGGACCATGACGCAGTGGTCGCGCTCATTGAGTTCCTCCACCAGGTAACTCTCACCCTGATGCACGTAGATCGCCCCTGTGTGCGCTTGGTAATGCGTTTGGGGGGAGTCCATGGTGCCCAGGAGGGACCCTGTATCTGCATCCACGATGCTGACGGGGCCACCGCCGTCGGCCCTGAGATTCACCATGCCGGCAGCGCTTTCCGAATGGGTCCAGAACCATCCCGCCGGCCGCTTGCGGAGGTATCCCTGCGCCACCAGGCGGTCGAGGAGGCCCTCCGCGGTGCTGCCAAAAAGCTCAAGTTCTGCGGGGCCGATGGGCAACTCGGCGGCTGCGGCGCACAAATGCGGTCCCAGGACGTAGGGGTTGCCGGGGTCGAAGACCGTCGCTTCGACGGATACATCGAAAATTGCCTGTGGGTGGTTCACCAGATAAGTGTCCAGGGGGTCGTCGCTGGCCACGAAGGCTGCGATGGCGTCCTGCCCGGCACGGCCCGCCCGGCCGATCTGCTGGAAGAGCGATGCCCGCGTTCCGGGCCAGCCGGCAACCAAAACGGCGTCGAGCCCGGAGATGTCGATGCCCAGTTCCAAAGCGGACGTACTCGAGACGCCAAGCAACTGTCCGGAGCGCAATGCCTGTTCCAGGGCCCGCCGCTCCTCGGGCAGGTAACCCGAGCGGTAAGCGGCAACGCGGCCGGGCAGCGAGGGATCAACGTCGTCCAACAGCCGTTTGGTGATGGACGCGATGGACTCTGCACCGCGCCGGGACTTGATGAAGGCAATGGTCCGGACCCTCGAGGACACCAGGTTGGCCAGGATGTCGGCGGTCTCGGCCACGGCCGTCCGGCGCTGCTTGGCTCCGTTCTCGCCCTTGAGGTCGGTGAGGGCAGGTTCCCAGAACGCTACTGTCGTGGATCCGTGGGGCGAACAGTCTTCGGATATCTCCCTGGCCGGAGCACCGATCAGCCGGCCGAACGAGACTCCAGGATCGGAGGCCGTGGCGGACGCCGCGATGAAGACGGGCTCGGGGAAGGAGGAGCCGGCACCGTAGTAGGCACAGATCCTGCGCAGCCTGCGCATCAGGTTGGCTACATGGGAACCGAACACGCCGCGGTAGCTGTGGGCTTCGTCGACGATCACGTAGCGGAGCCGCCGGAAGAACTTGGCCCACCAGGCATGGTTGGGCAGGATCCCGAAGTGCAGCATGTCCGGATTCGCCAGGATGAAGTTGGCATGGTCACGGATCCAGCGCCTGGACGCCATGTCGGTGTCGCCGTCGTAGGTTTCGGCACGAACGGTGGGCAGCTTCAGCGCGCGGATGGCGGCGAGCTGATCCGCGGCCAGGGCTTTGGTGGGGGACAGGTACATGGTCACCGCGCCGTCGTCGTGGATCTTTCCGGGCTCGGACAGTACACGCAGTTCCGAGCGATGGATGGCGTCCAGTGCAGGCAACTGGTAGGCGAGGGATTTGCCGGAGGCTGTTCCCGTGGCGATCACCACGTGCTGGCCGTCATGGGCGAGGCCGGCTGCCTGGACCTGGTGCCGGTAGGGTTCCTGGATGCCCAGCCCCTGGTATGCGGCCACGATGTCCGGGTGCACCCAGTGAGGCCATGGCTCGTTGACGGCTTTGCGGGCTGGAATGGTGTGGACGTGGCGCAGTTGTTCGGGGTCAGGGGTCCGGCCCAGCAGGGAGATCAACGGGTTTGGTGCAGCCACCAAATCATTCTGTCATTCCGGTGCAAACCGGACGTGGCGGCCCCCAAGAGGGGACCGCCGTCGTTCAGGCTACCCAAGGCCTGGTTTCAGGCAACGGACAGGTCGGAACCGCCTGTGCTGCTGACGGACATCATGAGGACGTGGCACACCACGTCCCAGCCCAGGTGGGAGTACAGCTTTTGCCCGTCCAGTGAGGCGAGCAGGAGACCGTTTTGGACATCGTGGGCGAAGGCCTGGGCGGCCAGGGCCTTCATGATGAAGCTGCCGAGACCCCTGCGCTGGAAAGCGGGCTCGGTAACGATCTTGTCGAAAACCGCGGTGCCGTTCACCACGTAGACCCGGCCGCTGGCGGCAACCTGCTCACCGGAATGGACCACGGCGTAGTGCACGCCGTTGGACTCGGAGGTTGCCAATTCCAAATCGTCGTCAGGCAACCAGGGATCCTCGGCATCCTGGGTTTCCATATCCACGATCATCATGGTTTGGGAGGCCGAATTGACGGTGAGGCCGTGCTGTTCGGCGAGGTACTTGTACCGCTGGACGTCGTTGGTGAGGACCGTCAGGATACGGGTGTCGGCCTCGGACGTCTTGGCGGCAAGGGTTGCGAATTCTTCGTCGGAAGGATCGTGGGCGAAATACTCCCAGTCACCGGTCTTGTCGGCGCGGAGTGCGGCGGGGAAACGTCCCTCTTGACGCGATTCATAGCCCCGGCAACCGGACCAGCCGGCTACCCAGACTTCCAAGAGGTGCGCGATGTCTTCAACCAAGGCGTCTGGACTCATGTAGAGAGACTATGCCAGGGCACCTGGAAGCAACAGAGCACGCAGGGCCCAGCCTTCCGTGCTTATGAAATTGTGACGTCGGCGCGCGATTGTAGTACACCAAGTACCCTTTAACGGTGGCTTTGAACCGAATTGTGCTTTTCTACGGCTTTACTCCGATCGCCGATCCTGACGCGGTGCGTCTCTGGCAGCGTGCCCTGTGCGAGAAACTGGGCCTCACCGGGCGGATACTCATCTCCAAGGACGGCATCAATGCCACGGTGGGCGGCGAGCTGAACAACATGAAGCAGTACGTCAAGACCACCCGGGAATACAAGGGCTTCCACGGCATCGACTTCAAGTGGTCGGAGGGCGGCGCCGACGATTTCCCGCGCCTCAGCGTCAAGGTCCGCGATGAGATCGTGTCCTTCGGTGCGCCCGGCGAGCTGAAGGTGGACGGGAACGGCGTGGTGGGCGGTGGCAAGCACCTGCAACCCGAGGAACTGCACACCTTGCTGGACACCAAGAAGGCCGACGGCGAGGACGTCGTGTTCTTCGACGGACGCAACGCCTTCGAAGCCCAGATCGGAAAGTTCAAGGATGCAATCGTGCCGGATGTCGCCACCACGCACGATTTCATCAAAGAGTTGGACTCCGGCAAATACGACGCCCTCAAGGACAAGCCCGTAGTCACCTACTGCACCGGGGGCATCCGTTGCGAAGTCCTTTCCAGCCTCATGGTCAACCGGGGCTTCAAGGAGGTCTACCAGCTGGATGGCGGGATTGTCCGGTACGGCGAGACATTCAAGGACCAGGGCCTCTGGGAAGGCTCCCTGTATGTGTTCGACAAACGCATGCACGTTGAGTTCAGTGACGACGCCAAGACCATCGGTGAGTGCGTCCGGTGTGCGTCCCCAACCAACAAGTTCGAGAACTGCTCCAACCCAAGCTGCCGGACGCTTACGCTCTATTGCGCAGAATGCGCCTCGGACCCGGCAACGTTGCGGTGCCCCGGGGGTTGCGAAGCGGCCTGAGCGTCGGAGTCAGAGCCGGCTGACCCGGTAGGCGAAGTTCGCATCGGACCTGGCGCCCACCGTGATGTCGAGGATGGCGTCCTTCTCCAGTTGGACCACGCTGACGCGGGCGTTGGTGCACCCCAGCGTCAGGTCCACCAAGTCGGATTCGCCCATGCGGACGGTGAAGGTGACCCGCCTTGTGCCCCGGCATGCCAAGGTGACGGCATACGTGCCCCCGGGCAATTGGACGGTCTGCTCGGTCTTGGATTCGCCGGGACTGAGGTAGCCGCTGCTGGAGTAGAAGGACCGCCCCTGCGATTCCGGCAGTGCCGACTTGGCCCATTCCTCCAAGGCGTCACCGGTGACGGTCTGCTGCAGGGACGGATCGGGAGGGAGCACCACATTGCTGCCCGCCGGCGCCGTGGGGGTGGCCTGCGGAGCACCCCGGTCGTCATAGGTGTACTCGCAGCCCGTCAGGGTGCCGCCCAAGCCAAGCAAAAGTACGACGGCGGCACTCGCCAGCCGTCGCGACGTTACCGAGCCAGCCAACGCGCCGCCCATGTTCTGACTTTACCCTTGTGGGGCAGGCCGCCATATAGGGCGGACGCGGGATTTAGCCGGCCGCTGGAACCACCTGGTAAGCGAAGATCAAGGGTGCATCGACGCTGCTGGCCGAGATGCTGAGGTCCGCCGTGGCCGGGACTTTGATCTTGGCCACTTCGCGGCTTCCGTTGCAGGCCGCGCCCGCATCTGCAATCTGCTTTCCGCCGGTGCTGACGGCGAAGAAAGCCTTGCCGCCGCCATCGCACGCCATCGTGAGCGTGTAGGTTCCGGCGGCCACGCTGGGCGAGTCCTTGACAATCGGATCGCGGTTCAGGATCTTTCCGGAGTCCTCCAGGACCACGCCGGTAGCGGCAGGCAGCGCATCCTTCTTCCAGGCGGGAACGTCTGCGTGGGCGATGTCCACTGGCTGCTGGCATGCCGTGGCAGCCAACAGCGTTGCCGCGGCGACGGCGATAAGACCGGCAGGGCGCCGTGCGGAGGAGAAAATGAGCATGATTCAACGCTACCGGGTTCCGACGCCCGGCTTTTCCACATAGGCCATCCTGTCCGGAGACCAGGTTGAAACAGCGCCAATAGACTTGCTGGGTGAACCAAACCCCAACAGCCTTTACTTCCGGTGCCACTGCCGACGCTCCCCGCAGCGACCGCCCCGAACTTCTTGCGGCGTTGGCAGCCAACCTTCGCGCCATCCGGTACACGGTGGATGGCGTCGCGGATTTCCTTGGCGAATCCGCCTATGCGGCACTCGGCAGGGACCAACTCATTCCAGCACTCCTGGTCACTGAACGGCACGCGGGGGCCGGGCAACCAGGGGCGTCGGCCTTGTCGGTGATCGTCCGGCTGTGGCTCCTCGCGGTTCCGCAGGCGGCCAGAGACGTGGACGCTGCGCTGCCGGATGTAGGGGCGCATGGTCTTGCCGAGCTCGGACTGGTGACTCTTGACGGCGAAGTCGTGGCTGCGAAGGCGGATCTGCGGCCTTATGGCTGGGACGCCAACGCGGACGGAACGGGGGGAGCGGAACTCTGGGTGGCCAGCGACCTCGCCGCCCACCAGCAGCCGGGTGTCCTGAGGCACGACCACGTGCTGGGGATAGGCCAAGCGTCAACCACGCTGGTTCAAACAACCATCCGCCACCACACCAAGCGGGCTCTGGACTTGGGTACCGGGTGTGGAATCCAGACCTTCCACCTGTTGCATCACTGTGAGCATGTGACTGCCACGGACATCTCTGTACGTGCCCTTGCTTTCACCCGTTTCAACCTGCTGCTTAACGCTTCCGAACTCGGGCTCGACCCCGCGGACCTGGAAGCCCGCGTGAGCCTGAAGCTTGGCTCGTTGCTGGAGCCGGTTGCGGGGGAAACGTTTGGACTGGTGGTGTCCAACCCGCCATTCGTGATCACGCCGCGGAGCAGCGGAGAGTCCGCTGCCGATCAGTTCACGTACCGCGATGCCGGACTCCCGGGCGACGATATTGTCTCTTCGCTGGTGACGTCATTGGCCACCGTCCTGGAGCCGGGTGGAACGGCGCAGATGCTGGGAAACTGGGAGATTGCCTCGGGTTCGGAATGGCAGGACCGGCCTACCTCCTGGCTCGAGGGCTCAGGCCTGGACGTGTGGTTCATCCAGCGCGAGCAGGTAGGTCCGGAACAGTACGCCGAGACCTGGCTCCAGGATGCTTCCGAGGGCAGGGACCGTGCCCATTACCAGGACGCGTATGCCGCCTACCTTGACGATTTCGCGTCCAGGGGCGTTGAAGGCATCGGCTTCGGCATGATCTGGCTGCGGCGTCCCTCAGGCGGCGAGGAAGTCCTGAAGAGGTTCGAGGAAATCACCTACCCCATCGAGCAGCCGATCGGTCCGCACTTGGGAGCTGCCGTGGATCGCGCCGATTGGGTTGCCGGCAACAACCTCGCGGACGCCCACTTGCTTGTCGCCGACGATGTCACGGAGGAACGGCACCAGCGCCCGGGAGCCGAGCACCCCGGCGTGATCCTGCTCAGGCAGGGCGCAGGCCTTCGCCGGACCAACCTGCTCAGCTCGGAACTGGCCGGCTTCGTGTCCACGTGCGATGGCGAACTGTCCGTGGGCCAGATCATCACCGCCCTGGAAGTGCTCCTGGGTGGGGGAGCTGACTTTGATGCGGATGCGTTCCGTGAGGGTCTGTTCAGCGACGTCCGGAACCTGGTCCGGGACGGATTCCTGCTTCCGGACGGCCAGTTGCCCGGCCATGAGGTGTCCGCATGACGGCGGCGCACACGCCGCACTCCACCAGGACCAGCACTCCAACAAGTGACGCTGATTACACTGATGAAGTGAGTGTGAACAACGAGGCATCCGAGGCAGAAGGCGGAGTTCCGCGTCGCAAGAGGGCCGAAAAGACCGTGGAGATCACCGATCCCAAGGCCATCCGCGCCCTGGCCCACGCGGCCCGGCTTGAAGTCATCTCGGAACTCTATGCCACGCAGGTGAGTCACACCGCCACAGAACTGGCCGCGAGGACGGGCCTGACGCCCAGTGCCATGAGCTACCACCTCCGTGCCCTCCAGAAATGGGGAATCGTGGCTCCGGCGGAAAACGCCGGCGACGCCAGGGAGCGTCGCTGGAAAGCCGCCGGCACGGACTTCACCATCTCGGGCGGCAGCGTGGCCAGCCCCGAGATCGCCGTCGTGGACCTGGAGTTGGATGCCTTCCGGCGCAGGGCTTCGGCGTTCGCCAAGGCCAGGGGTGAGCGGAGGCAGCGCGGAGACACCGCGGAGGAACCGGCGGCGGTGGTCCTGGCCAGCAACCTGCTGTACCTGACCAATCCACAGCGCAAGGAGCTCTCCGACAGGATCCGTGAGGTCATCAGGGAGTACGAATTGGAGGATCCCACCCGGATTCCGGACGGCGCGGAGCGCGTGGCTACGCTGTGGTCGATGATCCCGGACGACCGTCTGGCACCCGGCCAATAACCGTCCCAAACCGGCCGGGGTCCCCGGCCAAAAACGCAGAATTCTGCAATTTATGGTGAACTAGGCCAATATGGGCACCAGCCCAATGACACATTTTTTCTGTAGGAGCACCGTGCCCAGCAAGGCAAAAACCGGCAAGAAACTCGTGATCGTGGAGTCTCCGGCCAAGAGTAAGACCATCGCCAAATACCTTGGCGAGGGCTTCATCGTCGAGGCTTCGATCGGCCATATCCGGGACCTCCCGCAGCCGTCGGACCTCCCTGCAGAACTCAAGAAGACATCCCTCGGCAAGTTCGCCGTCGACGTCGAGAATGACTTCAAGCCTTATTACGTTGTCTCGCCGGACAAGAAGAAAAAGGTTGCCGAGCTCAAGGCCCAGCTGAAAGACGCTGACGCGCTCTACCTCGCAACCGATGGGGACCGCGAAGGCGAAGCCATCGCGTGGCACCTCCTCGAGGTCCTGAAGCCCAAAGTCCCCGTGTACCGCATGACCTTCGGTGAAATCACCAAGGAAGCCATCCACCGGGCCATGGACAACCTCCGCGACGTGGACACCGCCCTGGTGGATGCCCAGGAAACGCGCCGTATCCTGGACCGCCTGTACGGCTACGAAATTTCTCCGGTCCTGTGGCGGAAGGTGGCCCGCGGGCTTTCTGCAGGCCGCGTGCAGTCCGTGGTCACCCGCATGGTGGTTGATCGTGAACGGGAGCGCATGGCCTTCCGTGCAGCCTCCTACTGGGACCTAACGGGCCAGTTCGGCGCGGACTCGGGTTCCTTCAAAGCCAAGCTCGCCGCCGTGGACGGTTCCAAGGTGGCTACGGGCCGCGACTTCAACGACAACGGTGAGCTCACTTCGTCCAACGTGGTACACCTCAATGAGGAACTTGCCACGTCCTTGGCGACCGGGCTGGAGAACGCCGATTTCCGCGTCCGCTCGGTAGACACCAAGCCATACACCCGGCGTCCGGCCGCGCCGTTCACCACGTCTACGCTGCAGCAGGAAGCCGGCCGCAAGCTCCGGTTCTCCTCGAAGAGCACCATGCAGGTGGCGCAGCGCCTGTACGAGAACGGTTACATCACCTATATGCGTACCGACTCGTCCGCACTGAGCGATGAGGCTGTGACGGCTGCCCGCCGCCAGGCTGCCGAACTCTACGGCCCCGAGTATGTTCCGCAGGGTCCGCGCGTCTACGCCAACAAGGCTGCGAACGCCCAGGAAGCCCACGAGGCCATCCGTCCCGCAGGCGACTCTTTCCGCACTCCGGCCCAAGTGGCGCAGCAGCTGAGCGGAGACGAGTTCCGCCTGTACGAGCTCATTTGGAAGCGCACGGTCGCCTCGCAGATGGCCGACGCCAAGGGTTCCACAGCCACCATCCGCCTGGGTGCCGTGGCAGCGGATGGCCGGGACGCCGAGTTCTCGGCATCCGGTACGGTCATCACCTTCCCCGGCTTCCTGGCTGCGTACGAGGAAGGCAAGGACGCCAGCCGCGAAGATGACGACTCGGACGAGGCCCGCCGCCTCCCCAACGTCGCCAAGGACGACTCCTTGACGGCTTCGGACATTGTTGCTGTTGGCCACGAAACCTCCCCGCCGCCGCGCTATACGGAAGCCTCACTCACGGCTGAACTGGAAAAGAAGGGCATCGGCCGCCCGTCCACGTACGCGTCCACCATTTCCACCATCCAGGACCGTGGCTATGTGCGGAAGCAAGGCTCGGCCCTGGTCCCGAGCTGGATCGCATTTTCCGTGATCCGCCTGCTGGAACAGCACTTCACGGACTACGTCGACTACGAGTTCACGGCTGACATGGAAGGCGACCTGGACAAGATCGCCAACGGCCAGGCCATTGGCGCCGCGTGGCTCAAGCACTTCTATTACGGTGAAGACGCTGATCCCGGGTTGTTGAGCATCGTGAACAACCTGGGTGAGATCGACGCCCGCGAGATCAACTCCGTGCCGATCGCTGACGGCATCATGCTGCGCGTGGGCAAGTTCGGTCCGTACCTGGAGAGCACCCTTCCCACGGTGGACCAGAAGACCGGCGAGGTAGTTGAGTCCGCCCGCGCCAACGTGCCCGAGGAACTTGCTCCCGACGAACTGACGGCCGCCAAGGCCATCGAGCTCATGGAAACTGCCGCACCGGAGGAACGCGTCCTTGGCGTCGACCCGCACACCGGCCACACGGTGGTGGCCAAGAATGGCCGCTACGGCGCATACGTCACCGAGATCATCCCTGAGCTGACCGAAGAACAACTGGCCAACCTGCCGGTGGAGTATTACAAGAACGGCAAGCCCAAGCCGCCGAAGAAGCCCGTGAAGGCCAAACCGCGCACGGGTTCGCTCTTCAAGTCCATGACCGTTGACACCGTCACCCTGGACGAGGCCCTGCAGCTCATGAGCCTTCCCCGTGTCCTGGGCGAGGACGCCGAGGGGAACCCCATCACGGTGCAGAACGGCCGCTTCGGTCCGTACTTGAAGAAGGGCACGGATTCGCGTTCCATCGGATCCGAAGAGGAAATCTTCACCATTACGCTGGAACAGGCCTTGGAGATCTACTCGCAGCCCAAGCAACGGGGTGCCCGTGCTGCTGTGCCGCCGCTGGCTGAATTCGGTCCGGACCCGGTCTCCGAGAAGAACATCGTGGTGAAGGAAGGCCGCTTCGGCCCCTACATCACCGATGGCGTCACCAATATTACGGTGCCACGGTCCACGTCCCTCGAAGAGCTGACCAGGGAGCGGGCTATCGAGCTCCTGGCTGAAAAGCGTGCCAAGGGCCCGGTCAAGCGGACCACCACCCGGAAAGCTCCGGCGCGGAAGGCTGCGGCAAAGAAGTAACCCAGGTACAACTGCCTGCCGGGACGTACCGCGAATTGCGTCCCGGCAGGCATCATGGTCGAGTAGAAGCATGACTGAACAGACAGTTTCACCCGACAACGCCCCCTTGAACGACCTGGAAGCCAAGCTTGCCCTGGCCGAACAGCCGGACGCGAACCCGGTGGACGTCATCCTGGCTTTCCTGAACAACGAGGTGTACCTCGTCAGCTCGGAATCCGTGGACGGCCCTGACTCGTCGGTGGAGCCGCTGGTCCTCTCCAACGCGGACGGACAGCCGGTCCTGGCGGTCTTCAGCCACCCCAGCCGCGTTGACGCACGCTTCCTTGAAGCGGCCCCGCACGTCCTGGGCACCTTGGGTTCGGCCATCCTTGGCAACATCGGCGATGAGCTCGGCCTGGTCATCAACCCGGGAAGCGAGCACGGCTTCGAAATCGATCCCGAGGGAATCGCCAACATCCGCAGGGACTTCAAGCGCGCTGACGAAGTGGACGGTTCCGCGGACCAGCAGGCAACGGCACCATAGGACACCGCCGCGTCAGCGAAACGTCGCCGCGAAGTTGCTTCACGGGGTTCGAATCGGTGAATAATGGCAGAATGCGTCTTGGCGTTCTCGACATCGGTTCCAATACCGTCCACCTGCTGCTCGTGGATGCCCACCCCGGCGCGCGCCCAGTAGCTTTCGCGTCCCACAAGCGCCCGTTGAGCCTGGTCCAGTTCCTTGACGAGGACGGCAACATCAACGATGCCGGTCAGCATGAACTGGTGGAGTTTGTCCTTGAAGCGTGGGAATTCGCTGCGCGCCACAAGGCGGAAGACCTGCTGGCTTTCTGTACGTCGGCCATCCGTGAAGCCACCAACGGGGCCGAGGTCCTGGCGAGGGTGAAGCACGAAACCACGGTGACCCTGCAGGAACTGACCGGCAGCGAAGAGGCGTCCATGACCTTCTTCGCGGTCCGCCGTTGGTATGGGTGGGGCGCAGGTCCCATCCTTGACCTGGACATCGGCGGTGGCTCCTTCGAAATGGCCTATGGCACGGATGAACTGCCGGAATTCGCCACGTCGGTTCCTCTGGGCGCCAGCCGCCTCACCAGGGACTGGCTGCACGAGGACCCGCCGACGGCCAAGAGCGTGAAGGAATTGCGCCGCTACATCCGCTCTACGCTCAAGCCGGTGGTCCGCGAGTTCCACCAACTGGGCAGGGCCAATCTGGTGGCAGGCACGTCCAAGACCTTCAGGTCGCTGGCCCGCATTGCCGGCGCCGCTCCGAGCGCGGCAGGGCCCTACGTGAAGCGCGAGCTCCATGCAGCGGATCTTGGTTTGTGGGCCCAGCGGATTTCCGCGATGACCGTTGCTGACCGCCTCTACCTGCCCGGCGTTTCGGACGCAAGGGCCCGCCAGCTCCTGGCTGGCGCATTGGTGGCGGAAGCCGCCTTGGAGCTGTTCGAGTTCCCCAAGATGGAGATTTGTCCTTGGGCCCTCCGTGAAGGCCTGATCCTGCGCCGCCTCGACCAACTGGTCTTCGAGGAAGCCCTGGACCCGGCTCCGCACGTTGGCAAGCGCAAGAAGGACAAGTCCAAGAAAAAGGCCAAGGAAGACGGGAAAGACCAGGAGGACCACCCCATCAAGGAATTCCCGGTCCCGGTGAACGATCCCGCCCCAGCACCCATCCCAGCCCCCGCAGCAGGCGGGCTGGCCTCCTGAGATGAGTACCGACGTCGAACCTGTTGCCAACAACCGTCAGATACCGGTGGCGCTGTCCAGTGCGTCGGTCTATCCGCTGAGCGTCCATGACGCGTTCGCCGTGGCGCAGGACCTGGGCTATGAAGGCGTCGAAGTCATGGTGACCAACAACGCCGTCAGCCAGAATCCGGACGCGCTCATCCAGTTGAGCCATCGGTACAAGCAGCCGATCGTCTCGATCCATGCGCCTACCTTGCTCCTGACGCAGCAGGTGTGGGGTTCCGCGTGGAACAAGATCGAGCGGTCCTGCCAGATGGCCAGGGAAGTCGGCTGCGACACCGTAGTGGTCCACCCGCCTTTCCGGTGGCAGTCGAATTACGCGGAGAACTTCGCCGAGGGCGTCCGCGAGATTGCGGCCATGTACCAAGTGCATATTGCCGTAGAGAACATGTATCCGTGGCGCGTGCGCGGACGTGAGGCCGTGGCTTACCTGCCGCATTGGGACCCGTTGGGACAGGATTACGACGACGTCACCTGGGATTTCTCGCACGCGGCAACTGCCGGTGCCAACAGTTTGGAAGCTGTTCAGGCGTTGGGCAGCAAGCTCCGGCACGTCCACCTGACGGATGGTTCGGGTTCCGGGAAGGACGAGCACCTGGTGCCCGGTACCGGTACCCAGCAGTGCGCTGACGTCCTCCAGCATCTGGCGTCCAACGGATTCGACGGCGTGGTGGTGGCTGAGATCTCCACCCGCAAGGCGAAAGTCGCCGGGGAGCGCGAGGAAATGCTTGCCGAAACATTGCGCTTCGCGCGGCAGCATCTGAGTGTTCCGCTGGTCCGGAGCCTGGACAGCTAGCGAACAAGGGTCAGTAGACAGCGGAAAGCCCGGGCCGGCTGGCCCGGGCTTTTGCACGTCCGTAGTGCCCGGGGCCGTTTACCTGGGTGTGAAGAAGCGACGGACTACGCCAGCGGCAAGGGTCGGCGGGCGTTAAAAGCGAAAGCACCGGCGGCCGAATCGGGAAATGGGGGAAAACCCGCTCCGGCCGCCGGTGCTGCTGGCGGACATCCCCATGCCCGCCTCATCACTCGCACCCTCAATGAGGTAACTACTAAGTTACGGACCAACATTGGGCGCCGCCTGCAATAACCTTGTGAGCAAGCTGGGAATCCTGGGCCGGTGGGGCCACGATCTGCGTAAGCGTTCGACCCGCCCGAGGGCCAACTGCCATGATGGAGCCATGAGCAACCGAATCGCATTCCTTGGCTGTGGATCCATGAACGAGGCAATTCTTGGCGGCCTTCTTGCCGCGGGTGCCGACCCGTCCGATGTTGTCGCTACGGTGCGCCGCGCTGAGCGGGCGGAGGAGCTGGCCCAGCGACACGGTGTCATGGCGATCGCCGGCGAAGAGGACCCGGACAACAACAAGCTGGCCACCAAGGGTGCGGGAATGGTGATCCTGGGCGTCAAGCCGGTGGGCATCACGGACCTGGCCCGGGAGATCAGTCCCGCACTGGGCAAGGACACCATCGTGGTCAGCGTGGCCGCCGCCGTCTCAATCGCCCAGCTCGAAGCTGCGCTGCCGGAAGGCCAGCCCGTAATCCGCACCATGCCCAACACGCCCGCCAAGCTGGGCCGCGGGGTGGTTTCCGTATCACCGGGAACGCACTGCAGCCCGGAGCAGCTCCAGCAGGCCAAGACGGCGCTGGCAGGTGCCGGCACTGTTGTGGAGGTGCCCGAGGAGCAAGTGGACGCCCTGTCCGCGATCAGCGGCTCCGGACCGGCGTATGCGTTCTACCTTGCGGAGGCCATGGCCGCTGCCGGCGTCGAACTCGGGTTGGACGAGGAGCTGTCGCTCATGCTGGCGCGCGAAACAGTGGCCGGTGCGGGCTTCATGCTCGCCGAGCCCGGTGCGAACCCCACAGACCTGCGCGTGGCGGTTACCAGCCCCAACGGCACCACCGAGCGCGCCATCGCGGCATTCAACGACGGCGGGATCCCCAGGATCATCGCCGACGGCGCCCGTGCAGCGGCTGCGAGGGCAGCGGAGATCACCAAGCAACTCGGCTAGGCGACGAGCAACCCAAGCTACGGCCGGGCCGCGAAGCGTTCCAGCAGGTCCACGTGTCCGGACACGATCAACATGTCGTGTCCGGACACTTTGGTTTCCGGACGCGCATAAGTGAAGTCCTCACCCGGCGTCTTCACGCCCACGATGGTCACGCCGTACTTTGACCGGACCTTGGACTCCTCCAAGGTGAAGCCCACCGTTTCCTTGGGCGGGTACATCTTGACGATTGCGTAGTCGTCGTCGAATTCGATGAAGTCAAGCATGCGCCCGGACACGAGGTGCGCGGCACGGACACCGGCGTCGGCTTCCGGGTAGATGACGTGGTTGGCGCCGATCCTGCTGAGGATCTTGCCATGCGAAGGCGTGATCGCCTTGACCCAGAGGTGCTGGATGCCCAGGTCAACCAGGTTCACGGTGATGAGCACGGATGATTCGATCGACGTGCCCACGCCCACCACAGCCGAGCTGAACTCCTGTGCACCGAGCTGGCGCAGGGCGTCGATGTTGGTCGCGTCCGCTTCCACGACGTGGGTGAGCACGGGAGCCCATTTCTGGACCAGGCTGCGGTCGCGTTCGATCGCCAGGACCTCACGGCCCTGCTTCACCAATTGCTCAGCCGTGGCCGAACCGAAGCGGCCAAGGCCGATCACCAGGACCGGTGCGTTGTGGGCGGGACGGTTGGCCGCCCCCTGGGTGCTAGCCAATGATTGGCCTCTCTTCCGGGTAGTGGAACAGCTGGCTGCGTTGGCGCAGGGCCAGGCCCGCAGCGAGGGTAACGGTGCCGACGCGGCCGGCGAACATGAGGGCCGTCAGGACATAAACGCCCGACGGCGGCAGCTCGGCACTGAGGTTGGTGCTCAGTCCTACGGTGGCGAAGGCGGAAATGGTTTCGAAGAGCACCCGGTCCAGCGACGCTCCGCTGATGGACAGCAGCAGGAAGGCTGCGACGGACACCAGGGTGGCACCGGCAACGATCACGGAGATGGCCACGCGCATGGTGCCTTGTGGGATGGTGCGGCCGTATACCTTGACGTCCGCGTCGCCACGGGCTTCGGCGACGATCGCCAGGAACATGACGGCGATGGTGGTTACCTTGATGCCGCCGGCAGTTGAAGCCGAGCCGCCTCCGGCGAACATGAGCGCGTCGGTGAGCAGCATGGTGGTGGATTCCATGTGGTTCTGGTCCACCAGGTTGAAACCGCCGGAGCGCGTCATCACGGAGGCGAAGAGCGAGTGGATGATCTTGTCGCCCAGGTCCATGTGCGCGATGGTGCGCACGTTGTCCCACTCCATCAGGGCCCACAGCACGGTGCCAGCCAACAGGAGGATGAAGGACACCTGGATGGTGAGCTTGGTGTGGAGGTTCCACTTCTTCCAGTTCAGGCCGTTCTGCTGCAGCACCATGACCACGGGAAAGCCCAGGCTGCCCAGGAACACCCCAAGCATCAGGGGGATGAGGATCCAGAGATCGGTTTCGTAGGGCACGATTCCGTCTGAGTGGGGTGTGAAGCCGGCGTTGTTGAAGGAGGAGATCGAGTAGAACACGCCGTGCCACACGGATTGCCAGAACGGCTCACCCAAAAGCATGAAGCGGGGAATCAAAGCCAAAGCCAAGGCGGCTTCGATCACCACGGAGGTGGTGATGACGATCCGGAGCAGGGTACCCACTTCGCCAAGCCGGCCTGCGTTGTTCATGGCTTCCTGGGCAATGAGCTTGCCGCGGACGCCAAGCCTCTTGCTGACCATGAGGGCCAGCAGGGATGCCAGGGTCAACGTGCCCAAGCCACCCACGAAGATGCCCACAAGGATCACGAGTTGCCCGAAGAAGGACCAGTGGGTGGCCGTTGAAACGACGGTCAGTCCGGTGACGCAAACGCTGGACACCGCCGTGAACATGGCCTGGTGCAGCGGAGTCGCCTCACCGGACGCCGAGGAAGCGGGGAGGGACAAAAGACCCGTGAAAAGCAGGATGACCAGGCCGAACGCCACGAGTGCCAGACGGGCCGGGGAAGTGTTGGCAATATTGTCAATGAAGTCGCGGGCACGCGTGAAGATCCACAAGCCTTCGCGTTCCGGCTGGCCTGGTTGCCAGTTGGCCGGGGCGGTGGACCGCGACTGGCTTTGAGACATGGTGCTCTTCCTCAAGTGAACATACTTTCCTGAGTAGTAAACCACTATTCGGCTGCCGTAACCGGGCAGGGAGGCGCTATGGCCTCGGGTAGCCTGTTCTGGATGAACTCCACGCTTGGAACGGCTGCTTCCAGCATCACGCGCTCCGCACTGCCAACGACGGTGGTGTGGGATCCTGCCATGACTGCCTACAACTTCGGGCCCGGCCATCCCATGGCGCCCCAGCGGCTGGAACTGACGGCAAGACTGGCCGAATCCCTGGGCCTTTTCAGCCACAGCCACGTGGCCGTCGAGGCACCCACGGTGGCTACCGACGTCGAACTTTGCTCGGTCCACAGCCCCGACTATGTGGCGGCGGTCCGCCGGGTCAGCGCGGATCCCTACTGGCCGGACGAAGAACGGGGACTGGGCACCGAGGACGATCCCGCGTTTGCGGGCATGCACGAAGCAAGCGCCCGGCTGGCCGGGGGTTCCTTGGTGGCGGTCGATTCGATCCTTGACGGCAAGGCCATCCGGGCGGTCAACTTCAGCGGCGGAATGCACCATGCGTCGAGGGACAGGGCCAGCGGCTTTTGCGTCTACAACGATGTTGCCATGGCCATCCAGCGGCTGCTCGACGGCGGGGTGCAGCGGATCGTCAGTATCGACGTTGACGCCCATCACGGCGATGGGACGCAAAGCATCTTCTGGAATGATCCCCGGGTGATGACCATTTCCCTGCACGAATCCGGGCTGACATTGTTTCCCGGTACAGGTTTCGCCAATGAAACGGGCGGGCCGGATGCTCCCGGCACTGCGGTGAACGTTGCGCTGCCCGCGTTCACGGGGGACGCCGCGTGGCTGCGGGCTTTCCACGCCGTGGTGCCCCAACTCGTCGGGGCTTTCCAGCCCGAGGTGATCGTGAGCCAGCACGGCTGCGATTCGCATCGCTTGGATCCGCTCACGCACCTCAACCTCAGCGTCGATGCCCAGCGTGAGGCGGCCAGCGCCGTCGGAAGCCTCGCGGCCCGCTACTGCGGGAACCGGTGGATCGCCACAGGCGGCGGCGGTTATGACGTCACGGGCGTGGTCCCGCGTGCGTGGAGCCACCTGATCGGGATGGTCACGCAGCGGGCGGTCCCGCTCGCAACCCCCGTGCCCGAACAGTGGCGCACGTACGTCAAGGAAAAGTACGGTGTGTGGGCTCCCGAGTCCATGGGTGACGACGTGGACATCTGGTGGCGTTCCTGGGAGGTGGGCTACGACCCCGCGGACCAAGTGGACCGGACGGTCATCGCCACGCGCAAGGAGATCTTCCCTTTGTATGGGCTGGATCCCTGGTTCGACTGAGTGCTTGCCAGCAAGCTAGGAGTCGGCCTTCTCCGTTTGGAACACCACGCCGGCTGCTCCGACGAGCCAGCCCAGCAGCGACAACGCGAATGCCCCGATCAGGTCGGTGGACGCTTGTCCCTTGAACAGCCACAGCACCAGGACCAGCATCCCCATGGTCATGTAGACCATGATGGCGAAAATGACGCGGCCCGAGAGACGGGTGGCTACCTCGGCCGGGTTGACAAGGGGACTGGGCTCGCCGGCTTTGGCGTTGTCCCGTTTGACCTCTGAAATGGTGAAACCCAAGGCCGAGGCCGTGAGGGAACTCAGCGAAGTGGCCAGGACACCGGCCGCCGTGACCAGGGCTCCGTTCAACTCGGGTGCCTGGGCTTCGCCGGTGGGAACCCACGTGCCAACGCGGAGGAGTACGGTGGCCCACACCAGGACAAACAGGGCCAGGAACACTGCGGCAATGATGTTGAACATGTGCCGCCGGAAGAAGTCAGTCATTGCCCTGCACCCCGTGCTGTTGGCGGCCGGGGCCTGGGAGCCCGGACGGACCGTGACAAAAGTTGTAGCACCGGCCCACCCAGCGGTCAACGATCCGCCGTTGCAGCAGACGGAAACGAGGGATGCCATTTGGCGTATATGTCGCTAGGGTGGGTGTCATGGTGACTGACGACGTATTTGCCGTCATTGCTGAGGCAACCAGGCGCGACATCCTGGTTTCCCTCCGCTCTGGGGATAAAGCAGTAGGGGAACTGGTTGAAGAGTTGGCCGCAAGCCAGCCCACCATCTCCAAGCATTTGAAAGTTCTACGCGAAGCTGACCTTGTCAGCATGCGTGCGCAGGGCCAGAAGCGCTTCTATACCTTGAATCCCAAGCCGCTCGCGGGCGTCGCCTCGTGGCTGGAAACGTTCGACGTCGGACCCGCGGCCGCCGCCGTCGTCGTACCTTCCGTAGGGGAGCCTGCCGCTGAAGCCGCCGCGGCTGCCGTTGCGGAGGATGTTGCACCCCGCATGGAGACCCTCAGCCAGGCCGTCACCGCGCACGCAACGGATGCGCCTGTGTCCGTGGACCTGCAGACGGACGACACTGTGCCGCAGCAGATAGGACGCACCGTGGGCCGGGCGGCCACCAAGGCCGCGGACCTCCTGGCGAACCTGCCCAACCTGCCGAAATTCGGGCGCAAGCGCTAGAGCTAACGTGATACTCCTCACATTGTGAGGTTTTGTTAACCTTCGCTTAGCCGTATTCACGGGGTTTTTCACCAGTTGTGTTAAGTCGCACCCTGACGGTCATATCCGGCTGGGATGGAGATCCTACCTCTGATGGTGCAAGCATGAGCGGGACTTTGATTGTCTCGCCGCGACTCGTGGCACCGAGGGATAGGACGACGCATGGATTCGAGGCTGGAAGCTGTCAGGGACACCGTGTTGGCACGGAATCCGGGCGAAAAGGAATTCCACCAAGCGGTTACCGAAGTGTTCGAAAGCCTCGGTCCGGTCCACGACCGTCACCCCGAATTCCTCGCAGGTGCCGTTTTGGAACGCCTCTGCGAACCGGAACGCCAGATCATCTTCCGTGTCCCGTGGACCGACGACGCCGGACGCGTGCACGTGAACCGCGGCTTCCGCGTGGAGTTCAACTCGGCGCTGGGCCCCTACAAGGGCGGACTGCGCTTCCACCCCTCGGTCTACCTGGGCATTGTGAAGTTCCTCGGCTTCGAGCAGATCTTCAAGAACGCGCTGACTGGCATGCCCATTGGTGGCGGCAAGGGCGGCTCGGACTTCGATCCCCGCGGCCGTTCCGATGCCGAGATCATGCGCTTCTGTCAGTCGTTCATGACGGAGCTCTACCGCCACATTGGCGAATACACGGACGTTCCGGCCGGCGACATTGGAGTGGGCGGACGCGAGATCGGCTACCTGTTTGGCCAGTACAAGCGCATCACCAACCGCTACGAATCCGGCGTGCTGACCGGCAAGGGTATCTCCTGGGGCGGCTCGCTGGTCCGGCCCGAGGCAACCGGCTACGGAACGGTCATCTTTGCGCAGGAAATGCTGAAGACGCGTGGAACCTCCTTCGACGGCCAGCGCGTCGTCGTGTCGGGTTCCGGCAACGTGGCCATCCACGCGATCGCCAAGGCGCAGGCGCTTGGCGCCACCGTCGTGGCATGTTCGGATTCTGCCGGCTACATCGTGGATGAGGCAGGCATCGATGTTGCCCTGCTCAGCCAGGTCAAGGAAGTGGAACGCGCCCGTCTCACCGAATACGCTGCGCGTCGCCCGGGCGTCAGCCACGTCGAGGGCGGTTCGGTGTGGGACGTCAACGGCACCGTTGCGCTGCCCTGCGCCACCCAGAACGAGCTCGACGGCGATGCTGCCGCCAAGCTCGTCAGCAACGGCCTGATCGCCGTGGCCGAGGGGGCCAACATGCCCTCCACCCAGAAAGCTGTGTCCGTGTTCCAGGAGGCAGGCATCCTGTTCGGGCCGGGCAAGGCTGCCAATGCAGGTGGCGTTGCTACCTCTGCCTTGGAAATGCAGCAGAACGCCAGCCGCGACTCGTGGACGTTCGAGCACACCGAGGCCCGGCTTACGGAAATCATGGTGGGCATCCATGATCGCTGCGCCGAGACGGCCGAAGAGTATGGCGCGCCGGGCAACTATGTGGTGGGTGCCAACATCGGTGGCTTCGTGAAGGTGGCCGATGCCATGCTGGCCCAAGGCCTCATCTAGCCGCCTCACCCAACTGGGTAGCAGTAGAGGGCGTTTTGAAGCTTCAAAACGCCCTCTACTGCTACCTACATGGGTTAGCGCTGCAGCAAACGCACGTGGTCCGGGTTGAGGTCCGCCACCTTGCTGACTCCCAGCAGCGCCATGGTCCGGGTCATGTCCTTTTCCAGGATCTGGATGGTCCGGTCCACGCCTTCGCGCCCACCGGCCATGAGCCCGTACAGGTAGGCGCGGCCAATCAGGGCGAAGTCTGCGCCAAGTGCCAGCGCCGCCACAATGTCGGCACCGCTCATGATGCCGGTATCCAGCATCACCGCAGCCTTGTTGTTGTCCGCCTTCAGCGCAGCCGAGACCTCAGGCAGCAGGTGGAACGGGATGGGTGCACGGTCCAGCTGGCGTCCGCCATGGTTGGACAGCACGATGCCGTCGGCCCCGTGGTCAACGACGCGCCGGGCGTCCTCGACGGTCTGGATGCCCTTGACCACGAGCTTGCCCTTCCAGGTTTCGCGCAACCAGTCGAGGTCCTCGTAGGTCAGGGTGGGATCGAACATGGAGTTGATCAGGTCTGCCACAGTGCCGGTGTAGCGGGACAGTGAGGCGAAGGTCAGCGGCTCGTGAGTAAGGAAGTTGAACCACCAGGCCGGACGGTAGGACGCGTCCAGGACGGTCTTCAGCGTCAACGCCGGGGGAATGGTCATGCCGTTCCGGACGTCGCGCAACCGGGCGCCGGCCACTGCCGTATCCACGGTGACCATGAGGGTGTCGTTGCCAGCCGCTGCAGCCCGCTCGATCAGTTCCAGCGAGCGGTCCCGGTCCGTCCACAGGTAGAGCTGGAACCAGTTGCGGCCATTCGGCGCTGCCGTGGCAACGTCTTCGATGGAGGCGGTACCCATGGTGGACAAGGTGTAGGGGATGCCTGCGGCCTCGGCGGCCTGCGAGCCTGCGTATTCACCCTCGGACTGCATCATGCGCGTGAAGCCGGTGGGTGCGATGCCGAAGGGAAGCTTGGATTCCTGGCCGAGGATGTCCGTGCGGAGATCGATCTTGGAGACGTCACGCAGGACGCCGGGGCGGAATTCGATGTCCTGGAACGCCTGGCGGGCCCGGCGCAAGGTGATCTCTGCTTCCGCAGCGCCGTCGGTGTAGTCGAAGGGTGCCTGCGGGGTGCGCCGCTTGGCGATGTCCCGCAGGTCCCAGATGGTGCTGGCCCGCTTGAGCCGTGCGGTCTTGCTGAACTCCGGCTTCTTGAACTGCATGAGCGGTGCCAGGTCGGACACCTTGGGCACGCGCCGCTTCAGTGCCGGGGGAAGTACGACGGCGGGACGCGGCTGGGGTGGGCGGCTCACGTTCTGGTCGCTGCCGGCATCGGCGGGGGCAGCAGTGAGCTTGGGATCGAGGGTGTCGGTCATGCGGTTCTCCCTTGAAGTGTGTGGTCTAACCACACTGTAGGGCATGTGGTTGGACCACATCAACTAGTATTCCGGTATGCGAACGCACGAACTTGTCCTGGAGTGGATCGAACAGCAATTGTCCAGCGGCGAACTGGCCTTGGGCGGACGCCTGCCCGGTGAGCGGACCATGGCCGAACAATTGCAGGTCTCACGGACCTCGGTGCGCGAGGCCGTCCGGATCCTGGAAGCCATGGGTGTTGTCCGTGCTGGGGTGGGTTCCGGCAAGGATGCGGGAACGATCGTGATTGCGGAGCCGGGTTCGGCCCTAGGATCGACGCTCCGGCTGCACGTGGCGACTCGGCACCTTCCTGTGGCGGACATCGTTGAGACCCGCGTGCTCCTTGAGTCCTGGGCGGCGGCGCGTGCACACCCCGGCGTGCCCGAGCTGGACGAAGCCGCGGAGTTGCTGGACCAGATGGACGCTGCTCCGGACGTTGATACGTTCCTGGGCCTCGACGCCCGCTTCCATGTCGCGTTGGCCCAGGCTGCGGGCAATGCCGTGGTGAGCGCCATGATGGCCTCGCTCCGTGGGGCGATCGAGAATTACGCCAGCGAACTCACGGGCAACCTCCCCGACTGGAACGCCACGGCAGGGCGGCTTCGGGCCGAACACCGCGCCATCCTTGCCGCTGTCAAGGCGAGCGACGGCGGCAAGGCGGCAGATCTCGTGGCGGCCCACATCCGGGGTTTCTACTTCGAAGCAGGAGTCGGCTCAGGCTCCACCCAGGATTAAGGCAACGCGGAGCCCCTGAGGGCCCCTGATGACCCCTTGGATTGGCCGTAAGTGACTCCGCGTTGCTTTCTTAGGCGGGCTTGAGGGCCGGGGCGGCGGTGCTCTTGCGGATCTCCATGCGGGGCGCGAATTCGTCCTGCTGATGGGCGGGTGCTTCGTCCGCCTGCTGGATCTGTTCCCGCATCCTGCGCCACGCCAGGCTGCCGAGCTCATTGATGGGAACGGCGGCGGTGGTGAGCGGGGGAGTGGTGTATTTGGCGAACGGAATGTCGTCGAAACCGGTCACGGAGATGTCCTCGGGAACCCGGATGCCGCGCTCGTGCAGGCCACTTAAGAGGCCCATGGCCACGAGGTCGTTGAAGGCCAGGATGCCCGTGGCTCCGCTGGCAATGATGGCCTCGGTGGAGTCGTGGCCCGAGTCGAAGTTGGAACCGCCATGCAGCATCTGGAGCTCGATGCCCGGGTGCTCCTTGCGGAATTCCGCCAGGCCAACCAGGCGCTGGCGGTTTGAGGCGCTGTGTTCCGGGCCGGAGAGATAGACGAGCCGCTGGTGGCCCAGGGAAATAAGGTGTTGGGCGAGCTCCTGGATGCCCTGCCCGTAATCGACGCTGAGGCTCGGTGTGTTGGTGGTGATGGTTGTCCGGTTGATCAGGACCAACGGGTGCAGGGTGGGGGCCAGCTCCTCCAGTTCGGCATCGGGCATGCGGGGTGCGCAGAGCACCACGCCGTCGCAGCGCCGCCGTGCTTCGCCTGCGAGGATGGCTTCCTCGCTGGTCACTTCGGAGGAATCCGCGATCAATACGCGGTAGCCGTCCTGGGCGGCAGCAATGCTCAGGCCGCGAAGGATGGCCTGGAACGTGGGGTTGGCCAGGTCAGGCACCACGATCCCAATAGTGTCCGTTTTGCCCAGGGCCAAACTCCGGCCCACGGGGTTGGGCTGGTACTTCAGTTCGGCGGCGGCGGCACGTACGCGTTCGGCGATGCCGGGGTCCACTGCCGCGTTGCCGTTCATGACGCGCGACACTGTGGCGTGGGAAACGCCTGCCTTCTCCGCGACGTCGGCGATGCCAACGCGCCTGTTGGTATTCCTGCGTGCCATCTTGCCCTTTCCGATTGGCTTGCCTCGTGCTGCCCCGTCGTTGGGGCGATGGTTGACGTGACCGCCAGAGTCTTGATACAAAGCTTATAACGCTCTGAGAAAACGCTTTCTCATGATTCTTCCCAGAACAAGCCGGGCCGTCAAGCGGTTCACTCCTGCCTTTGGAAAGGGGCATTCTCCATGGTCAACGTCGACACCGCCGAGACCCATCCAGCCACCACCACGTCCGCATCGGGCACCGCCGGCCACCGCACAAGAATCGCCCTCATCGGCACTGGCGGCCGTTCCGAGATGTACATCCGCGCCATCTTGGGCCAGCACGCCGATGTTGCCGAGCTCGTGGCCCTGTCCGACGTCAACCCGGGCCGTGTGGAGTTCTACCAGGAGCTCATCAAGGAACTTGGCGGATCCGGACCGGTCGCATCCTTCGAGCCGGGCGAGCTCACCAGCTTCATCCAGGCCAATGGCATCGAACGCGTCATCGTGACCACTCCGGACTACACGCATGCCGACTACATCGTTGAAGCGCTCGAGGCGGGTGCCGACGTCGTGGTTGAAAAGCCGCTGACCATCGACGTGGAGGGCTGCCGCCGCATCACATCCGCCGTTGCCGAAACCGGCCGGAACGTGGTGGTGACCTTCAACTACCGCTACTCGCCGCGCAACTCCGCCCTCAAGGAAGTCATCCAGAACGGCATGATCGGCAAGGTGACGTCCATCGACTTCAGCTGGGTCCTGGACACCGTCCACGGAGCGGACTACTTCCGCCGCTGGCACCGCGACAAGAAGAACTCCGGCGGCCTGCTGATCCACAAGGCCTCCCACCACTTCGACCTCGTCAACTGGTGGATCAACGACGTTCCCGAGCGCGTCTTCGCTTCCGGCGGCCTGCGCTTCTATGGCGACAAGAATGCCAGTGAGCGCGGCCTCGGCGCGCGTCCGGAACGCGGAACCGTGGACGGCCTCGAGCGGGATCCCTTCCGCTTGGACCTGCGCGACGACGAGCGGCTGAAGGCCCTGTACTACGACAACGAGAAGTTCGATGGCTACCGCCGCGACCAGGACGTCTTCACCGATGGGATCACCATCGAGGACAACCTGGCCCTCGTAGTGGACTACCAGGGCGGACCCACCCTGAGCTACTCCCTGAACGCGCACAGCCCCTGGGAGGGCTACCGCGTTACCGTCAACGGCACGGAAGGCCGCGCCGAACTCGAGGTAGTGGAACGTGCCGCCGTCGAGTTCAGCACGGACAAGAAGACCGTCGTGGACCCGAGCGCCACACCCATCGAGGAAGAGGACGCCGTGCGCCGCAACGGTGAGCGCCTGATCGTCCAGCGCCACTGGGAGGCAGCCTACGAGGTGCCCATCATCAATGGCGAAGGTGGCCATGGCGGTGGCGACAACCTGCTGCTTTCGGATCTTTTCAACGGCCCCGGAGTGGACCCGCTGGGCCGTCCGTCCGGCTACATCGACGGGCTCCGCTCCGTCTCTGTGGGCATCGCTGGAAACCAGTCCCTCGACTCCGAGCTGCCTGTCCGCATCAGCGAACTTGGCCTCGGCGCCGACCTCAGCCGCCACCAGGCCTGACCCCAAGAGACGCAAGGAACATCAGATGAGCAGGATTTTCGTCACCGGCGGCTCGGGCCGGCTCGGGCGCAGCGTCGTGGCCGGACTCGCAGCGGCGGGCCACGACGTGGTTTCCGTGGACCGCGACGCCATCCCCGCCGGACAGTTGCCGGCAGGTGCCACTCAATTAACCGCAGACCTCCTGGCGCCCGGTGAGGCGGAGCGCCTCATCAGGGAAACAACGCCCGACGCCGTCATCCACCTCGCTGCTATTGCGGTACCTTTCAGTGCACCCGAGGACGTCATTTTCAGCACGAACACCCGGCTCGCTTACGCGGTGGTGAGTGCTGCCACGGACGCAGGCGTTCCGAGGATCGTCACGGCAAGCAGCCCCACCGCGCTCGGCTACGGCTCGCCGGCAGGATGGCTGCCGCCGTCGTTCCCCTTGAACGAAGAGACGCCACCCAAGCCGTGGAACGCCTATGCGTTGTCCAAACTGATCGCTGAGCAGACGGTCAAGATGTTCGCTGCCGCGCAAGGGGACAAAATCCGGTACGCGGCCTTCCGCCCTTGCTACGTCATCTCGCCCGAGGAATGGGAGGGGGCGCTGACCCAGCAGGGCCACACGGTTCGCGAACGCCTGGACGATCCCGCATTGTCCGCACCGGCTTTGTTCAACTACGTCGATGCCCGTGACGTGGCGGACTTCCTGGATGTGCTCCTGGCGAAGATGGACTCCATACCCAATGGGCAGGTGTTCTTCGTGGGCGCCAAGGATGCCCTGGCCACCGCGCCCTTGGCTGAATTGTTCCCGCGGTTCCTGCCCGGCAGCGGTCCACTGACGGAGCACCTTACCGGTACCAGTCCCGCATTCTCCGTGGACAAGGCCCGCGAGCTCCTGGGGTGGGAGCCACGGCGCAGCTGGCGTACCGAACTCACCCCTGCCTACCAAGGCGCAGACACAGCACTACTCAATGACGAGAACCACCGCGGCCTGGTGCCTGCGGGAGCAACCAGCAAGGAGACAGCATGAAATTCGACGGCGTCCTTTTCTTCCCCGTCACGCCCTTCGCCGAGGACGGATCGGTGGATGTGGCCCTTTTGAAGGAACACATCGCCTCGCGCCTTCCATTCGGTCCCGGCGGCGTGTTCCCGGCATGTGGAACGGGTGAGTTCCATGCCCTGTCCCTGGACGAGATCCGCACTGTGGTGACAGCCGCCGTCGAGGTCGTGGCAGGAGCCGTGCCCGTGGTGGCCGGCGCCGGTGGGCCGCTGGGCCACGCCATCGCGGCTGCCAAAGTGGCAGAAGAAGCAGGCGCCGATGCCCTTTTGGTGCTTCCCCCCTACCTGGTCACGGGTCCCACCGACGGCGTGGTTGCCTACGTCGAGGCCGTGGCGGCCGCCAGCAACCTCCCCGTGATCGTCTACCACCGCGGTACTGCGAAGTTCACCGCCGCCGCGATGACCCGCTTGACCGCGAACCCCAAGGTAGTGGGCTTCAAAGACGGGATCGGCGATGTTGGCCTCGCGCAGGAAATCGTCTCCGCCATCAACGCCAGCGGCCGTGAAGGCTTCGCGCTGTTCAATGGCCTCCTGACGGCCGAACTCACGCAGGGAGCCTACCGCGGCCTGGGTATTCCGTTGTACTCCTCGGCGGCCTTCGCCATGGCCCCGGAGATCGCCAAGGCGTACTACGACGCCTACGTCTCCGGCGACGAAGAGCGCCGCAACGCGTTGCTGGAAGGCTTCTACGGGCCGCTCGTCCGGCTTCGAGACCAGACACCGGGCTTCGGCGTCTCCCTCATCAAGGCAGGCCTCCGCTTGGCCGGCCTGCCCGTTGGCTCGGTCCGTCCGCCACTGGTGGATCCCACCGAGGAGCAGCTGTTGGAGCTCAAGGCAATCCTCGCCAAGGGCCACGAGCTGGCCGGCAACTGATGCCGGCCCGCATCACCGGGCTCTCCACCCGCCTGATCACTGTTCCGCTGCTGCGCAGCTGGGGTGTGGAGGCGCCGGAGAACCACGTGATCGTCACCGAACTGGCAACGGACGACGGCGGAACCGGCCACGGATTCTCGTGGACGCCCACCATTGGACCGTACGCGGTGAAGGCCCTCCTTGACCACGACATTGCCCCCTTCATCCTGGGGCTGGAAGCCAACCCGGAGATCGTGTGGGACGCGTTGTGGAAACGGCTGCACGAAGCGGGCGGGGGAGGACTGACCACCATTGCGATGGCCGGCGTGGACCTTGCCCTCTGGGACCTCGCAGCGCGGAAGGCCGGCCAATCGGTCACCGGACTGCTGGGCCAGCGCCAGGAATCCGTGGAAGTCTATGGTTCCGGCGTCAACCTGCACTACTCCCTGGATGAGCTCGTGGCGCAGGCCAAGCGCTGGGTGGCTGCGGGTCACAATGCCGTGAAGATCAAGGTAGGCAAACCGGAGCTGCGCGAGGACGCGGAACGGGTGTCCGCGGTCCGGGAGGTCCTTGGACCGGACCGGCTGCTCATGATCGACGCCAACCAGCGCTGGGACCTGGCGCATACCTTTCGTGCCTTGGATGTCCTGGCCGGCTATGGCCTGGAGTGGCTGGAAGAACCGATCCGTGCGGACGATCTGTGGGCCTACCGGAGGTTGCGCAAGCACTCACCGGTGCCCATTGCATTGGGGGAGAACGTCCACACCATCTACCGGTTCCGCGACTTCATCGAAGCGGAAGCGGTGGACATCATCCAGCCCAACATTGTTCGGGTGGGCGGTATCACCCCGTTCAGGCGGATCGTCGAGTTGGCGCGGGCCAACAGCATCCGGGTTGCCCCGCACCTGCTGCCCGAACTTTCCGGCCAGCTGGCCCTGACCCTGGCCGAAGCCGTCAGCGTGGAAGACGTGGAGGACGCCTCCTTCCAGCAGTTGGGCATCCTTGACGGCCCGTCCCCCGTCCGGATCCGCAACAGCAGGCTCAGTTCCGCAGGACGTCCCGGACTCGGATTCGATTTCTCCGCACAGGCCTCCGCTACCGACGATATCGAGAGCAAAGGAAACCACATTGAGTACAGCAACTCTTGACCTGACAGCAGTTACGGCTGCCGCGGCTGCCGCGGCGAAGGTGACCGCAGCAGCGTCCGACGCCGACCGGGCCGCCTGGTTGACCGCCATCGCCGACGCCTTGGACGCCAACGTGACGGAACTCGTGGCGATCGCCGACTCCGAGACCAGCCTTGGTACGGTCAGGCTCACCGGCGAGGTGGCCAGGACCAGCGGCCAGTTGCGGTTGTTCGCGCAAGTCATCACCGAGGGTTCGTACCTCGAAGCCGTGATCGACCATGCCGACCCCGGATCAACCCCGCCCAAGCCCGACCTGCGCCGCATCCTCAGGCCAGTTGGCCCGGTAGCCGTGTTCTCGGCGTCGAACTTTCCGTTCGCCTTCTCCGTAGCCGGGGGCGATACCGCGTCTGCGCTCGCTGTAGGCTGCCCGGTGATCGTCAAGGCCCACTCAGGCCACCTGCGGTTGTCCGAGCGCACAGCCGAGATCGTCACGGAAGCCTTGGCCCAAGCCGGCGCCCCCGAGGGCATCTTTGCATTGGTCAGTGGCCGCGAGGCCGGTACAGCCTTGGTCCAGGATCCGGCCATCAAGGCCGTGGGTTTCACCGGTTCCATTCCGGGAGGCCGCGCCCTGTTCGATCTTGCGGTTTCACGCCCGGAGCCCATTCCGTTCTACGGCGAGCTGGGCAGCCTGAACCCCGTGGTCATCACGGCAGCTGCCCTTGCGGAACGGGGACAGGAACTCGCCGCTGGCCTGGCTGCTTCGTTCACCATGGGCGCCGGCCAGTTCTGCACCAAGCCCGGCCTCATCTTCATCCCTGCCGGGACCGACTTCGCAGCGAACGTGGCTGAAGCCAGCACGGATAAGCCCGCGGCGGCCATGCTCACCGAACGCATTGCCGAGGCGTACCCGTACGGTTTGCGCAGCGTCGCCGAGCAGCCCGGAGTGACGTTGGTCAGCGGCACTGCGGACCAGGACGCCTTGGCCGAAGGTGCCGCGCCGGTGGTCTTCTCCACCACCGCTGCCAATGTCCTGGCTCGGCCCGAGGAACTCCTGGAGGAATGCTTCGGGCCCACTACGCTATTGATCGAGTACGCCAACCAGGATGAATTGTCCGAGGCCCTGGCCAAGGTTCCCGGCAGCCTCACGGCAACTCTCCACGCCCAGCCCGGCGAGGACATTGAGGCGCTCGTGGAGCAGCTCAGCGGGCTGGCCGGGCGCGTCCTGTTCGCGGGCTGGCCCACGGGTGTGGCAGTGAACTGGGCCCAGCAGCACGGCGGTCCCTACCCCGCCACAACGTCCCTGTTCACGTCCGTAGGGGCGACGGCGGTCCGCAGGTTCCAGCGTCCCGTGGCGTACCAGGACGCACCGGAGAGCATTCTGCACCCAGCCCTGCACGAGTCCAACCCGCTGGGGATCCCGCGGCGCGTGGACGGCGTGCTGAACCTCAGCTAACCCAAGTAGGGGACAGCACATGCTCCACTGAACGCTCAATGGGACATGTGCTGTCCCCCAGTTGGGAACCACGCGCGAGAAGGGGCGGGTCACCTTGATGGTGACCCGCCCCTTTCTTGTTGCGTGAAGGGCTTATGGACGAAGGGTCAAGGGACGACGGCGGCCGTCGACTTCCGCTGTGGGCCAGCGTTCGTCGAGGGTCAGGATCTCCAGCCCACCGTCCGTGAGCAGAACGGTGTCCTCGATCTTCACGGCGGGACCGGAAGGGTTCCATGTGAAGGGCTGGTTGACCACAATCCGGTCTGTGACGTCAGCGGTCACCCGGGGATCCCTTCCGGCATATCCTGCAGGGCCTCCCTGGTGGTGCAGCTTCCACTGGTCAGCGCCGAAGCCGTGCCGTTCGTACGCGGTCTGGATCTCGCTGAACACGTCGTTAAGGCGCGCTCCGGGAACCGTCGCACGGAAGATGTCCGCTTCCACCGCCGCGATGCGGGCCTCGGCGTCGAGTTCCTGGGGCGTGCCGGCGTCGAACGCCACCCAGCGGGTCACGTTGGCAACCAGGCCGTCACGGCGGGCGCACACCACGGCCATGGCGCGGCGGCCAATCGGCGAGTGCGTAGCCAGCGGGTGCCGGTAGTCGCTGCGGCCCGTTCCGTTGCAGAGCAGGACCAGCGGTTCGGCCCCGACGGCGACGATCCGGGCAGCAAGATCGGAAACCAGCTTAAATTCGGTGGTACCGGGTGTTGCCTGTGACAGGACGTCGGTCATGGCCGTTGCAGCGTCGGCCGAGAGCCTGGCGTAGCGGGAGGCCTCGGCAGGAAGGAGTTGCTGGCGCGCGGCACGGAGTTCGGTTGCCACAGCGGCTTCCAGCAGGGGATCGCCATCGCTGGCGAGTCCGGCAGCCGTGGCGTGCAGCGGGCCGTGCCAGGGAACCGTGTGAAGGCTGACGCCCTGGGGCAGTTCCTCGGCGGCAATCCGTCCGGCCTCGTTGTTGAAGGTGACCAGGTGGTCCCCGTCCCGGTCCACCAGCAGGGCAGCGATGGGATCCCCGGCGAGGCTGATGTGCACGCGGCTCCCGTCCAGGTACCAGGTGAGCGCCGTGTGCGTGGTCAGGAGCAGCGAATCGCGGCCCGCGGCATCGAGGATGTCCAGGACGCGCCGGCGTTTGACGGCGCGATCGGCTGCGTTGCCGGGTGCGGTCCGTGGCGCGGTGACGGTCGCGGTTGTGGATTGAGCTGGAGCGGTCATGCCGATTCCCCCAAGGTTGAGATGAGTTGTTGAATGTCATTGGTGGCCAGGAAACCGTCGGCGATGAGGACTGTGACGGTGCGGTGGACAGGATTGCCGGGTTCTGCCCGGACCGGGGTGTCCCACGCGAGGGATAGCCCGACGCCCGGGTAGCCCGAATGCCTCACGAACCACGGATCCGGTGCCTGCGGAGAGGCGAGGAACACCAGCGTTGCGGGGTGGCCCAGGCCGCCGGTGCCGTGCCCGCCGGGTGATGTTCCGGCGTCGAACGTTCCAGACCAAGCCAGCCACGGCGCGACGCTCCCATGGACCGCGTCCTCGCCGCGGGCGTCCGCGGTCCAGATGGTGGCATCGCCCACTTTCGGCAGGCGCCAGAAGAAGCCGCCGTAGCCGCCCTGTGGCCGGCCGTTCGACCCGGGGCTGCCCAGCATTACGGTGCCGCCAGTGGCCGACTCAAGGCTGAAGTCCAGCGTCAACGCCCATGCGGACTGCCCGACGGCGGCCCAGCTCCACCGGCGTTGTTCGCTGAGTATCCGGGTTCCGTCGGGACCGACCCAAGCGAGCCGTTCCACCCGCTTTCCCTCGGTGTGTTCGGCGAATTCGGTGACGATGTGCCCGTGGTCCTTGCGCCACACGTAGGCTCCCGCGTCCCGGGTGTAGGTGCGGCCACCCCAGAAATTGATGCCGTCCACGTCCTGCAAAGCCACGCCGGCCCCCAGATGCCACACATGGTCCTCGGGCACGTGGTCCGTCACGACGGTTCCGGCCAAGGTCCGGACGGGGTGCAGGTAGGGCCGAGGGGAGGATGTGGGCTTGATGCCGGTTCCATCCTGGATGGTGGCCACAACGGTCCCGCCGAGTTCCATCACGGGCTTGCTGGATCCGGAGGCCCAGGGTGCTCCGAGCTCGGCGAACGTGGCTTGCCCCAAGGCGGCCCGCTGGATCCATGTCCCGATGCCCTGCACCACAGCGTGTGCCTCACTGCCCTCTCCCGCCCAAGTCACGAAGGCCGGATCGATGGGGGCAGGATCCTCGGCAGTGCGGATCGCTTCGAGGACGGCAACGTAAGCTCCAGTGCCGCCGAGGGGGCTCAGGAGGTCCTCTTCGGACCGGGCCGCGAGCAGATTCTCCAAGAGGTCGGTCCTGCCGTAGTTTTCTGTCCTGGTTCCCTGCGGAGTGGTGATGTCCAGCCGGTCTTCGGTATAGGAGAAGGCCACCTGCCCCAATGTGCCGTAGACCGTGACCACCGGGGCCGACTGCACGGGGGCGCACAGCGTCAGTGCGCAAGTCAGGACAGTGCCGTGGACGGTAGCGACCCGGACAACGGAGGTATCATCGCTTTCGGTGTCGTTGGCCCGGTAGAGGTCCGTGTCCACCTGCCGGACATCCGCCGCCGTAGCGGCTCCGGCAAGGCGCAGTCCTGTTGCGACGGCATGGGCCAAGGCGTTCGTGGCCACACCGTCCACTACATCGGTTCCGTTGATGCTTCGCTTCCCTGCCCATCGGGAGCGGGTGAAGTAACCCTTGGTGCGCAGCCACTGCCCGGTGGCGCTGATCCCGCGGACCTCGCCGAGTTCGCCGGAGACCAGCAGCCGCTGGACGGCGTCAACGGCGTGCGATCCCAGGCTCTGGAAGCCCACTTGCACCAGCTTCCCGGCCTTCTGCGCAGCCACCATCACGTCGGAGTACTGTGCCATGGAGGCCACGGGTGGCTTTTCGAGGTACACGTTGGCGCCTGCTTCCAGTGCTGCGAGGGCCAACGGTGCGTGGGTCTGGATAGGCGTGGAGATGATGACCACGTCCGGTGTTTGCCCGTCGGCCAGGAGCTCGTCGAGGGAGGCGAACACGCCAACATCGTCAGGAAGTTGGCCGTCCGCGGGTGGCAGGGGATCTGCGACAGCCACCAGGCGGAGCCTCCCCTCGGACCCGAGGCGCCGGAGGTTGTCCAGGTGCCGTTCGCCGAAGCCGTGGACGCCTACCAGCGCGACGCGGGGAACAGGCACGGGCGGTGTAGGGCTGGTGATGGTTGCGGGCTGGGTCATGGGGTGGTCCTCGCTGAAGCTCGGGTGGGTGGTTCTGCCTGGAGATGGGTGGCGAGGAAGGCGGCAGCCTCTTCCTGCATGGCCGGCGTAAAGACGTGCGATTCGTCCCAGAAGCTGCCCGTGTACCGGCCCGGTGCCATGGCGCGCCTGAGGTGGGAGTCGGCGTCGCGCATTCCGGCTTCCGGAAAGAGCTCGTCGCGCAGCCCGTATTGGACCAGCACGGATTCCACACTGGAACGCGCCACGACGTCCGGCCATTCGCCCAACCCGGAGAGTCCGGGGGAATGAAGGAGCCATGAGTGTGCGTCGAGGTAGGCGGGAAGCAGCGATTGGAAGGTGGTCATCATGCACGTCACCACGCAGGTGCGGATCTTCTGGCTCAGGCCGGCGAGGACCATGGCCCGGCCGCCGCCACCGGAAAACCCGACGCAACCAAGCCGTCCGGCATCCACGCCGGGGAGCGAGGCCAGGATGTCCAGGGCAACGAGGTCGTCGTGGGCCACCATCCCGGCCACGGTGGATCCCAGTAATGTGGCGGCCTTTGCCACCGTTTCCTCGTGGGCAGCTGCCGCGGCGTTGTACCGTTCCGCGTCGGAAGGTACGACGCCGGCCTCCCGCCAGAGTGCCTCCTGCCCGGCCAGCGCGTGGGCGGTCCGGTAGGGCAACGGGTCCAGGGTGAACCGTCGGCTGCCCCACATGAACGCGTCGTGGGCCAGGACCGCGAACCCTTGCCCGGCCAACCACGTGGCCCAGGGCCTGCCGCCGTAGAGCCGTGACCGCAAGCCGGGTGGCAGGGGGCCGAGGCTGTTCGCAGAGGCGGTGCCGGCGTCGTGTCTTGACCGTTCCGGTGCGCCGGGAGGCATCCCCACCAGGCGCTCGGCGCCGTGCGACTTGATACCGCCGTGGCAGTGCAAGGCGAGGATTCCGGGGAGTGGTCCCGCGGCATGGGCGGGCTTGACCAGCCAGGCCGATGTCCGGGGGCCGAAGCCGGTTTGCCACGTCAGCTTGGACGTAACCACATTGTTGTCTTCCACTTCCCACTCCACCGAATACCCGGAATTCGGTGCGAAGGCAGGAACGCCGAGTGTTTCGGCGAGCAGTTGCGCGGCGCGGGAGTTGGGCACGTGGGGATTGTTGGCTGCATGGTCCGGCCAGTCCTCGTAGCCGGCAATCGCACTGGGGCGTGCCTGTCTCCCGGCCAGTACAGCGTTGTCCGTGGCTTTATTCGGGAACAAGTGAGTCCTGCTTTACTGGGGCGGATGGGTGTGCGGGACCGCACGCCGGACTGCATCAGCGAGCGGGAAATCATGTGGAGCGCATTCATCAGAAAACGCTTTCTCAAAAATTAGCAAAAGGCTGTACATGGGTCAAGAAAACGTTTACTTTGGTACGGAGCCGCTGAACGCCGGGATCGGAATCCTGGAAAACCAGGGGGCTGCGCCGGAGCCCCCGGCGGACCCGGAGGCAGCATTTCCCAGCACGAATTCCGTGGAAGGCCACGATGACCAAAGGAGACCACATGGCCGCACAGCACCACCCCGCAACGCCGCAGGGCGTCCGGGGTCACGCGGGGAGGACGCAATGAGCGCTATTGGCGAACTCTCTACGATGACCCGCCGCAAAGGCCCCATGACCAAGGAAGAGAAGAAGGCCAACGGCCGCGACAACAAGGCCGCCTACGTCTTCCTCCTGCCATGGTTAATCGGCCTGGTGGTCATCACCGTGGGACCCATGTTGATGTCCCTGTACTTGTCCTTCACTGACTACAACCTCCTGCAACCGCCGGAATGGGTTGGCTTGGACAACTTTGCCCGGATGTTCAGTGATGCCCGCCTGCACAACTCACTGCGCGTGACGTTCATGTACGTCCTGGTGGGCGTGCCCCTGCAGCTGGCCGTGGCGCTCCTCATTGCACTGGTCCTGGACAAGGGCCTTCGCGGACTCCCGTTCTACCGTTCCATTTTCTACTTGCCCTCGCTGCTCGGCGGCTCGGTTGCCGTTGCCATCCTGTGGAAGCAGATCTTCGGCACCACGGGCCTGGTCAACCAGGTTCTGGCCATGATCGGGATCGAAGGCCCGGGCTGGATCTCGGATCCGAACACCGCGCTGGGCTCCATCATCCTGCTGCACGTATGGACGTTCGGCAGCCCCATGATCATCTTCCTGGCCGGCCTGCGCCAGATCCCGAACATGTACTACGAGGCAGCCGAAGTTGACGGTGCCACCACCTTGCAGAAGTTCTGGCGGATCACCATCCCCATGCTGAGCCCCATCATCTTCTTCAACCTGGTGCTGCAGATCATCGGCTCGTTCCAGTCGTTCACGCAGGCGTTCATCGTCTCGGGCGGCAACGGCGGTCCGTCGGACTCCACCATGTTCTTCACGCTGTACCTGTACCAGAAGGGCTTTGGCCAGTTCGACATGGGATACGCCTCAGCGATGGCCTGGTTCCTGCTGGTCATCATCGGTGCATTCACTGCCATCAACTTCATCGCTTCAAAGTATTGGGTGTTCTACGATGACTAAAACTCAGACCATGCCCGCCACTTCCGGCTCCACATCACAGCAACCGGGCAAGACCCCCCGCCGCCGCGAATCCCGGGGAACGTTGGCCTTCAGCCGCAGCGCCCGCATCAAGGGACTGATCAAGCACGCCATCCTGATCCTCGTGGGCGGGGTCATGATCTACCCGCTCCTGTGGATGGTGGTCTCCTCCCTGCGCCCGAACGATCTCATCTTCCGCGAACCCGGCCTGTGGCTGCAGAACCTGGAGATGGGCAACTACACCGACGGCTGGTCCGCGCTGACCCACCCGTTCGGGCATTACATGATCAACTCCGCAATCGTGGTCCTTGGCTCGATCCTGGGAAACCTGATCTCTTGCTCCATGGCGGCCTACGCCTTCGCGCGGCTCCAGTTCACCGGAAAGAAACTGTTCTTCGGCATCATGCTGCTGACCATCATGCTGCCCTTCCACGTGGTGATCGTGCCGCAGTACATCCTGTTCTCGCAGATCGGCTGGGTGAACACCTTCTGGCCGTTGATCGTGCCCAAGCTCCTGGCCACGGATGCATTCTTCGTGTTCCTCATGGTCCAGTTCATCCGGGGCATCCCGAAGGAACTGGACGAGGCGGCCCGCATCGACGGCGCAGGCCACCCCCGGATCTTCCTGCGGGTCATCCTGCCGTTGATGGTTCCGGCCCTCGCCACCACCACCATCTTCACGTTCATCTGGACCTGGAACGACTTCTTCGGTGCCCTGATCTACCTCACGGACCCGGACATGTTCACCGTCCCGGTCGCGCTGCGGGCCTTTGTCGACTCACAATCGGCCACCAGCTGGGGATCCCTGTTCGCCATGTCCATCGTGTCCCTGTTCCCGGTGTTCCTGGTGTTCCTGTTCGGCCAGCGGTTCCTCATCAAGGGCATCGCCACCACCGGCATCAAATAAACCTTAAGGCGCCCCGCCGAGGGGAGGGGGCCGGTGGAAGCCGGCCCCTTCCCGTCACCAAACCCAGTTCAGAAATGACACTTGTCACACAAGATAGTGACTTGTATCATAATTCCAATGAGAAAACGCTTTCTCACACTTCCAAGGATCAAAGAAGATCGGAGACTACAGTGCCGGTATTTCCCAAGGGTGAAGCAGTCGCCCACGCAGCCGCGTCGGAGGCGCGCTCGTCGGAACCCAAGGCCAAGCGGTCCAAGCGCAAGCTTCGCGCCTCGGCCATTATTGCAGCAACCGCGGCAGCCGTCCTGGCCTTGAGTGCCTGTGGGGGCGGCTCCGAAGCCAAGAGCGCTGATGGCAAGGTTGAGCTCCGCTTCTCCTGGTGGGGCGGCGACAAGCGGGCGCAACTGACGCAGGAAGCCATCAAGGCCTTCGAAGCCGAGAACCCGAACATCACCATCAAGGCCGAATACGGCGACTGGTCCGGGTACTGGGACAAACTGGCCACCCAGGTGGCCGCCAACGATGCTCCGGACATCATCCAGATGGACGAAAAGTACATCACCGAGTACTCCAGCCGCGGTGCCCTCCTGGACCTCTCCAAGTACCAGATCGATACCTCCAAGTTGGACGAAGCTGCACTGAATGCAGGCAAGGGTCCCAAGGGCCTCACCGGCATCGCCGCGGGCATCAACGCAGCCACCATCCTGGCCAACCCCGCAGTCTTCAAGGCCGCCGGCGTTGCCCTCCCGGACGACAAGACCTGGACCTGGGACGACTTCGAGCGGATTTCTGCCGAAGTCACGGCCAAGTCCCCGAAGGGCACCTATGGCGCCGCTGCCTATGGAACGGATGAGGCGTCCCTCGGCGTTTGGCTCCGCCAGAACGGCAAGTCGCTGTACACCGACGATGGCAAGCTCGGGTTCGAACCCTCGGACATCGCCGGCTACTGGGACTTCCTGAAGGAACTGAGCGAGAAGAAGGCTGTCCCGTCGGCCTCGGAAATCGTTGAAGCGGAAGCCGCGCCCCTTGACCAGAGCGGCTTGGCTACCGGCAAGAACGGCTTGGCCTTCTGGTGGTCCAACCAGCTGCCCGCCCTGGAAAAGGCTGCCGGTGGTGAGCTGCAGATCCTGCGCTTCCCGTCCAAGACCGGCAAGGCCTCGGACACCCAGCTTTGGTACAAGGCCTCCCAGTTCTGGTCTGCCTCTTCGCGGACCAAGCACCCTGAAGAGACCGCCAAGTTCATCAACTTCCTGACCAACAACGTCAAGGCCGGTGAAATCCTCCTTGCTGACCGCGGCGTCTACCCCAACTCGGATGTCCGCGCAGCGATCCAGTCCAAGTTGGCTCCGGCGGACACCAAGGTGGTCAACTTCATCAGCGACATCCAGGGCGAACTTGGCAAGGCTCCGGCAGCTCCGCCGAAGGGTGCCGGTGCCATCCAGGAAATCGTCAAGCGCTACAGCTCCGAGGTCCTGTTCAACAGGCTCTCCACCGAAGAAGCAGGCAAGAAGGCCGTGGATGAAATGAAGTCCGCGATCGGCGCCTAGCCTTTCAGCACCGGAACAGCGCCCCGGGTTGGTCAGCGTGATCAATCCGGGGCGCTTTTCCGTGCGCAGGCACCCAACTGGGGGACAGATAACGTCCTTCTGGCGGGTCAGAAGGACGTTTCTGTCCCTTACTTGGGTGGGTCTTCGGCGATCACTGCCACGGCTCCGGCGGGCACCACGCCACTGAAGCGTTCGCCGCTGAGCAGCTCCTCGCCGTCGGACTTCACCGTTACGTCCTCCCGGCCGTGGTTGATGGCGAACAGGAAACTGCGGCCGTCAGCCGCCCGGCGGCGGGAAAGTTCGACGCCGGCACCCGCCTCGGCCACGGACATCACCTTGGCTTCGTCCAGGAGCCGCGCGGTCAGTGCGTCGATACCCGCGGCATCTGGGAGGGTGGCGAGATACCAGGCAGAGCCGACTCCCGTGGCTCTGCGCGATAACGCGGGGACACCGTCCAGCGGATAGTGGGTGAAGGTGGCCAGGACTTCGGTGGAATCGGCTGCCCGCACATGTTCGCTCCACACAGATCCCACGGTGCCGTCGCTCAGGGTGGTGGACGTGCCGGGGAAGAGCGGGTGGAATTCCTCGGTCCGGATGCCCAGGAGCTCGCGGAAGGCGCCGGGGTAGCCGCCAAGGCGTACGTGGTCGCGTTCGTCGACGATGCCGCTGAAGTAGCTCACCAGCACAGTGGTGCCGTCGTGTGCAGCGGCCGCTATCGAGGCAGCCGCCTCGTCCGTCACGGCGTAGAGCGTGCAGACCAGGATGAGGTCGTAGCCGGCCAGGTCCGCGGTGGGGTGGACGAAATCCGCGGTCACGCCGCGCAGGTAAAGCGAGCGGTGGAAGGCCCGCATGGTGTCCAGGTACTTGACGCCCTGGCTGGGGTGGGAGTCCAGTTCCGCGGCCCACCAGGCCTCGTAGTCGAACACGATGGCCACGTGGGATTCGACGCGCGATCCCTTGACGGGCTCCAACTTGCGGAGGGCTTCACCAAGGTCCACAACGTTGCGCCACACCTGGGTATCCCGGCCGCCGTGCGGAACCATGGCCGAGTGGAATTTCTCGGAGCCCGCCTTGCTTTGGCGCCACTGGAAGAACATGACGGCGTCGGCCCCGCGGGCCACGTGGGCCAGGGAATTCCGGAGCATTTCGCCGGGCATCTTGGGCTGGTTGTAGGGCTGCCAGTTGACGGCCGACGTCGAGTGTTCCATGAGGATCCACGGCTCTCCGCCTGCGACGCCGCGGGTCAGGTCGGCGCTGAAGGCCAGTTCGATCTCGCGCTCTGGGTCGGCTGCCACCAGATAGTGGTCGTTCGCGATGACGTCCATGTCCTTGGACCAGTCGAAATAGTCCAGGGTTTTCGTTGCGCTGGAGACCATGAAATTGGTGGTGGCCGGTACGCCAGGGGTCACTTCGCGGAGAACGGCGAGCAGTTCCCGGTAGTAGTCCATGAATGACCACGAGTTGAAGCGGGCAAAGTCCAGTTGCTGGCCGGGATTCAGGGTGGTGGGAGCTGCCCCGGGCGGGATGATCTCGTCGAAGGACGCGTAGTGCTGGGACCAGAACGCGGTTCCCCATGCGTCATTCAGCACCTCAATGGTCCCGTAACGGCGTTCGAGCCACCGGCGGAAGGCGGCCGCATCCTCTTCGCCATGAAACTCACCCACGTGGCAGCCGAGCTCGTTGTCCACGTGCCACAAGGCCAGGGCCGGGTGGTCCTTATAGCGTTCGGCGATGACGCGGGTCATGGTGGTGGCGTACCTGCGGTACACCGATGACGACGGCGAGTAGTGCCGCCGGGAGCCGCGCTCCAGGCGGACGCCTTCCGCAGTGACGGGCAGGATTTCCGGATACTTGCGGGCAAGCCAGGCCGGTGGGGAGGCGGTGGCGGTGGCCAGGGCCACCTTGATGCCCGCTCCGTGGAGGTTGTCCAGCACGTCATCGAGCCAGCCGAAATCGTACTTCCCTTCGCTGGGTTCCAGCAGGCCCCAGGAGAAGATCGCGACGCTCAGGAAAGTGACGCCGGCCTCCTTCATGAGTTCGATGTCCTCGAGCCGGATGTCTTCCGGCCATTGTTCGGGGTTGTAGTCGCCGCCGTAGGCGATGCCGTGGACGCTGTTCCAAACGGATGGACCGCGTGGGGATTCAGGGGAGGACAAGGGGACTCCTTTGTCTGGTTGGCCGTTCTGGAGGACTGGTGGTGCAGGACATGGTATGGCCGGAAGCTGCGAAAGCGCGTTCTTGGAAAACGCTTGCCCAGATTCCCGAATGGGGATATTGTATCGATTCAGAACGAGTGTAAGCGAGATCACTGCCACGTTGTAATGATCAAAAATGGGGCTTGCACCAACTGAGCAAGGAGGCTCTCATGATCAACAGAAGGAATTTCCTCACCACGGTGGCCCTGGGCACGGCATCTGCTGCGTTCCTGTCCGCTTGTGGACAGTCCTCGTCCTCCGGGCAGACTGGCTCAGCCCAGAACCCCGTCACCATTACCTACACCTGGTGGGGCAACGACGACCGTGCCGAGCGAACCCGCAAAGCCATTGCCCTCTTCGAGTCCAAGAACCCGGACGTGAAGGTGAACGGCAACTTCACCGACTTCACCGGCTACTGGCAGAAGCGGGCCACGGAGGCTGCCGGTGGCGGTCTTCCGGACGTCATGCAGTGGGACCTTTCCTACTTGCGGGACTACGGGCAGCGCAACCAGCTCCTGGACCTCGGCACCGTGAAGATCAACACCGACGCCTTCGACAAGTCCCTCCTTCCTTCCGGGCAGATCAGGGGCAAGCAGTTCGGCATCCCCACCAGCACCAACGCCTTTGCCATCTACTACGACCCTGCCAAGCTCAAGACCTTGGGTATCGCAGAGCCGGACGGCACCTGGAATTACAAGGAATTCAATGCGTTCCTCACCGAAGTTGGCTCAAAGGGCAATGGAACGCTGTTCGGCGGCACCGACTACACGGGTGTGTGGTGGATGTTCAACATTTGGCTGCGCCAGAACAACATCGAGGCTTTCACCGATGAGGGCAAGCTCGGCTTCTCCAAGGACGACCTGAAGAAGTGGTGGAACCAGACCGGCAGCCTCCGCGGCACCGGGGCGATCGTGGGCGAGGACAAGGTAACGCAGTTGCTGCCCAAGTCCCCGTTCGGTTCCAACGTCACTGCCACCGAGGCCACCTGGGACAACTTCATGGCCGGCTACCTCGCGGACAGTGGCGCCAAGGAGCTCAAGCTCGTTCCTGTTCCGTCCGACGATCCGGACAACCTGGGCCTGTTCCTCAAGCCCTCCATGCTCATGGTGGCCGGCGCCAAGACCAAGTACAAGGATGCAGCAGCCCGCTTCATCGACTTCATGGTCAACGATCCCGAGGTTGGCCAGATCTTCAAGACCTCCCGCGGTGTTCCCGCCTCCAAGACCCAGCGCGACGGCACCACCTTCGAGGGCACGGACAAGCTGGTGGTGGACTACGAGAAGTCGATCGAGAAGTACCTCAAGGACGCTCCCGAGCCGCCCATCGTCGGCTTCGGCACGCTTGAAGCATCATTCAAACGCATCGGCTCGGAACTGAACTACGGCAAGCAGACCGTGGACAGCGCGGCCGATGCGTGGTTCAAGGAAGCCGAAGACCTCATCAAGCAGAACGCCTGATCCAGGCCTGAACTGACGGAAGAAACCCGTGACTCAAAGCCCAACCCTGAGCCGGCGTTCCCAGTCGTCCGCTTCCCCGCAGCCGCGCAAGCCGCGGCGGCGGGGTGCGGATGCCCGCGCCGGCTACACGTTCCTGCTGCCATGGCTGCTGGGATTCATCGCCCTGACCGTTGGTCCGATGATTTCCTCGCTGTACCTCTCCTTCACCAACTACAACCTCTTCGAAGCTCCCAAGTGGATCGGCCTCGACAACTACACCACCTTGTTCCAGGACGAGCGGTTCCTGCAGTCGGTGGGCGTGACCCTGAGCTATGTGGTCTTCGGTACGCCGCTGAAGCTCGCCGCCGCCTTGGCAGTGGCCATGTTGCTGAACAGCAAGCGGAAAGGCCAGGGCTTCTACCGCTCAGCGTTCTACGCTCCTTCCCTCATTGGCGCGAGTGTTTCGATCGCCATCGTCTGGAAGGCCATGTTCGGCGACTCCGGTCCCGTGGACCAGGGCCTGTCCTTCTTTGGCATCAACCTCGGCGGCTGGGTGGGCAACCCGTCCATGACCATGCCCATGATGATCCTGCTGACGGTCTGGCAGTTCGGCGCACCGATGGTGATCTTCCTGGCCGGCCTGAAGCAGATCCCCGCGGATCTCTATGAGGCCGCCTCCATGGACGGTGCGGGCCCGGTGCGGAAGTTCTTCAACATCACCTGGCCCATGCTGTCGCCGGTGATCTTCTTCAACCTGTTGATGGAGACCATCCACGCGTTCCAGATCTTCGCCTCGGCCTACATCATCTCCAACGGTGAGGGCGGCCCGGCAGGATCCACCCTCTTCTACACCCTCTACCTGTACCTTCGCGGTTTCAGCGATTTCCGGATGGGCTACGCCTCGGCGATGGCCTGGCTCCTGGTGATCGTGGTCGGCGTCATCACGCTGATCTTCTTCAAGACCTCCAAGTCGTGGGTCCACTACAGCGGTGATTCGAAATGACAACCATGGCAACTCCCACGCAGTCCGCACCAGCGCCGGCAGAGACCCCGGCCTATAACCCGAAGGCCGAATCCGGGGCTGCCCGGAAGGCCAAGAGCGTCATCTTCCACATCGTCGCCCTGGTCCTGGTGGGGATTGTCCTCTACCCGGCGTTGTGGATGATTGCCTCGTCCTTCAAGCCGAATTCGGAGATCGGCGGCGGCAATACCTCGCTGTGGTCGGCCAACTTCAGCTTCGACAACTTTGTCACTGCCATGGACGGCATTGGCGGGGTCAGCACGCTGACGTTCTTCACCAACTCCCTGATCCTGGCCATTGGTGCCGTGGTGGGCACCGTCCTCTCGGCCAGCGTTTCCGCGTATGCCTTTGCGCGGATCAACTTCCCGGGCCGCGGCTTGTTCTTCGGCATGATGATAGCCACCCTGCTGCTGCCGTTCCACGTGGTGATCATTCCGCAGTACATCATTTTCCAGCAGCTGGGCCTGGTGGACACGTATGTGCCCTTGTTGATCGGCAAGTTCCTTGCGGCCGATGCGTTCTTCGTGTTCCTCATGGTCCAGTTCATGCGCGGACTGCCGGCCGAGCTGGATGAGGCGGCCCGCATTGACGGTGCCGGGCACGTCCGCATTTTCGGTTCCATCATGCTCCCGCTCATGAAACCGGCCCTGATCTCCACGTCCATCTTCTCCTTCATCTGGAGCTGGAACGACTTCCTGGGCCCGCTGCTGTACCTGAACACTCCGGAAAAGTACCCGCTTCCCCTGGCCCTGCGCCTTTTCGTGGACCAGACCCAGAGCTCGGACTACGGGGCCATGATCGCCATGTCCGTGCTGGCCCTCCTCCCCGTGCTGGTGTTCTTCCTGATCTTCCAGCGCTACATCGTGGAGGGCGTTTCCACCCAGGGCCTCAAGGGCTAGGAGGGCAGGCAATGAGCGTCATGGACACCATGGGAAAACCCTCGGACAAGCCCGGAATTCCGGTCAACCGCTTTGCCCTCTTCGCCGAGACGATGCTGGCAGGCGTCATCGTGCTCCTGTTGTCCCTGCCGTTGGTGACGGCGCCGGCGGCCTATGCTGCCGGCGTCGTCCATCTCGAAAGGCACCTCAGCGGCAGGGACGATTCCCTCAAGTCCCTCTGGAGCACCTTCCGCCGGGCGCTGCCCGGCAGTTGGAAGTACGGCATCACGACGGCGGTTGCCGGCCTGGTGATTGTCCTCAACCTGTTGCTCGCGCTGGTGGAGCAACTGCCGGGGCGCACGGTGATCCTGCCCGCAACCCTGTTGTTGGCGGCCGCGGGCACGGTCCTGCTGCTGCGGACCGCGGGTAATTGGGGCGGGCCCGTGGCGTGGGATGCTGCGACCCCTCCTGCCGACGCGGGTGGTGGCGAGGGGTGGGCCGCAGCCTACCCCACCGCCAAGGAAGACTCCGTCCGCGACTGGAGCGGCTCGCTCCTTTTGCTGGCGGCCCTGGGCATGTCGGTGGTCTTCGTGTGGATGCTCCAGGCGTTGTTCGTCATTGTTCCCGGCGCGCTCATCCTTGCCACGGCCGCCATCAAGATCCGTTACTACAGAAACCGCTAGCCCGCACCCTTCGCACAGATAAGAGCTGACCGCCCCCGTGCCTTCGCGCCCGTTTCCCCAGCGTCCGCAAACCCAACAGCCCGCGCAACGCAAGCCACTCAACCCCGAAACCTGGCATTACCCCCTCAGGCACCATAACTACCGGATCTTCGTGACCCTCACGCTGGCAAGCAGCGGGGGAGTGTGGATGCAGCGCCTGGCCCAGGACTGGTTGGTGCTGCAACTGACGGGGAGCCCGGCCGCCGTCGGCCTGGCTGTCGCCCTCCAATTCCTCCCGATGCTGGTGGTGGGTCCCCTCAGCGGCGTGCTGGTGGACCTTTTTCCCAAACGCCGGATCCTCCTTGTGTGCCAGTCCGTCGCGGCGGTGCTTGCTGCGGGCTTGGCGGTGTGGAATGCCACCGGCGGACGTGATGTTTGGGTTGTCTATGCCAGTTGCATTGCCCTGGGCGTCACCAGTGCCATCGACGGCCCTGCCCGGCAGGTGTTCGTCAACGAGGTAGTGGGTGACCGCGGATTGCCGGCGGCCATCGGCCTGAACAGTGCCATTGGCCAGCTTGGGGCGATGGTGGGTCCGGCGCTCGCCGGTGTCGTCATCGCCAAGGCGGGACCGGCTGCCGCGTTTGCCGGCAACGCCGTGGTGGGGATCGCTGTGCTGCTGATGATCGTGGCCATCCGTCCCAATGAACTCCACCATGCCCCGGACCACGCCAGGCCTGGTGGCGGGCGTGGCCAGGTCCTCGCAGGCTTCCGGTTTGTCCGCGCGCGTCCGCCGCTCCTGCTCACCATGCTCCTGGCGGGACTGCTCGGTGCCTTCGGCATGAACGGTCCGGTGGTCCTGGCTGCGTTCGCTGACAGGGTGTGGCACAGCGGACCCGCGGGTTTCGGCCTGTTCAACACCGTCAGCGCCCTGGGCGCATTGGCTGGCGCGCTGCTCGCTACGAGGATCAAGCGCTTCGGCAGGAAGGGCATTGTTGCCAGTGCCGGGCTCTTCGGCCTGAGCCAATTGATGGCCGCGTTGATGCCGACGGAGGAATGGTTCGTGGTGTTGCTGGTGGTGGTGGGTTTCATGACCCTTATGTTCCTCACCAGCGCCGCGACGGCAGTGCAGTTGGAAGCCGGAGCGCACGTCCGCGGGCGCGTGTTGGCCCTGTATCTTCCGCTCCTCCTGGGCGGGCATGCTTTGGGCGGCCTGCTCGCCGGTTGGCTGACGGAAGATTTTGGCGTGCGGACCGGGTTGGTGGTCACTGGGGCCTTGGGGATGGTGTCGGCGGCTGTGATTGGCTTGCTGCTCTACGTCTTTTCACGACGGCGGGCCGGGAGCACTTGAGCGCTTTGTGAACACCCTGACGATTGAAACTCACAAAATATACCTTGACTTGTGATGTAACGCACATCTACGCTGAGAAAGCGTTTTCTCTGATGCGTCTCTGCAAGACTCACCTGCGTTCAAGACAAGGACTCCAGATGTCGATTCATGCACGAAAATCTTTCCCAGGCCTTTCCTTCAAGGTCGCAGCCGCCGCGGCAGCGGTCGCCATAACAATGACCGGTTGTGGCGGCTCACCCCAGGCAGCATCCGACGGGACCGTAACCCTCCGCTTCAGTTGGTGGGGCTCCGATGTCCGCCACAAAATGACCCAGAAACTCATTGATGCGTTCCAGGCCGAGAACCCGAACATCAAGATCAAGGGGGAATACGGCGACTGGTCCGGCTATTGGGACAAGCTCGCAACGCAGGTTGCCTCCCAGGATGCTCCGGACATCATCCAGATGGACGCGGCTTACCTTGGCGAATACGCCGGACGCGGGGCCTTGCTGGAGTTGAAGGACGTTGACCAATCCAAGTTCGACCAGGCCGTGGCGGACGCAGGCAAGGTGGACGGCAAGCAGTACGCCATCACCGCGGGCGTGAATGCCCAGGTGGTCCTGGCCAATCCTGCGCTGGTCTCGGCCAGTGGCGTCGCCCTCCCGGATGACAAGACGTGGACCTGGGACGAGTACAGCAAGACGGCCGCCGACATCACCTCGAAGAGCCAGGACGGCGTTTATGGATCCGGTGCCGTCACCGGCGATGCACCGATGAACCTGTGGTTCCGCCAGCACGGCAAGAAGCTCTTTTCCCCGGATGGCACCTTCGGCTTCGACGAGAACGATTTGAAGGGCTGGTATGAGTACCAGGCGAAGCTCCGGGATTCCAAAGCCGTCCCTCCAGCCTCGGTGATGACCGAGGATGTCACGGCGTCCGTGGACCAGCAGGGCCTGGCAACCAACCGCTTCGCCCTCGCATGGTACTGGTCCAACCAGCTTTCTGCCCTGAGCAAGGCGTCCGGTCAGGCGTTGGAGATCCACCGCCCGCCGAGCACGGACGGCTCAGCCGCGGAAGCCCAGCAATACTACAAGTCTTCGCAGTTCTGGTCCGCGAGTTCGCGCACCAGGCACCCGGCCGAAGTGCAGAAGTTCATCGACTTCCTCTCCAACAGCGTGGAAGCGGGCGAAATTGCCTTGGCTGATCGTGGCATCCCCGGCAACTCCGAAGTCCGGGCCGCAGTGACCCCTAAGCTCACGCCGGAAGACGCCGCCACCGCCAAGTTCATCGACGAGATCTCCTCCGAACTGGGCGACGCCGTTCCCGTGCCGCCCGCCGGCTCAAGCTCGGTGATGGAAGTGCTGGGCCGCTACGGCATGGAAGTCCACTTCAACCGCCTCACGCCTGAAGAAGCAGCCAAGAAGGCCTACCCGGAGGCGAAGAGCCAGCTGCGCGGCTGACCTTACGGCAGGATCACGTCCGCCTTCACCCCCGTCGGCACCGAGTACTCCAGCTCCAAGCCGTCGGGGGTGCGGCGCCAGGACACCCGGACCGGTCCGCGCTCCGTAGGGATGGTGCCTTCGGCCCATTCCAGCCGGCACACCGGGGGTTGGATGACGACGGCGGCAGCCCCTGCCGCGGTGACGCGGACACCGAGGAGGTACTCAAAGATCTCCCGCACCACCGATGCCGACCACGCATGCGACTGGCTGTAGTCTGTGCCCTCCACGAGATCCCACGCCTCCCACGTGAAAGAGGCTCCGGCCTCCAGTTGCCTGGCCCAGCCCGGTTGCGTGGCATCCGTGAGGAGGTCCAAGATAGCGTCCACCCGTCCCTCCGCCAGCAGCGCACGGAACAAGCGATGAACAGTCATGGGACCCTGCCGCATGCCCATTCCGGCCAGTCGTTCGGCGTCTTTGGCAGAGTGCTCGGCCGGGGTCAGGCCCAACGACAAAGGAAATGACGTGGCATGTTGGGAAGCGTTCAGGCTCGGCCTGCCGTCGGCGTGCAGGCCGTCCACCATGACCCCGTCCACCCGAAGGACGCCATTGAACCGGGCCCCGAGCGCGGCTGCCGCGGCAGCGAACCTAGCCGAGTCCCCAGGCCGTCCAGCGGTGGCGCACAAGCGGCTGACGACGTCGAGCACTGCCCAAGCCTGCGCATTCACCGTTGTCCGCGCGGCGCACTCCATGTCATAACCGAAGCGTCCCGGCGCCGGCCAGTCGACGATCCCGTGCAGGTACGGTCCGGACCCTCCGCCGAGGTTCGTGACCAGGCCGGCGGTTGGTCCGTCGTCGGGGATGTGCCGGAGTACGTAGTCCGCAGTGTCGATGAGGCAGGGGAGCAGTTCGTCCACCAGCGCATCATCGCCGCTGTGGCGGTGGTAGTCCTCCACCCACTCGGGCATCATGAGCGAGAAATCCGGGATATCGCGCTTGCCATCGCCGTTCGGGTAAACCGCGTTGTAGCGCCCTCGCTCCTCCGGGGAGCCCCAATAGCGGCCCGCCGACGCCGCGAACTCGCGCAGGGCCTTGGCAGTGAAGTGGCGCTCGCCGAAGAGAGCCATGGTGGCGTAGGAAATGTTCGCAGCGTCGGCCAGGAACTGTCCCTTTTCCCGGGTAGGGGTGTCCACGAACTGCTCCTGCACGCCGTAGAGCGCCGAGTCCTTCAATAAGGCGAACACTTGGTTCAGGACCGGATCCGAACTGCTGAACGTTGCCTCATCCGGGTGCCCGGCATGGACAACGACGGCGGCCACCCGCTCAAGGTCCGAGGCTTCCAGGCCGGGGAACTCCAGGTAGCGAAACCCCAGATGGACGGCTGCCTCGTAGCGCTGGGGGCCTTCAGTTTGCGTGAAGGGAAAAGCCATGTCCGTGTTTTGGCTGGCCGTCTTTCCGTGGTCCACCCGGCCGTCTTCCAGCAGCGTGTAGCCTGCCCGCATCATGATGGTCCGGCCACGTACACCGCTCCCGAATTCCACCACCGGACGCCCTGGCAGGACCCTGCCGAAGTCCGCCACGGGCGTGCCGTCAGCTGCCGCGCGGATCCCGACGGCGGACACCTGGTTCCGGGCAACCATCGCGTAGTTGGGGTGCAGCACCGGAAAGTCCGGGACAGGGTGCTGCCCGAGCGACAGCGCGGGGGACCAGTCCTCCGGTGCGGGCCAGGACGTGGCGTCGTGATGCTCGATCGGATCGCCTTCGTCATTGCGGTACCCCGCTTGCCTGTAAGGGCCTTCGGCGAGCATCCACTCGGAGTCGGCTCCAAACACCTCCCGGGTGCCGTCGTCGTACTCAACGCTCACTTGGGCCAGCAACCCCGGGCGGCCGGCAGCCCGGCCCTGGCCGGGGCCGTACCAGTGGGCCAGCGCCTCAATGGTGGCCAAGTCTGTGTCCTGTAGCGCGTCGGTGACGTCGACGGCGTCGTAGAACTGCTCGCCGGGATAGCCGAAACTGGTGGTTTCCAGGCAGGGCACGCCGTTGATCGAGAATCGTGCATGATGGCCGGCTGCAGCGTAAAGGCGGGCCCGGACCACCCTGCCGGACAGTTCCAGGGTGGTCTTGGCGAGCGTCCACTCGTCCGGTTGACGGTGGGGCGTGCTGGTTTGCCAGGTGTCCAGTGCGTCCGGTGCGGTGAAGTCTGCCTCCAGTACGGTGGTGCCCGCCGCATGCACCGTCAGTGAACGGTACTCTGCCTGGCTGCGGGGTCCTTGGTGGAAGGCGATGCCGGTTCCCTGACCGGCATGGCGGGGTGCGTGCGCGGCCAGCACCTGCTTTCCGTCAATGACGACCACGATCCCCTCGCCGTCGTCGGTCAAGGCGAGGTCCTGCCAGCCGTCGCCGGGAGTCGTTCCCGCCCGCGACCCTGCTGCCGCTTCGAAACCCTGGGTCTCGGCCACCGGTTCCGTGTAGGGCGCGGCGGCGGCTCCGATCTCCCAGGCCGGTGCCGGCCTGAGCAGCGCAGCGCCCTGGGGCTTGAGCTCAAGGAGCAGGCCATTCCCCGCGCTATCGCTGCGGAGGAGGATCCCCGCCGTACCCAATCGGAGGCGGAACCGCGCCTTGATGGTGACCGGTCCCTCGGCTTGGACGGGCCACGGAGCGTGCGGACTGCCTGCTATGCGCAGGAAGCCGTCCATGAGTTGCATCGGGGCCCGGCCACCGGGAGCGCGGTGGATCCAGTGGGCAGCCCAGCCTACTCCGGCGGCGCCGAGGCCCGTGCTGAAGGCGGCCGGGGGAGAGGCAGCACCCGTGACCCCCGCGGCATCCGTTAACTGCACGGTCCAGGTGTAGTCGGAGTCCGGAGCTAGGTCCCGCCCTGTGTAGGGGATGTGGTGCTGTTGTTCGGACAGGACCTGACCGGAATCCCAGACTGTGCTGCCCCGGTTGTCCATGACCTTGATGCGGTAGCCGGTTTGGGCTGCGTCCGGTGACGCTGCCGCCAGCCGCCAGGCAAACGTCGGCTTGGCTGGGGCGGTGAGGCAGCGGGTGAGGCCCTGGACCGTGGGGCGGGTGGCCGTGAGTACTTGGGGCGAAAACGCGTTCACCGTGCTGCCACCAAGGCCTGGATTTCTGCAGTTTCCAAGGATCCGTCGCTGATCCACACAGGGATGGTCCGGCTCAGCGTTTGGCCTGCTTTGAGTTCCACGGGTGAATCCCAGGCAAGGGCCGAACCTACGGCCGGGTACCCGTCCAGCCGTACGAACCACGGATCAGCCGACTCTTGTGGCGCCCCGAAAACCAAGGTGACAGGTCCGCCGTCGAACGCTCCAGCCCACGCCAGCCACGGCGAAACCGATCCGTGCACGGCAGGTTCGCCTTCGGCTGTGGAGGAGAAGACACGCGGCTGGCCATTGACGGGAAGCCGCCAAAAGAATCCACCGTAGCCGCTGCCGGCGGCACCATGGGAGCCCGGGCTTCCCAACGTGGCATCAACGACGGCGGTCAGCTCGGTCCGGATGTCCAGCCGCCACGTGCGGTGGTCAACCACGGAACGCCCGAAAGTGCGCTGCTCGGTGAGGAGGGTGGTGCCGTCCGTGCCAATCCACTCAAGGTCAAGGACCGCGTTGTCCTGGTGGCGAACGCTGCGTCGGATTTCGATCCGACCGTGGTCCTCGAGGTCCACGTACCGTCCTGCCGTCCGCCGGTAGCTGCGGCCGCCCCAGAAGTTGGTGCCGTTGACGTCCTGCAGGGCGAAGCCCGCTCCCAGGTGCCAGGCGTGGTCGAGCGGCAGGTGGTCGGTCACCACGATGCCGGACTGCGTGGTGACGGGGTGCAGGTAGGGGCGTGGAGACAGGCCGCTGTCCAGGGCGGTCCCGGTCCGCAGCGTAGTGACTGCATTCTTTGCTGCCTCGAAAAGGGGTTCGGTGCCGGCTCGGTCACGGGTGGCCCAGGGGAGCCCCAGTTCTGAGAACGTGGCATTTGCGCTTGTGGCGCGTTCCAGGATCCCCTCGATGCCCGGGATCACTGCATGCGCTTGCTCGCCCGTTCCTACCCACTCAATATGCGATGCGGGAATGGCCGTGGGCGCTTCAGCGGTGCGGATGGCCTCGAGGACCCGCATGAAGGCGCCGCTGTGGTCCAGCGGACTCAGCAGGGGCGTTCCGTTGGACAGATGCTGGAGCAGGTTTTCCGTGAGGTCGTCGCGGCCGAAGGTGTGGGTGGTCCCACCGGCGCCCGTCGTCACGGTGACACGATCCTCGGTGTAGTGGAACACGGCCGTCCCTTCACTGCCGTGCAGCGTGATGTACGGTTCCACGGACTCGGTGGCACAGAGCGTGAGGGCGCACGTGATGGTCAGGCCGTCCGAGGTGCGGAGCCGGATCACGGACGTATCGTCGGACTCGATCTCGTTGGCGCGGTAGAGGTCCGTGTCCACCGAAGCCAACTGTTCGGCCTCCTTGGCACCGGCGATCCGGAGCGCCGTGGCGATCGCGTGGGCCAGCGGGTTGGTGGCCACGCCATCCACCACGTCAACGCCGTCCATACTGCGCTTCCCCGCCCAGCGCGAGCGCTTGTAATAGGCGCGGTCCCTTACCCAGCGGCCCGTGGCGGAAATGCTCTTGAGCCGGCCAATAGCGGGAAGCTCGGGTGAAGCCTCCCCCCGTGCCAGGCAGGCCAGCGCTGCGAGGGCATGCGATCCGAGGCTTTGGAATCCGATCTGGACGCTGCGTCCGGAGTCGCGGGCGGCCTGCTGCAGGCTGATGAAGTCCTTCATGGACGCAACGGGTGGCTTCTCCAGGTAGAGATCTGCCGAGGATGCCAGCACGGACAATGCCAGCGGAGCGTGGGTTTGGATGGGCGTAGCCACAATGATGACGTCCGGGCTGTGGTTGCCGGCGAGCAGCGAATCGAGGTCCGTGTGCACGGCGGTGGTCTCCGGGAGCGCCCCGGGAGCCGGCGGGTTCGGATCAGCCACGGCCACCAGTTCCACCCGTCCCTGCGCCGAGAGCCTGTTCAGGTTGCCCAGGTGGTGGAGGCCGAACCCATGGACGCCAACCAGGGCAATCCTGGCCGGGGCCGCCTTCAACCCTGGTGCGGCCTTCAGCCCTGGTGCGGCGGCGCTCGGTTCGGTGGATGGGTTGTCCATGGGGCTCCTCTGGTGCATGCTGCGATCTGGGGCGGCAACGAGGGCGCCGACGCCTTCGTCACAGTATTTCCGGTAGCGGGATATTCGGCCAAGAAGGGGCACGTCCTAGGCGGCAAGCGCTTTCCCGAATTTCCTCCAGCAAGTGTAGCGCGGACTTCACGCGAATGTAACGATTCAATGCAAAGTCTTGACTCCATCGTCGACGGCGGCCTAAGTTGCTGGGAAAACGTTTACTTCAGCAGTTAGCCCATCCCCGGGCTACCCCAACTGACTGGCATTTGTGGTTGCTCTGAGCCCTCAAAACAAGAACAACTGCGAGTTACTTGGGCCTGTTCTGCAACGATGGAGAAAGGGGGGACCCGTGGCGTCAGGTGAGTTTGGCTTCCGGGCCTACACGTTCTTCGACACACTCCTGTGGATTGCCTGCCTCAACGTCCTCTGGATCGCCTTCACCCTCCTGGGTGGCGTGGTGCTGGGAATCGGGCCAAGTACGGCGGCAGCCCACATCCTGGTCCGGGACAAGGTCCGCGGCAACTCTGTGCCGCTGTTCCGGCGCTTCGTCCGGGAGTACTTCAGGAACTTCGCCAAGGGGAACGCGCTCGGCCTGCCGGTGTTGCTGGTGGCGGCGGCGCTCGTCCTGAACTGGGGCTACTTCTCCGGCGGCCGGGATCTCGGCTCGCAACTTGCCTCCATCGCGGTCCTCCTGGCCATGCTGTTTGCCGCGGGCGCGGTCTGCCACCTCTTTCCGATGTACGCCCGCTACGAGTTGCCGTTGCAGCAGTACTTCCTCATGGCTTCCCGTTTCACCATGCGCCACCTGGCCGGGACTGCCATCCTCTTGTTCGTGACCGCCGCCGCAGTCTTCGCCTGCCGTGCGGTGCCCGGATTGCTGCCCTTCTTCGGGATCGGCGCCTGGCTGTACGTCACGGGATGGCTCTGTGATCGGTTCTTCGCGGCCAACGACGATTCCGTGGCCGCTGCGGGCAAAGAAGCGCCCAGCGCGCCGGCGGACAACCCTGCGAAGGAGGCCAGCCTTGCGTGACCCCAACGCCAGTAAAAACCATGTCCTGCACCGTTCCCTCGATGTCCAGGGGCACTCCGGCGTCTCGGTGGACCCCCTTGGCGTGGGCGCGAATGAAACGTATCAAGACGAGCAAGGGCACCACCTGTGGACCATCAAGAGGTTCCACGGCGGGGCCCCAACAGACCCGACGGACACCAACCCCGAAGAAGTGGAAAAGGATCATCATGAACCGTAGAAAACCAACGCTCGCAGCCGCCGTCGTTGTTTCCGCAGCGCTGGCCCTGACAGCGTGTGGCGGAGGCGAAGCGCCTGCAGCCGACCTGAAAAGTGTCAGCATCATGGCACCGTTCCTCGAAGCCCAGCCACCGTCGGCCGATGGCGCGGTGCAGAAGAAGCTCGAGGAATTGACCGGCAAGGACGTCAACATCACATGGACGCCCAACTCCTCCTATGAGGACAAGATGAACATCACCCTGGCGTCGTCGGAGATTCCGCAGGTGCTGGTGGTACAAAGCAAGTCGCCGGGCTTCGTGAAGAATGCCGAAGCCGGAGCGTTCTGGGACCTCACGGACAAGCTCAAGGACTACCCGAACCTCAAGACCACTTTCCCGGAAGTCGAGCAGAACGCCAGCGTCAACGGCAAGGTGTATGGCGTGTTCCGTGCCCGCAACCCGATCCGTGCGGCCGTGATGTTCCGCCAGGACTGGCTGGACAAGCTGGGCCTGAAGGCACCTGAGACGGTGGAAGACCTCTACAAGGTGGCCAAGGCCTTCACCGAGCAGGATCCCGACGGCAACGGCCAGAACGACACCTACGGCATCACCATTCCCAAGTGGGGCGCCCTGGGCACCAACAGCCCCTACGACATGATCGAAACATGGTTCGGGGCGGGCAACCGTTGGACCGAACGTGACGGCAAGCTGGTTCCGAGCTTCGAAACAGACGAGTTCCTGGAAGCTGACCGCTTCATCAAGAAGATGGTGGACGAGAAGCTCATCAACCCGGACTTCGCCACCTTTGACGGCACCAAGTGGAACGAACCGTTCTTCAACGGCAAGGGCGGCATCATTGTGGATGTCGACTCCCGGGTCAGCGTGCTGATCAACCTCTTCAAGCAGGCAAACCCCAATGACTTCCAGAACAAGGTGGGCTTCGTTGGCAGCCTCAAGGGTCCGGACGGGGAACTGCACGCCCACCCCACCGACGGTTATTCCGGCTTCCTGGCCATCCCCAAGTCCAGCGTCCGCACCGAAGGCGAGCTGAAGAACGTCCTGCAGTTCCTGGACAAGATGAACAGCAAGGAAGTCGCCGTGCTGCTGAACAACGGCATCGAAGGCGTCAACTTCGCCGTCGAGGGCAACCTGGCCGCGACCATCAAGCCTGAAACGCCCGAAGGCAAGGTGGTCAACACTGACATCAAGAGCTACGCGCAACTGGGTACCAACGTCACGGGCAACAACTTCTACGCCATCAAGCAGCCTTCCGAGTACGAACAGAAGGTGTTCGATGACCGCGTGAAGGTCATGGCCGAAGACGTCAAGAGCGCCGTGTACAACCCGGCCGCTGCCTTCGTTTCGCCCACGTACGTTGCCAAGGGTGCGCAGTTGGACAACATCGTGGCCGATGCCCGGATCAAGTACCTCGCCGGCCAGATCGACGAGCAGGGCCTGAAGGATGCCATCAAGCTGTGGAACACCAGCGGCGGTGACAAGGTGAAGGAAGAAATCAACAAGCTCTGGCAGGACAACAAGAAGTGACAGCGCCCGTCGTTGAGACCAAAGCTCCGGGGCAGGCGGCCACACAGCCGCCCGCCCCGGCGCGGCGGCGTGGCTTTGCTGTCCACTTTGCGCACTACAAGTGGCTCTACCTGCTCCTTCTGCCGGGAGTGCTGTATTTCGCGATCTTCCGCTACGGGCCCATGTACGGGGTCTCGATCGCGTTCAAGGATTACGTTCCGTTCCTGGGAGTCAACGGCAGCCCGTGGGTGGGGTTCACCAACTTCACGGATTTCTTTGCCAATCCGGACTTCCCCAGGCTTCTGGCCAACACCCTGATCCTGGCCTTCCTGAACCTGGGCATCGCGTTCCCGCTGACCATCGTTCTGGCTTTGCTGCTCAACGAAGTCCGGCTTTCGATCCTCAAGCGCACCGTCCAGACGCTCGTGTACATTCCGCACTTCCTGTCCTGGACCATCGTGGCCTCGTTGAGCTTCCTGCTCTTCGCCTTGGACATCGGCCCGCTGTTCCAGTTCGTCAACGGACTGTTCGGCACCAACACCGACATCCTGTCCGATCCCAACTGGTTCCGGCCGCTGATCGTGCTGCAGGAAATCTGGAAGAACACAGGGTGGGGGACCATCATCTTCCTCGCCGCCCTGGCCACCGTTGACCAGGACCAGTACGAGGCTGCGATCATCGACGGTGCCGGCAGGTTCCGCCGGGTCTGGCACATCACGCTGCCCGGAATCCGGTCCACGATCATCGTGATGCTCATCCTGGCGATCGGGCAGATGCTGAACACCGGCTTCGAGCAGATCTACCTCATGACCAACGCACTCAACCGCAGCGTGGCCGACGTCTTCGATACCTACGTGTACTTCGTGGGCATCACCCAGGGCGCATACAGCTACAGCACCGCCGTCGGGCTCTTCAAATCCCTGGTGGGCATCGTGCTGATCTTCGGCACCAACTGGCTGTCCAAGCGGTTCAACCAGAGCGGACTGTTCTAATGAAGATTCACAACACCCGCGGCGGCCGGGTCTTCGATGCTGCCAACTATGTGTTCCTTAGCCTGATCGGGATCATCACCCTGCTGCCGTTCGTGTATGTCATGGCAGGCTCGTTCGCGACGGAAGCCGAAATCACGCGGCGTGCGTTCTTCGTGTGGCCCGAGCAATTCACGCTCGGTTCCTACGAGTACATCTTTTCCACGCCCGCGTTCACCAAGGCGCTGATCACTACCGTGTTGGTGACACTGGTGGGCACCGTGATCCAGTTGCTGCTGACGGTCACCATGGCATACCCCTTGGCCAAGCGCGGGCTGCGGGGCCGGAAGCTGATCCTTTCCCTGGTGGTTTTCGCCATGGTGTTCTCCGGCGGCATGATCCCCACCTTCCTGCTGGTGAAGGACCTCGGCTTGCTGAACACGTACTGGGCCTTGATCCTCCCGGCCGCGATCAACCCCTTCAGCCTGATCATTATCAAGAACTTCTTCCAGGAGCTCCCGGCGGAGTTGGAGGAATCGGCCAAGATGGACGGGGCCGCGGAGATCGGCATTCTCTGGCGCATCCTCCTGCCGCTGTCCAAGCCGGTGCTGGCAACCTTCGCCCTGTTCTACGCCGTGGGCATTTGGAACGACTTCATGTCACCGCTGCTATACCTCAGCGACAACAACATGTGGACCCTGCAGATGTACCTGCGCCAGGTCACCGCGGCTTCGGACCTGCTGGGCACGGGCAACGTGGATCCCACGTACATCCCGCCCGAACAAGGCGTGAAGTTCGCAGTGATCGTCGTGGCCACCCTGCCCATCCTCATCTTCTACCCCTTCCTCCAGAAGCACTTCGCCAAGGGCATGCTGATCGGCTCGGTCAAGGGCTAAGACTCAACCAAAGGACACCATGAAGATCCTCCTCGCAGGCGACTCCACTGTTGCCGCGTGCCCCAGCTTCGAGTATCCGATGAGCGGCTGGGGTGCCCACCTCGCGCCCGAAACCTACTGGTGGGCGGCCGTGCACAATTACGCCAAGGGTGGCGCTACCACCGAATCGTTCCGGGAAGAAGGCCTGTGGCACCAATTGCTGCACCAGGCAGTCCAAGGCGATCTGGTACTGATCCAGTTTGGGCACAACGACCAGAAGCGTGCCCACCTCGCCGCCCGTACCGGCTACGCGGAGAACCTCCGGCGCATGGTTGCCGAAGTCCGCTCCAAAGGCGCGGTTCCGATGTTGTGCACATCGGTGGAACGCCGGCACTTTGAATCCGGAGTGCTGCAGGAGACGCTCGGCGAGTTTCCCGCCGTCGTGCGTGAACTCGGCGGCGAGCTGGGGCTCGAGGTGATCGACCTCAACACCTGGACCCGCGCCCTGTACCAGGAGATGGGGGAGGAGGGCTCCAAGGAGCTGTTCTTCCATTTCGCACCGGGAGAGCACGCACACTGGGCCGGCGGGTTGGAGGACAACACCCACTTCCACCAGAAGGGCGCCCGCATGATCGCCGCCCACGTCGCCGGGCAGTTGGAGTCGCTGGGCTATGGTTTGGCTTCTTCGGTCCGGGCGGGAGCTTCGGCTTGAACGTGGTGTACCGGAACCCTTTGCGGGGGCCGGAAGATGTGGCGGACTGGGTGGCCGAAGGTCCCGTGACGGCGGGAACGTACGACGCCGGCGGGCAGGGGGCGGCTTCGGCGCTGGCCAACGGTGCCGCGGCGGCGGGCGGCGCCGCTGCAGCAGAGGGTGGCGCGTTGATGCTCTCCGGCTCGGTGGACGCGGACGAATTCGGCGATCACGCCCACTGGACCCTGTGGTGCCCCCAGGAATTGCCGGACCGTGTGCGGATCAGTTGGGACTTCCTGCCGGTCGAGGAGCCGGGCCTTGCCATGGTGTTCTTCTCCGCCCGTGGACATGGTGGCGAGGACCTGTTTTCCGCAAGGTTGTCGCCGCGCACCGGCTACTACCCGCAGTACCACTCGGGAGACCTCGACGCGCTTCATGTCTCCTATTTCCGCCACAAGTACTCCTCCGAGCGGGCCTTCCGGACGTGCAACCTGCGAAAGAGCGCCGGGTTCGAACTCGTGGCCCAGGGGGCCGACCCACTCCCGCCCGCCGAGGACGCGGACGGGTTCTACCGGGTGGCCGTAACCAAGGACGGACCCCGGGTGGCCTTCTCCATCAACGGGCTCTCCTTGTTCGACTGGGTTGATCCTTCCGCCGGGCACTTGGCGGGCGGGTACTTCGGAATCCGGCAGATGGCGCCCCTGGTGGCCGCTTACCGCAACTTGCTTGTTGAAGCTCTGTGACAGGCACCACCCTGCCATGACGTAGGATGTCCTCAGCGTCCGCAATACCCATCCCTCTCCTTGGAACGGACCATGCCACTCTTCGACCTTCCCCTTGAACAGCTCCGCGACTACACGTCCGGCGCCGTGCCGCCTGCCGATCTGGACACCTTCTGGGACCGGACAATCTCTGAGGCCCGGCTGTTTCGGTTGGACGCCGTCTTCGAGCCCGTTGACAACTACCTCAGCGTCATCGACACCTTCGACGTCACGTTCTCCGGCTTCGGAGGCGACCGTATCAAGGGCTGGTTGCACGTCCCGGCGCACCGCGACGCCGGGGAGCGCCTTCCGGTGGTGGTCGAATACATCGGCTACTCCGGCGGCCGCGGGCTGGTCAACCAGAACACCCGCTGGGCCCAGGCCGGCTACGCGCACTTCATCATGGACACCCGCGGCCAGGGTTATGGCGGCGTTTCCGGAGACACCCCGGATCCGCACCCCTCTGCCGGTGGAGTGAACTACGCCGGCCTCATGACCCGCGGCTCCGGCCACCAGGACGAGTACTATTTCCGGCGCGTCTACACCGACGCGTTCCGGGCGGTTGAAGCGGCACAGCAGCATCCCGCCGTCGACCCTTCCACAGTGATCCTCGCGGGCGTCAGTCAGGGCGGCGGCATTACGGTCGCCACGGCGGGGCTCACGGCCGGAAGGCTCGACGGCGTCATCGCCGCGCTGCCGGATGTACCTTTCCTGCAGGACTTCCCACGTGCGATCGATATTGCGCCGCGGGGCCCGTACCCGGAGATCGCCTCATTCCTTGGGCGGCATCGCGACCGCTACGAGTCCACGCTGGCGGTGCTGAACTACTTCGACGGCGTTCACCTGGGCCGCGCGGCCACGGTTCCCGCGCTGTTCTCCGCCGCCCAGATGGACGACATCTGCCCGCCGTCCACCGTGTTCGCGAGCTACAACGCATACGGCGTGGCCGGCGGATCACCGGAGAAGGACGTGGAGGTGTACCGCTTCAACAACCATGAAGGCGGGCAGGAACACCACTGGATCAAGCAATTGCAGTTCCTGCGCAAGCTCTTGTCATCATGACGGACACGATTTGCCGGGTTTGATTCCGCGCGGTTATGGTGTGGCTATGACTAAGCGTTGGTATGCGTATTTTTCGTTGGCTCTGGAGGGGCCCGCGTCTAACTGACACGCATCCAACTTTCCTTCAGAGCCAACGGGGCAGAGATGATTCTCTGCCCTTCGCCATATCCGGCGGGTTCTGAAAAGGGGCCCGCTCCGTATCCCGGACAGGACCCAGAAATGACCAGCATCGCCCCCGAATCTTTGACCGCGGACAGTTCGCAGCCCGCCACCTCGAACCTTCGCGTCGCCCGCTTCGAGCCGCTTCCGGCACCCCAGGACCTCATCGCAGAGCTGCCGCTGGATGCCCGCTCGGCTGCCGTCGTCGACCGTGGCCGTGACGAAGTCCGCGCCATCATGGACGGCGTGGACGACCGCCTGCTGGTCATCGTGGGTCCTTGCTCCATCCACGATCCCAAGGCCGGCCTCGAATACGCCCGCCGCTTGGTGAGCCAGGCCGAGAAGCACAAGGAAGACCTGCTGATCGTCATGCGCACGTACTTCGAAAAGCCGCGCACCACGGTTGGCTGGAAGGGCCTGATCAATGATCCGCACCTGGACGGCAGCCATGACATCGCCGCTGGCCTGCGGGCAGCCCGGGGCTTCCTGAAGCAGGTCACGTCCTTGGGCCTGCCCACTGCCACCGAATTCCTGGAGCCCATCAGCCCGCAATACATGGCCGACCTCGTCTCGTGGGGTGCCATCGGCGCCCGCACCACCGAGAGCCAGATCCACCGCCAGCTCGCCTCGGGGCTGTCCATGCCCATCGGTTTCAAGAACGGCACCGACGGCGACCTCCAGGTAGCCATCGACGCGTGCGGCGCCTCCGCTGCCGAGCAAGCCTTCCTGGGAATCGACGACGACGGCCGGGCAGCTTTGGTAGCGACGGCCGGAAACCCGGACACACACGTGATCCTCAGGGGCGGACGCAAGGGGCCGAACTACTCCGAAGCCGACGTCGCAGCTGCTTCGTCCAAGCTCGCGGGCAAGGGGCTGAACCCGCGGTTGATCGTCGACGCCAGCCACGCCAACAGCGGCAAGAGCCACCACCGGCAAGCCGAGGTTGCGCTGGAAATCGGCGCGCAGCTTGAGGCCGGTGCCTCTTCCCCCATTGCCGGGGTGATGCTGGAGAGCTTCCTTGTTGGTGGCGCGCAGAACCTCGACGTTGCCAAGCAGTTGGCGGGGGAGCAGGAACTCGTCTACGGTCAAAGCGTCACGGATGCCTGCATGGAGTGGGACGTTACGGCTTCCGTCCTGGAGCAGCTGGCAGCCTCGGCCAGGAAGCGCCGCCTGGCAACGGCGGAGTAGGCGGCGCACCCGAGGATTGGAACCCGTTTCGTGGTCTCGCTGCGCAGGATGCCGTGCGCACGGCACTGCCTGCAGTGCGGCCACGAAATGGGCGGGCTCGAGGAGGGAGTTGTAGCAATTGGACCCCGGAGTGGGTTCCCACTTAGGTGCAGGCTCTTTCACATTGGCCCCATCAGCCTCTAGAGTATCTAGCACATGGTTGTTTGATGGCTCAGCATCGGCACACCGTTCTACTGGGGGTGTCCTACTGTCTGAGAGCAAAGGAATATGGGAAATGTCCGCAGAGACTAACTTCTCGAACGCGCGTTTCATGACGGTGGCTGAAGTAGCCGACGTCTTGCGTGTTTCCAAAATGACTGTGTATCGACTGGTTCACTCAGGGGAAATGCCCGCCGTCAGGTTCGGCCGATCCTTCCGGGTTCCGGAAGAGGCCGTCGCCCAGTACCTCAAAGGTGCTGTTGTGGACGGGCAATCGGAGACCGCCTGAGCCGTGCCAAGGTCCGCGTGGCGGTCAGTGGTCATTGGGTGCCCCTTTGAAGCGGTACCCTGTTAAGGAACGTTTTACGTCATTGTAAGAATCTGTCAGTTGTACCGTCTGCTGCTTTGTCCGCGGATCCGTTCCAACAGACAGGACCTTCATCTAGTTTGTAAGGAACTTTCGTGGGTTCAGTTATCAAGAAGCGCCGCAAGCGTATGGCCAAGAAGAAGCACCGCAAGCTGCTTCGCAAGACCCGCCACCAGCGCCGCAATAAGAAGTAGAGATACTTCATCAAGCGCGAATGCCCGTTGCCTGCAAAGGCGGCGGGCATTTTTGCACCCCCGGACGCTCTCTCCCCGAATCCCCCCAAATTCCAAACCCTCGCTCATCGTTGGTGCCTTTTTCGGCAACCCTCTCTCACCGAACGCCCGTTTGGGGCGGATGCTCGCTCACCGAACGCCCGTTTGGGGCGGATGCTCGCTCACCGAACGCCCGTTTGGGGCGGATGCTCGCTCACCGAACGCCTATTTGGGGCGGACCCTCGCTCACCGTCCCGACGCGAAACCGGATTCGACCGACGGATCCGTCCATCCGGTTCGGAGTGCCTTCTTGATTCCCACTATTGCCTTGGTGAAGCCGTCCGCCAGATCGTCCTTCCCGAAGACAAGCACTGTCCAGCCCGCCGCTTCGAAGGCCCTATCCCGGCGTCGATCGCTGAAGATCTGCTCCTCCGAAAGGTGATGTCCGCCGTCGTATTGAATGGCCACGCGCCGTTCCCGGAAACCAAGGTCCGCAGACGGCGAGAATGGATCGTTCAGTCGAAGTCGCACCTGCAAGTCCGGTTCCGCGATGCCAGCATCGATCATTGCCAGTCGAAGCAGGGACTCGGGAACAGAGTCGGCTCCGACGCGCATCAGATCCAGGGCTTCACGGGCGCGCACCACTCCTTGAAGATTCTTGTGCCGTGCTATCAGCGCGTGAAGGTCACTGATTGATGCATATGGGGTGTCCCGGCCTTCGAACTCGGGCCGAGGAACGCGAATGAGCTGATCGCCGACGCAAACGAGTTCCCTCAGGGGCAATTGGCGTGCCAAGTCCAGCCAAGTTCGGGGCCGGGTGCTTATCCACATGCCGTGTGCGAACTCGATTTCAGAGTCGTCGATAACCACCGTATGTCCGATGACACCTCGCCGACGAACTGACGGTAGTTTCCGGGGCTTGCTGAGGTGTAATTCATTCGAATCGGCCAGCCACGGCGGCAAGTAAAGGCCTTGGAGGCGCGCCGCTGTTACGTGCGAAATCCAGGCGCCCGGACTTGCGGACGAAAGGGACCGGGCCGCGGAGGCTAAATCGAACTCCCAGTCCGCGGGCCTGAAGATTCCCTGACTGACCCCCTCGATCGAACTCCGCTTCCAAAGCTGCCGTTTCCCTACGCCGAACGCCTTGGCTTGGTTGAGGGTAAATGGCGCAGAAGCCAGCGCTTGAGGAAAGGTCGAGGGTTTTCGCATACGGGCATTCTTGCCCAGAAGGCCTCCTGCCCGCAGAAGTTATCCACAGGCCGCCGGACGTTGGCCTCCCGTGGTGAGAGAGCGTCGGTGGGAAGGGGTGGTTTGGTGAGAGAGGGTCGGTGGGGAGGGGTGGTTTGGTGAGAGTGTCCCTATGTTTTTCGTCAAGCGGTTTTGGGTGTTTGGGCTTGGTAGAGGGTGCCGTCGCGGAGCATGGCGTAGAGGGTGTCGC
>NZ_JBIVGD010000021.1:0-77689 GCF_044748465.1 Paenarthrobacter sp. NPDC089988
ACCGCCGAAGGCCCACCGCCCCCGGAATCCCACCAAGCGCAGGCATCAACCACAAACAACCCACCACGCTGTCACAAACAGCTTGATACATACCGGGTGACCAGCGATCCCGCAGGTTTCCGGCGACCTCGCTGCTGGCGAGAATTCGCTCTGGACAGCCGGCGGCTTCGGTTGCAGTCTGGTGTATGGGCTTCAGCAGTGGGGCCCTTCCAGGAGGCCGCCATGGGCAGGTTCGGAGACTTCTTCGACGCCAGGATTCACAGAAACCCGTTGCCTTCCAGTGCGCCGCCGCCCAGGCCCGCCGCCGATTCGATCGTGGTACCCAAGCTCGCTGAGATAGTGGGTGGCGTGGTGGCGATGTTGCGGCAGTCCGGCCGTGCTCCGGTTCCCGTGGTGGACACCCGGCAGTCGGCGGGTTGGCCGCGCGTCTTCGTTCTGGGGCAGCTCAGTCCCAAGGAGCACGACGCCGGAACCGCCTTTGCCGAGGTGGCCTTGGATGGTTCGGGCCGGCTTGCGTTGTTCCACGAAGTACAGGTGGCCGCCCACGGGTCGTGGGTGGTTCCCATTGGGTCGTCGGCCTTGGAACACCGCTACCGGCGGCAAGTGGGCGCGATCGGGACGTCACGCGAGGCGCAGACGTTCCCCATCATTCTTGACCGCGGCGGGGAACTGATGATCCTGCCAGTGTGGCGTCCCGAATACACAGATGAGGTGCCGTTGAGCCGCTTCCTGTACGCGTTGGCTGAGGAAAGCGTCGGATTGCCGGCCCCCTCTTATGCACCAGCGGATCGGGCCGAGTCGATCACGCGTTCGAGTTCCGCCAAGACATCCCCTGGAGTGCCATTGGCGTCCACAACCACGAATTCCGCAAAACCCGGGATCGAGCTGTAAGCAGTCCGAAGAGCGGTGAGGTGGTCCAGGGTTTCCTGGTCGGTGCCACGGACAGTCACCCGATGATGGGCCAGTTCGGGAGCGGCATCGATGAACACCACGGCATCCGGTGCCGGAAGCCGGGCCAGCAGCCAGGGAAGCACGCGGCCCTCCCGCAGGCCGTGTGCTCGGCGCAGGGCCAGTTGGCAATGGAGATGCCTGTCCATCACCACCAGCCCGCGGGGGTGGCGGCAGGCGAACAACCAGGCCCGCGCATGCGACACAAGAACGTTGGACACCCGGATGGAAGTCTCCACGGCGTCTGCGAAGCGCGGCGGAAGACCCCAGCCGATGCGTCGGCTGATGTTCGAGAGGCGGCGTCGCGCAGCGTGGTTGCTGAGCAGCAGTGCCGCGCTGCCTGAATCCCGGGTCGCGGCAACCAGGGCACGTGCCGCCGTCGTCTTCCCTGAACCGTCTATTCCGGTGAGAACGATGAGCATGGGGCCTCCCTTCGTCTCTTGTCCAACGGGGGAGCCGCCCGTCCGGTGCCGGATTGAGTGGCAGATCACTAAGGCGGTGCGGCGGGAAGTGGTACTTAAATATCCCTGCGAGCTCCTTCGCCAATACACAAAGCATGCTTATCATGATGCTGTGAACGTGCTTCCCAAAAAGGGTGCTTTGTTTCAACCGCAGCCGTTATGGGTAAGTACGGAATAAGGAGAGGACATTCTCCGTACGGTGCCCGTTGCCATGGGGTAGAGCTTCGAAGGGAGTTCCAGCGGACGCCTTCCTCACTGGACATATTTGTTTGAAGGGATGCGTAGCTTTATGAACACACTGTTGGTTATTGCAGGCGTGATTGCGATCGTCCTGCTGCTGGTTGGTGGATTCAACCAAGCCCTTAGTTTCTTGCTGTGGGTAGGAATTATCCTGCTTGTCCTGGCTTTGCTGGGATGGGTTCTCGGGCGGGGGCGGTCGCGCGTATGACTTCGGACCCCGTGGAGCCCGGGGGCTCAGGCCAGGTCCATGACGGCGTGTCGACGCCCGGCCAGCCGATCCCCCGTGATCCTGGCTCACCTGAACAACAGGCGCAGGTGCCGGTTGGCGCCGAGTCCGGCAGGGACTCGGATGATGCCGCCGATGTTGGGGAGAGCAAGTCGGCGGACCCGCCCGGGCCGGCTGAAGAAAAGGATGACCAGACTGCGGATGACCGCGGTTTGACGACTGAAACCAATCCGACGGACTGATCGGGCTTGGCGGCCGCGGGCAAGGACATATTGCCCGCGGCCGTTCCCGATTCCGCCCTGTGCGGAAAGTCCCCGAAGCAATTGAGGAAAAATGCGTATCGGTTCAATTATCGGGCTGATCGTTGTTGTGTGGCTGGTTATTGGCGCGGTAGCCGCGGGGCAGCGTGGCTACTACAGCACACCCCCGGCCCAGTGCTCACAATTTGCCACGATCGCCCTGAACATTGTGGCCGGGCCATTGAATTACACAGGCCTGGATCCGCAGGGTGGATGCGAGCTTCCGCAGCCTTCGTGAACCGTTTTCGGTGGCATCTCGCCGTGATTCTCCTCGCCCTGGCAACGGTGGCCGGAGCGCTTTCGACCTGAGCGCAGCCTCCCACCAGCCAAGCGCTGAAGGTCCGCTGAAAGACCCGGTATCCGCCGTGCGGACCACTGCCTTGGCTGTGGACTTGCGGATCAAGGAACGTACGACGGCGGCAGCCGGCACCACCGCTGCAGACGACACGGTGAAGCAGCTTGAATCTGCCCCCGATGAAGTAAAAGCCCTGTCATCCTCAGCATCCGACGAATCCGAGCTCACACGATAGTGCCTCAAGAGCCAAAATAATAAGTTTGCTGAGTATTTACTGTAAACGGTGGACATGAAGCTAAGCACCCTTATAAATTCGAAGTGTTCCATCAAGTGTTCAACCACATGGAAAGGACAGGTCTCATGGACACGCAGAATCCGACACCCGACGAGGAAGTTGGAGGCTACGGTACGCCGACAGCAGAGCAGGAAGCCGGAGGCAGCCAGGCGCAGCCCCGCGTGGAAGAAGACCTCAGCGAGGCCGGCCTGAGCCAGGACAGCCCCGACGGCGAAACGTACGCCACGGGCGCTCCCAACCTGAGCCACCTCGATCCGGAAGACTCGGACAGCGCGGGAGAGCCGGGAGCGGGCCGCTTCGGCGGGGTCGACGAGCAGTCCCGCGAAGAGCAGAACCTGGAGCCGGACGGCGACCTGCCCGACGGCAGCGGGAACAACCTTCCGCAGGACCAATCCCCGAACGATGACGATGAAGAGGACTTCAACGCAGGCTAGCTGTCCGAACGAGGGCAACAAGCGTGCCCGCGGACATGCACCACAGCACTGAAGGAGAAACAATTCATGGCTACCGTAAACAAATCAGTAGAAGTAGACGTCCCCGTTTCTGTTGCCTACAACCAGTGGACCCAGTTCGAGAGCTTTCCGGAGTTCATGAACGGGGTGGAGGCCGTCCAGCAGATCGATGAGACGGCGCTCCATTTCTCCACCAACATTGGCGGCGTCAAGCGTGATTACAACGCGCAGATCATTGAGCAGGTCCCGGATTCCCTGGTGAGTTGGGCAAGCGTCGACGGTCCCCGCAACGCCGGATCTGTGACGTTCGAACCGCTGGACACGGGCCGGACCCGGGTGAATGTGGAGATCGAGTGGGAGCCGGAAGGCCTCGCCGAGAAGGCCGGCTCCGCCGTCGGGGCGGACAGCCTCCGGGTTGGCGCGGACTTGGACAAGTTCAAGAAATTCATCGAAGCCCAAGGACACGAAACCGGAGCATGGCGGGGCACCGTTACCGGTGGCGATGTGGACGAAGGCGGAGGAGCATTGGTTTAACCCGCAGTCCCCACAAAGGCCGGCCAAGCGAACGGGCCGGCCTTTGTGGGCTCCAAAAACAGGACCGACCCCAGCCTGAAGGACCCGCAGCCATGGCCAAGCCCACCAACGTGGAAGTAGAGCAGAAATTCGACGCGGAGGACTCAACCCCCCTCCCCAAACTCGACAAGATCAAGGGTGTCTCCCACGTGGGCGAACCCGCCACCCACACCTTGGAGGCCGTCTACTTCGATACACAGGGCCTGGCTTTGGCAGCCCGCAGGATAACCCTGCGACGACGGACCGGTGGGCCGGATGCGGGTTGGCACCTCAAGTTGCCGCTCAGCCCGGGCAGGCGCACCGAAATCCACGCACCGCTGGGGCAGCCTGAGACTGTACCCGAAGAGCTCCTGGCCAGGGTCCTCGCGTACACGCGCGGCCACGCCGTTGCCCCGATCGCCACGCTCACCACGGAACGCACCAGCTACCCCCTGTACCAACAGGACGGCCATAGGATTGCCGAGTTCGTCGACGACCACGTACAGGCGCTGGTTTCGCTCGGCGACGGCCACGCACATAGCTGGCGGGAATGGGAAATCGAGCTGAACGGCAGTGACGACGCCGCAGGCGAATCAGTCCTTGACGCCGCCGCTGACGTCCTGGCGAAGTCCGGGGCGAACCCCAGCGAACGGACATCCAAACTGGCCACAGCCCTTGGCGATTTGTGGCCGCAGGCCAGGGGGAGTGACCGCGGGACTCCCCACCGCAAGGGACCCGCCGCGGTTCCCGTGCTGGATTACCTTGACCAGCAAGTAGCCAAGATGCTCCTCGAGGACGCACACGTACGCTTCGATCGCGATGACTCCGTCCACCAAATGCGCTCGCTCACCCGACGTATCAGGTCCGTGCTCCATAGTTACCGCAAACTGTTCAAGGCCCATCCGGTAACGGAACTTGAATTGGGTTTGCAGTCCCTCGCCAAGACCCTGGGCAGGTACAGGGATGCGGAGGTCATGCACGAGCGGCTACGGAACTCCCTCGACGAGCTGCCGGGGAAACTGGTGTTTGGCCCATTGCAACATGAGCTGGATGAGCGAATGAAGGTACGGAAGGACACCGCGCTCGCGGCCATCCATTCGCGGCTCAACAGCCCACGCTACTTCCGGCTGCTCGATGAGCTCGAGGCATTCCTCGATACGCCGCCTGTTGCCACGACGCCGACTCCCGGTGCGAGGAAAGCGACCCGGAAACTCGTGACCAAGGCGAGTAAGCGCCTTGCCAAGCGTCACGACGCAGCAGTGGGCGCCGCCGTCGGGCCTGCTCGTGACAAGGCGTTCCATGACGTCCGGAAGGCGGCAAAGAAGCTGCGGTTCGCGGCGGCCGCCGTCGAAAGCATCCAGGGCAAGCGGGCAGCAAAACTTTCCGATGCCGCCCACAACGTTCAAACTGTCCTGGGCGAGCACCAGGACAGTGCCGTCGCCCGCGCTGAGCTTCTGAAACTGGGCTCCGCTGAGCACGCGGGCAACGCAGCCTTCACGTACGGGCTGCTCCACGAAGCCGAACGGGCAGCGGCCGAGGCGTCCGAAAAGGAGTACCTGCGCAGCGGAAAGAAGGCGCGCAAACTCCGGCTCAAGAAGTAGGCAAGAAGCCCCCGAAGCAGCAGCTTCGGGGGCTTCTTCCATGCGGGGCGTTACTTCTTCAGGAAGCCCAGCAGGGCCTCGTTGATCTCTGCTCCGTGTGTCCAGAGGAGGCCGTGCGGTGCGCCCTCGATCTCCAGGTACTCGGCACTGGGCAGGGCATCCTTGAACCGGCGGCCCGTGGCGTCGATGGGCAGGATGTTGTCCGCCGTGCCATGGACGATCAGCGCGGGAACATCGATCTTGGGGATGTCCGCCCGGAAGTCCGTCACCCAGGTGGGCTGGGCGGCGACCGAAGCAAAGGCGCCGGACTGGGAGGCCAGGTTCCAGCTCGCGTCAACGGATTCCTGGCTCAGGCGCTCGGTGCCCAGGAAGGTATCGCTGTTGTAGAAGTTCTTGAAGAACTCGGTGAAGAAGGCGTAACGGTCGGCCTTCACGGCCTGGGCCAGGCCATCGAAGATGTCCTGCGGAACGCCGTCCGGGTTGTCGTCCGTCTTCAACAGGAAGGGTTCCAGCGAGCCGAGGAACACGGCCTTGGCAACGCGGCCGGAACCATACGTGGCGATGTACCGGGCAACCTCGCCAGTGCCCATGGAGAAGCCCACCAGCACGGCGTCGTTCAGGTCAAGGGTTTCCAGGACGGCCTTGAGGTCCGCGGCGAACGTGTCGTAGTCGTAGCCAACCGTGGGCTTGCTGGACTTGCCGAAGCCGCGGCGGTCGTAGGTGATGACCCGGTAGCCTGCGTCCAGAAGTGCGGCGGTCTGCTTCTCCCAGGATGAACCATCCAGCGGGTAGCCGTGGATCAGCACCACTGCCTGTCCCGACCCGTGATCCTCGTAATAGAGCTCAATCTCAGTGCTGTTTTCGTTTCCGACGGTGATGTAAGCCAAGACTTCGGTCCCTTCATAGCGGTTCTGGGGTGGAACCATTCCAGCCTACTGAATTCCCCTAGTTGCCCACAGCAACCAGACGTAAACTGGCCTTCGGTTCACTCCCTTGAAGCTCGGAGACCCCATGCTGTGGAAGGTTCTGGTTCGATTTCTGCGGCCCCACCAGAGGCTGCTGATCGCCGTCGTCGTTTTCCAACTCGCGCAGTCGATCGCCTCGCTGTACCTGCCGACGCTCAACGCGGACATCATCGACAACGGCGTGGCCGTGGGGGATACCGGCTACATCCTTCGCATGGGCGGACTCATGCTCCTCATCACCCTGCTGCAGATCGCCTGCGCTGTTGTGGCCGTCTACTTCGGAGCCAAGGCGGCCATGAGCATGGGACGCGATGTCCGGGACGCGATCTTCAGCCGCGTGGGTGAATTCTCCGAGCAGGAGGTCACCCGGTTCGGTGCAGCATCGCTGATCACGCGGTCCACCAACGACGTTCAACAAGTCCAGCAACTGGTATTGATGTCCTGCACGCTCATGGTCGCGGCCCCGATGCTGAGCATCGGCGGCGTGATCATGGCCGTTCGTCAGGACGCGCAGTTGTCCTGGCTGATTGCCGTGTGCGTGCCGGTGCTGCTTGTCTGCGTCGGCCTGATCGTGACGCGCATGGTTCCGCTGTTCCGCAAGATGCAGATCCGGATCGACGCCGTGAACCGCGTCCTCCGCGAGCAGCTCACCGGTATCCGAGTGGTGCGGGCGTTCGTGCGGGAAGACATGGAGTCGGCCCGGTTTGGGAAAGCGAACGACGACGTCACGGACGTTGCGCTGCGGGCCGGCCGTTTGATGAGCCTCATGTTCCCCGTGGTCATGTTGGTGATGAACGTTTCCAGCGTTGCTGTGATCTGGTTCGGGTCCTTCAGGATCGAGGACGGCTCCATGCAAGTGGGCACGTTGATCGCGTTCCTGAGCTACCTCATGCAGATCCTTATGTCCGTCATGATGGCAACCTTCATGGCAGTCATGATCCCGCGCGCCTCCGTCTCCGCCGACCGCATCGGCGAAGTGCTGGACACCGACTCAAGTGTCCTGCCGCCGTCGAACCCTGTTTCCCTCACCGGCCGCCGCAGCGGGCAACTGGAAATGCACGACGTCGGATTCGCCTACCCGGGTGCCGAGCAGCCGGTCCTGAGCGGGGTGTCCTTCACGGCGTTGGCTGGCCGGACCACCGCGATCATCGGCAGCACCGGAGCCGGAAAGACCACGCTGGTGAACCTGATGCCGCGGCTGTTCGACGTGACCTCCGGTTCTGTGCGCATGGACGGCGTGGACATCCGCGAGCTGCACCCGGACCTGCTGTGGGGGCACATCGGCCTGGTCCCGCAGAAGCCCTACCTCTTCTCCGGGACCGTGCGCAGCAACCTCCTGTACGGCAAACCGGATGCCACGGACGATGAACTCTGGCAGGCCCTCTCCGTGGCCCAAGCCCGCGATTTTGTGGAGCAGATGGAGGGTGGTCTGGACGCTCCCATCTCCCAAGGCGGAACCAACGTCTCCGGTGGTCAGCGCCAACGCCTGGCCATCGCACGGGCCTTGGTGAAACGCCCTGAGCTGTACATCTTCGACGACTCGTTCTCCTCCCTGGACACCGCCACGGATGCCCGGCTCCGCCAGGCCCTCAAGCAGCACACCAGCGGTGCCACCCTGGTGATCATTGCCCAGCGTGTCTCCAGCATCGCGGACGCGGACCAGATCCTGGTGCTCGACGACGGCAGGATCGTTGGGCAGGGAACGCACGAAGAGTTGTTGGAGACTTCCGAAACCTACCGGGAGATCGTTTCTTCCCAGCTCGCAGCGGAGGAGGCAGCATGAGCACCATGACACGTGGCCCGCAGCGGCCTCCCATGGGTCCGGGCAGGGGCGGACCCTTCGCCGGGATGAACGTTCCCGCCGAGAAGGCCTCCAACTTTGGTGCCTCAGCCCGCCGGTTGCTGGGTACGCTGCAGCCCGAACGCATGTGGCTGACCATCGTGGTGATCTTTGCCGTGGCCAGCGTGGCGTTGAACGTCATTGGCCCACGGCTCCTGGGCGAAGGCACCAACCTGATCTTTGCCGGCGTCGTCTCCAAACAACTGCCCGCGGGGGTCACCAAGGATCAGGTCATTGCGGGTTTGCGTGCCTCCGGTGACAACGCGAAAGCCGACATGCTCAGTGCCATGACCCTGACACCAGGGGTTGGGATCGACTTCGCGGCCCTGTCCTCGGTGCTGCTGTGGGCGCTCGCGCTGTATGTGCTGGCCGCCGCGTTCGGTTGGATGCAGGCCTATGTGCTCAACGGCGTCGTGCAGCGGACCGTCTATCGCCTGCGCGAACGGATCGAAGCCAAAATCCACCGGCTGCCCCTGCGCTACTTCGACTCCATCCAGCGCGGTGAGCTGCTCAGCCGGGTCACCAACGACGTCGACAACATCTCCCAGAGTCTCCAGCAATCCATCAGCCAGGTGGTCTCCTCCCTCCTGACGGTGCTGGGTGTGCTGGTGATGATGTTCATCCTCTCGCCGCTGCTGGCACTGATCGCCCTGGTGACCGTTCCGTTGACTTTGGGGACCACGGTGCTGATTGCCAAGCGTTCGCAGAAGCTCTTCGTTGCCCAATGGAAGAACACCGGCGAGCTTAACGGGCAGATCGAGGAGACCTACACCGGGCACGCCTTGGTGAAGGTCTTCGGCCGGCAGAACGAGGTGCAGGAACGCTTCCGGGCCAAGAACGCCGAGCTGTACCAGGCTAGCTTCGGGGCACAGTTCGTCAGCGGCCTCATCATGCCGGCCATGACCTTCATCGGGAACCTGGTGTACGTGGGCATCGCCGTGGTGGGCGGCCTCCAGGTCGCCTCCGGTGCCATGCAGCTTGGTGACGTCCAGGCCTTCATCCAGTACTCGCGCCAGTTCACCATGCCCCTGGCGCAGCTCGGATCCATGGCGAACATGCTGCAATCCGGCGTTGCCTCGGCGGAGCGGGTGTTCGATTTGCTGGATGAGGAGGAAGAGTCTCCGGAGCCTGTTGGTTCTGATCCTGTGGGGGGACGGGGCCGGCTCGTGTTCGAGAACGTTTCCTTCAGCTACTCACCGGACAAGCCGCTCATCAAGGACCTGGACCTGGTGGCCGAGCCCGGTCAGAGCATCGCCATTGTTGGGCCCACCGGCGCGGGCAAGACCACGCTGGTGAACCTCATGATGCGGTTCTACGAGCTCGACGGCGGCCGGATCACCTTGGACGGCGTGGACATCTCCACCATGTCCCGGCAGGAACTGCGCTCGCGGATGGGCATGGTCCTCCAGGACACGTGGCTCTTCGGCGGGACCATCCGGGACAACATCGCTTACGGACGGCCGGATGCTTCGGAGTCCTCGATCGTGGAAGCTGCACAGGCCACCTATGTTGACCGCTTTGTGCGCTCGCTCCCGGAGGGCTATGACACCGTCCTGGACGACGAGGGCAGCAACGTCTCCGCTGGCGAGAAGCAGCTCCTCACCATCGCCCGGGCCTTCCTGTCCCGTCCTTCGGTGCTGATCCTGGACGAGGCCACCAGCTCAGTGGATACCCGGACCGAGGTCCTGGTCCAGAAGGCCATGAGTGCCCTCCGCTCGGACCGCACCAGCTTTGTGATCGCCCACCGGCTCTCCACCATTCGGGATGCCGACCTCATCCTGGTGATGGAAGCCGGGCAGATCGTGGAGCAAGGGACCCACGCTGAGCTGCTTTCTGCGGGTGGCGCGTATTCCAGGCTGTACGAAGCCCAGTTCGCGGCCCCCGCTGCAGAGGTTTGAGGGCTGCCGTTTGCTGCCGATCGCCCGCTTGGTTGCCGGACCGTGCCTCCCGGTCCTTCTCCGCGCCGCGGCCGGCGTGCCGCCACGACCTACTTTGAAGCCGGACACAGCGTCGGCCAACCGTTTTCCGCCGCGGCCGGCGTGCCTTCGCGACCTACTTTGCCGCCGGACACAGCGTCGGCCAACCGTTTTCCGCCGCGGCCGGGGTGCTGCCACGACCCACTTTGACGCCCGAGGCAGCGCTATCCAACTGGTTTGGGTTGAACTAAGGGCTGCGTCGGCCCAAAGTGGGTCGTGGCGGTACACGTGTTTCGGATGTGGGATTGGTGTCGGCGTCGGGGGCCGGTCCAAAGTAGGTCGTGGCGGTACGCACCTCTGACGGGCTTACGGCCACAGCGGCTTCACTTGGGGTAGAAAGTCAGTACGAGCCCTTTAGCCAAGCAAGATCTCCTACGGAACCGAGAACTATCATCACTACGATCCCTGAGCTGGTTCAGCTCACTCCCGAAGCCAAAACAGTCCTTGAAGCCCTGGATGCCGCTGGTGGTCGATCCCTGGTGGTCGGTGGGTCGGTCCGGGATGCGTTGCTGACGCTCGGCGGCGGCGGGTCGGTGGCATCGAAGGACATCGACATTGAGGTGTACGGCCTATCGGCGGCCAATGTCTTGGCTGCCTTGCCGGGGCAGGCCATGGAAATGGGCCAACACTTCGGCATCGTGAACGTTGCGCTGAACGGGCAGGCCTTCGACGTTTCGTTGTCGGCCCGGAATTCCGAAGCGGAAGCGTTCGCCCGCAGGGACTTCACCATCAATGCGATGGGCTGGAATGCCACGACCGGGCACCTGGTCGATCCGCATGGAGGCCGGGCCGATCTGGAGGCAGGAATCCTCCGGCACACAAGCAGTGCGTTCTCCGAAGATCCGTTGCGTGTGCTCCGGGCAGTCCAACTGAGCGGCCGTTTCGGCTTTCAGTTGGCCCCGGAGACCGCCACGGTCTGCGCCCAACTTTTCCCGGCTTTCCGTGACCTGCCTGCGTCGCGGATCTGGGGAGAGTTCTTCAAGCTTTCCGCCAAGGGAACTCATATCTCCCGTGCCCTGGAGACTCTCCAGGCCACTGGTTGGGAAGCCCATTTTCCAGGGCTCGCGGCAACTAGGGGTGTTCCGCAGGATGCTGGATGGCACCCAGAGGGGGATGTCAATGTTCATCTTGGGCTCGCTGGCGATCAGGCGGCACGTATCGCACGCCGGGACGGGCTGGATTCGGATGAGACTGCCATCTTGGTCTTGGCTGCCATCACCCATGATTTTGGGAAAGCCATATCAACCAGGATTTCTGACAGCGGCAGGATCACATCGAATGGCCACAACGTCACAGGTGTTGAGCCCGCGAAGCAGTTCCTCCGCCAGATCGGCGCACCCCGGCGTTATGAGGGAATCATATTGCCCCTCATCCGCGAGCACATGTGCCACACTCCGGAGGGGCCTGGCGGGAAGATCACTGACTCCGCCGTCCGCAGGCTGATCCGACGTCTGGATCATGTCAATGGAGGGCCCTCGATTCTCGACTGGGCCCGCCTGGTTGAAGCTGACAAAGAGGGCCGGGGCGAAGGCGCCCAACAAGGTGTCAACCACCTGCCCACCTGGTTGGCCATTGCCTCGAAGCTGGGAAGCGAACGCGTTGTTGGACAGACCTTGCTGAAGGGTTCCAGTGTGGAACTGTTGGGTATTCCGCCAGGGCTGATGTGGCGCTTCATCATGGAGCAAAGCCGGGACGCGCAGGATCACGGAGCCTTTTACGGACTCGCAAGGAGCCGAAACGTGGCTGCTGGCCAACCAGGAAAAGGTGATTGCCGAGGCTGAGCGGAGGATGCGCGAGCCCTCCTGACGTTCTTGAGGCGCCGGGTTCACGGTGCTGATCGCTTCCCCTTAGGATGTTTATCTGATGTTTATCAGATAAACTATCCTCCATGACTACCACCGCCACCTTCACACAACTCCTTCGCGAGCCGAAGGAGGTCTTGTCGCACATCGATGAGGGTGACATTGTGGTGACCCGCCGCGGCAAGGAAGACCTCATTGTTTCCAAGGCAAGCGATCATCGCAATGATCGACAAGGCCTGCAACTGGCTTCAGCCCTTATCGCTGCTTCGCTCGGCGAAGGGGACTTCATGACCCGGCTTCGCCTCCCGTTCCCCTGGCTGACTTTCCTCTCCCGTGAAGAGCAGGAGGAATTCGCTGCGGAGGTTGTGGACGTGGCCAGAGGCTGTGCGGCCGTCGGCTTTTTTGGCCGGTTGGGCGTGGTGATTTCAGCTTGGGAGGCAACTGCCTCGGCCGTGGCGGAGGGAATCCCCGTTGGCAATGTGGACCTGGTTTATTTCGACCGGCCCGTTGTGGTCGAGGGGCCGTAGCTTGTCGAAGAAGACTGACGGCGTTGCACGGCCGGGGAAAAGCACAGATTACGTTCTTGAATTCATCACCCGTGAGGCGGAGAAAGGATGGCAGGACGCCAGAGCCACCGCCCGCAATGCTCTGACTGATGCATGGGACTACCTGACAAACACGCCAGGTTTGGAACAGCCGGGACTTTGCTACATCCTGCGGGGCAGGTTTCAGAGCCTGACGTACCAAGGGTCGGAATACGCGCGGTATCAGTACAAGTTCACCCATAGTGGCCGCATCTGGTACGCGGTGGTAAAGCCAGCCAAGAAGGGCAAGGGGTCGGGGCGAGTGCTGATTGAAAGGGTCGAAGTTGGCCACCCGAATGAGACAGAGCCTGGTCGCAACTTCCGGTGAGAGTTGCTGCCGGCGTGCCGCCACGACCCACTTTGAAGCCGGACACAGCGTCGGCCAACCGTTTTCCGCCGCAGCTGGCGGGCCTTCACGACCCACTTTGCAGCCGGACCCAGCGTCGGCCAACCGTTTTCCGCCGCGGCCGGCGTGCCGCTGCGACCTACTTTGCCGCCCGAGTCTCTTCTATCCAACCTTATTGGGTTGAATTAAGGGCGTCGTCAGCCCAAAGTGGGTCGCGGCGGTACACGTGTTTCGGATGTGGGATTGGTGTCGGCGTCGGGGGCCGGTCCAAAGTAGGTCGTGGCGGTACACGCGTCCCGGAGGCGGGATTGGTGTCGGGGTCAGGTGGCGGCTGGAAGTGGGTCGCGGCGGTACACGCGTGTCGGATGTGGGATTGGTGTCGGCGTCGGGGGCCGGCGCAAAGTTGGTCGTGGCGGTACACGCCTGCCTGATGCGGGATTCACGCGGGCAAGGGCGAAGGATGACGGCTTAGGGCGACCGATGCCCGGCTACGGCAGCCTCGACGGCCTTAGCACCGTCGCCTCGCCGGCCCGCGCGGGGTCGAGGACAACCGGGCTCACCAGCACGGCCGGCCCGCGGTGGAGCAGCCCGCCGGAGATTACCTGGCAGCGAACGCCACCCCGTCCCCGCATGGCCTTGTGGGCTCCCGGCGCGAGCATCTGGTCCATCCAGGCGCAGGGATGGGCTGGGCGTCCGGCCTTCAAAGTCACGGAATCGCCGCCCGATTCAAGGACGAACTCGTGGCCCAGCAGCGGAGCAAGCTCGGCGCCGCGGATCACCACGTTCCGGCGGGTCAGCAGCGGATCGAACGGGCCGGCGTCGAGTTCTGCTGCGATTGCCTCCAGCGCTTCGACGGCGAACACCGTCACCGCTGCGTCCATGTGGGCGGCCTTGCCGAAGAAACGGTCGCCTACGATACCTTTCCCGGCAACGAGTTCCGCCGTCGCGGCATCAAGAGTGGGGACGTCGGCTGCTCCTTCCCGCGCCCGCCCGAAGTAGGCGTGCGCGGGTGAGATCAAAAGGTGCAGCACATCGACGTCGTACCTGTACTCAGAGGTCATCCCTCAACGCTAGCCCCAACCGGCAGCGTGAGCACGGAGAGTCGATCGCAGATGGCATCAACCAAGGCGCTGGGGGCGAGTGTGATGTCTGCGAGCACGTGCTGCTCATCGTGTTCAAGTGGTTCGAGGGTGCTGAGCTGCGAGTCCAGGAGGCTGGAGGGCATGAACTCGTGGTCGCGGGCATTCATGCGGGCCAGGAGGGTCGCGCGGTCGCCGTTGAGGTGGACGAAAACGACGCCGGGAGCGTGCTGCCGCAGCAGGTCCCGGTAACTGCGCTTCAAGGCGGAGCAGGCGATGATCATCGGAGTGCCCGCATCCGAAGAATCCCGAAGTACCCGGCCGATTTCTTCAAGCCATGGTTTCCTGTCCGCATCATCCAACGGGATGCCGGCCCCCATCTTGGTCTTGTTGGCGGCGGGGTGCAGGTGGTCGCCATCCTGGAACACCATGCCGAGCCGCTCGCCGAGCAGTGAGCCGACAGTGGATTTGCCGCATCCGGAGACGCCCATGACAACCATAGGTGGGTGGGGAGCAGTGGTCATGAGGAAGTTCCTTCCGGTCGCGCCGTTGCAGACGGATGATCCAAAAAATCATATTTGAGAAAAGATTCGCAGACGCAGGGCGCTCCAGTCAAGGGCTTTTCCATATGTGAAAGCTATTGGCCCACAGTGGGCGCCTATGGTCCCGGGACCGCCCAGCCCTCCGGGCAACCATGAGAAAACTTAAACAAATGAGAAAAGTTTCTTGCCTTTGAGTGACGTGCGACATACGCTTAATCCATCAGATTTCCCCGAGTTTCCGAGCAAACTCCCCAATCCCCGGAGGCATGTGATGCGTCGCATCGTTGGAGAACATTCAGTTGGCCACCAGCACCGGTGCCGGTACGTCGCCGGAACCGGAAGCCATTGCCCGGTCAGTGGCCTGTGGACTCCCGTAGGCCAAGTAGGCCCAAGCCTGCAGGTGCTTGAAGGCAGCATTATGCCGACGCACCGGAATGAAGCGGTTGTCTGGCACCTGGTCCAGGGCCTCACGCACCGTGACCTACGTAGCTGAGGCGCGGCCGCGCAGGCGAGCAACGCCCCACCAGCCCCGGCTGACGTCCCTTGAACTGCGTCTCGCCGGGTCCAGGGTGCCCCGTGCCCGCATCGACAGCCATATCCGTACACTCCTGGGCCGCCGGAACGAGGCCATTGCCGCGGCGCTGGCGGACAAGGTTTCCCTGGCTGCCGTTTCTGCGGTTGTCGGCATCCGGGCCGCGGACGTCAAGAGGCTCGGCGGGGCGTACCAAGACCTCCACTTCTCCGGGGCGCCGCAGGAATGGCACCTTTCCGGGCTTGCCGCCGTCGCGAAGCAACTCGAGGCCGCTCTCAAGGACAAGGAGCAAAGCGTGGAGAGCCTCCGCAGCGACGTCCTGCAATGCCTGGAAGCCGGGCACATGGACGTCTTCCGCATCGCAGCTTTGACATCACTGCCAGCCGAGCGAATCCGCGAACTGATCAGGCCAGTGGCCCTGTAGGCAGTGAAAAGCCGGGCCCACAGGTCCGGCTTTTTTGGTGATACGGGAAATTCAGGCCTGTCCGCGGTCCGCACTCCAGCCCGCCAAGGCACCCTTCAACGCAGCAATCAGCCGCGCGGTGGCCTGGTCCTTGGTGAGCCCCACAGTGTTGATGAGGTCCAGGATTTCGCGGGGGTCGAACAGGATATTCCACAGGAACATTGCCTCGTCGCCGATCGGCGGCAGGCCCAATTCCTCGCATGCTTCGCGCAGCGGGCGCTCCAAGGCATCGGCCTGCACAGTCAGGTAGAACGCGCCGGAACGCAGGCGGGCTAAGTAGCCCTCGCCGGAACGGGTGTACAGCATGGCGCCGCCATGTCGGGTGACCAGGTCCACCCACTTGCGGCTCACGGCGGTCAAAAGTTCGACGCCGGTCAGCTCCTGCTGCTTGAGGCTGTAGTCGCGCAGTTTCTCACCAACGCCAAAGCGGTACTCGGCCAGGATGTCCTCGACTGAAGGAAAGTGCCGGTAAGCGGTGGCCGTGGATATTTCGGCATGCTTGGCGACGTCTGTCATGCTGATGGGACCGCGGCGGGACGCGAAAAGCTGACCCGCTGCCTTGACCAGTTGTCGGCGGTTGCGCTGTGTGTCGCTACGCATTGATGGGCACCCTTTCGTCTCTTCAAGCTTAGGTCCTGGAAGCGGACCACCCTGTCAGGGCGGCCGTGAAGGTCCTGACCAATCGGGCGGAGGCCTGCTCGGCCGTGAGCTGCAGGCTCTGGATGAGATCGTTGATTTCGCGGGGGTCGAAGAAGCCGTTCCACAGGAAGAGCGCCTCGTCCCCTGGGTGCTCGATCCCGAGTTCCCGGCAGGCTTCCCGCAGGGGCACGGCGAGGGCGTCGGCCTGGACTGTCAGGTAGTACGCGCCCGCCTTGACGCGGGCCAGATAGCCCTCGGCGGACCGCGTATGGATCATGGACTCGCCGTGCTGGACCACAAGATGCACCCATTTGGCGCACACGGCTTCCAGCAACTCGAGGCCTGCCGAAGTCTGGGTTCTGCTGAACTCCAGCAGTTCACGGCCAACCTCGAACCGGTAGGCCGCCAAAGCATCCTCCACTGAAGCGAAGTGCCGGTAGGCGGTGGCCGTGGAGATTCCTGCCTCCGCGGCGATTTGCGACATGGTAGCCGAGCGGCCGGCTCCGAAGAGCCGGCCGGCCGCGTAAACCAAGAGCATCCGGTTTCGCTGCATGTCAACGCGCAGCCCTGCCGGTGGGTCGAGCAGGGTCACGCGTCCTGCCTGAGGGCCGCGAGGCCTGCAGCAAGACGTTCAACGCCGGCAACGATCGCCTCCGCGCTGGCGGCGTAGGAAAGCCGCAGGTGGTGTTCGCCGTTGCGCCCGAACTCGCTGCCCGGACGCACAGCGACGCCGAATTCGCGCAGGTGGGCCACCATCTGGGCGGCGGGGAGGTCTACGTCGTACTTGGGGAAGAGGTAGAAGGCGCCTTCGGGGGAGCTGACCGTGAGGCCGGGGATCTTGCTGAGGCCGTCGAACATCAGTTGGCGGCGTTCGGCGTAGGAGGCGTGCATGCGCTTGATGTCAGGACCGCAGGTCTTGAGTGCGGTCAGCGCCGCCAGCTGCACGGCGGTGTTCATGGAACCGTTGAAGGTGTTGTGTACACGCGCTGCGGAGGCGATGACATCGGAGGGTCCCCACAGGTAGCCGACGCGCCAGCCGGTCATGGCGTAGCTCTTGGAGAACGTCTGGCAGTAGATGGTCCTGCCTGCCAGGCCCAGAATTTCCAGGGCGGAGGTGAAGGGTTCCTCGGTGTAGACGAGGTCGCTGTAGGCCTCGTCGGAGAGGACCAGGGTGTCCGTTCCGGCAACCATCTCTGCGAGGGCTTCGAGTTCCTGGCGCGAGTGGACAATGCCGGTGGGGTTGGAGGGGTTGCAGAAGACGAACATCTTTGCGCCCTGCAGCGCGGATGCCAGGGCATCAAGGTCCCAGTGGAGGTCATCGGCCAACGGAACAGCAACAGTGGTGCCGCCGGCCATGCTGACCAGGTCGGCATACAGCGAGTAGGTGGGGTCCGGGATGACCACCTTGTCACCGGGATTGACGATGCCCAGGATCGCAGCGGACAGTCCGGCCGTTCCGCCCTGGGTGATGAGCACGTCCGCGGGGCTGGCCACTTCGCCGAGGAGCTGGCCGATACGGGCAGCCAACTCCTCGCGAAGCACCAGCTCGCCGAGCAACGGCGAGTAGTGGGTGTGGCCCTCTTCCAGGGCACGGGCGGCAGCAGCGCGGACCTGTTCGGGTGTGTCGAAGTCCGGTTCGCCCATGGCCAGCGAGACGAGGTCGCCTTTGGATTGGGGCTGCTGGACACGCAGCGATGTCCGCTGGACCCGCAGCACGGCCTCGGAAGGCTGGAAGGTTGCGACGGCGGTGTATGGTTCGGGGGTCATGGCAGTCCTGCTTCGGCTGGTTGGGAAGGGAAAGTTGATGGGCTTGCTAGCGCTGGGGGAGGTCTTGTTCGGGAGCGCCAGCCCAGCGGCTGATTTCGATGTCTCCGGAGGTATCGCGCTGCACTGTTGGTGCGATGACGAGCTCCTGGACCACCGTGCGCTGCGGCAGCGTGGCCACGAGGTGGATGGCGCGGGCCACGTCCTCCGGCTGGACCATCGCGTCGCGTTCTTCGCTCCGGGGAGGCCTGGCGCGGTTGTCCAGGATGGGGGTTGCTGTTTCGCCGGGAAGGATGGTGATGGCACGGAGTCCTTCGTTGCGGAAGGTGTTGTGGAGGTAGGTCATGAAGTTCCGGACCGCGGCCTTTGCTGCACCGTAGGCGGCACCGCCCAGGAGGTTCGGGTTGACCGCTGCGAGCGAGGACACCGTGATGATGGTGCCCGTGTTCCGGGAGAGCATGCCCGGCAGTACGGCCTGCGTCAGGAGGTATACGGCGTTGAGGTTGACGTCCAGGACGCCGTTCCATTCCTCCTGGCTGATCCAGCGGACGTTGAGGACCTTGCTGGCGCTCCCGGCGTTGTTGACCAGGATGTCCACGGGCCCGAGGTTTTCGGAAACCCACGCAACCAGGGCGTCGACGTCGTCCTTGGATGAGATGTCCGCGGCGCGTGAGGTGACCTTGCCGCCGTCGTTCGCGATGACCGAGGCGACTTCCTCCAGAACGGAAAGCCGACGGCCCACCAGCACCACCTGTGCGCCTTCGGCTGCGAGCAGTTCCGCCGTCGAGCGGCCCATGCCCGTTCCCGCGCCGGTGATGACGGCGACTTTGCCTTCGAGAAGTCCCATGGTTCCGTTTCCTCCAGATGTGGAAAGTATTGCGATAGCTATCACATATGCGAAAAGTTTCTCATTTGCGAAGCATGAAGGTCAAGTGTTCCTGGCCCCTTGAGGCTCAGGCTGCCACCCGGACGGAAGCGCTCCGCGAATGGTGCGGCAGGTCCACGGCGCCGAAGAGGCTCTGGACCCGTGATTCAAGGACACCGAGCAGGCGTTGCGACTCGTGGTAATCCGCGACGGCCTGCTCCTGGGTCACCCAGCGGAACGTCATGCGCTGTCCCGGTCGTGCTTGGCCCAACATGGGCAAAGAGGCCTTGGTAGCGAAAGCGACAATCGGGTAGCCCGCCGTCAGGGTCCGGTACCTGCCCAGGATGATGAGCTCGTCCCCATGCGGGATCTCGAAGGCGCCGATGGGTACACCGTGGGACACGATTTCACCCAGTCCCTCGGGATGCACCACCGGGCCGTCCAGCCGCAGGCCAACGTGGTTGGACTTGGCGGTGACCGTGTATTCACGCGAAGCCAGCAATTCCCGGATACCCTCCGCTGCATCCGTTTCCGGACCCTCCACAATGTCGATGTTCCACAGAGAGTCTTCAAAGGAAGGAACGGGTACCGGGAGACGGAACAGCGGCTGCGTCAGGTAGGGGTGCTCGAAACCTGAATAGGTGGTCCCGAGTTCCAGATGCTGGCCAGCGGCGATCTGCTGCGGAAAGCCCATTCGCGCTTCGGGAGCCGCACTGCCCATGAAGCGATCGGTGACGAGCGTCCCGCTGAACGCCAAATAGTTCCGCATCCCGCCGCGGGCGTTCGCGATCACCACGCGTCCCTTCGCCGGAACGCAGACGGGCTGCCACAGGGCCACGGCGCTGCCGTTGACTGTGACGTCCGCGGGAGCTCCCGTGACGGAGATCAGGACCGGCTTGGAGGTGGTGAAAACGAACCTGCCGCCCATGAGTTCCAGGACAGTAGCGGACCGGTCATTGCCCACCAGGATGTTCGCCACCGCAGCTGAGTGCTGGTCGGCCGCACCGCCGCAAGGGACACCAAGGGCTTCTGACTGTTCGCGGCCCAGGTCCTGGAACGTGGCCAACCAGGCAGTTTCGCGGACTTTGAGGGTCACGGTGCGTTCAACCATCAGAGTGCCCCTTCAATCGTGTACGAATCAGTCCTCAGGAAGTGGCCCTCCAGGCGTTCCCACTCGGACTCCGGGACTACCTTGAACCGGACAGTGTCTCCTGGCTTATAGGACGTGGGCGGATTCTCCCTGATATCGCAGATGGTCAGGGGAGTGCGCCCAATGACCTTCCAGCCGGTGGGTCCGGGGAAGGGTTGGATGATGGCGTTGGTTCCGGCCACCATCACCGATCCCGGATCCACGTTGGTTCGCGGTTCCCTGCAGCGGCTGACCTGCCCGGGAAACTGCACGGTGCCCATCATGGGTGCCATGGCCGAGGCCAGGAGGTTGATCGAGAGCACCGAATCCTCAAGATGCCCAAGGACGGCCTCCTGGCTGATGCCCAGCTCCGCGGCCACATCCGGCAGGTCCGGAGCGAAGGCTTCGTTGACCACCATTGGAATCACAAAGTGCTTGCCGTCGGCCTGTCCGTCTTCCTGGTGGAACCGTCCAGCCGCCGCGAGCCTGATGGTTTGGGCAAGCTGGGCGTGGCCGACGGCGAGGCAGTCGAACTCCACCAGGATGGAGTCGACGCCTGCCACTACGTCCTGCAGGCCATGGGGCCGCACGTCGAGGAGGATTTCACGGATCCGGCGGCTGCCGGCCTGCCGTTCCTCGACCGTGCCGGATGCCGCGCTGACCATCAGCGCGGAATCACCGAACGGTACGGCCTTGATGTCCGGCAACTGTCCGGGCTCTGGGTGCGTGCTCATGGTTCCTTGGCTTGTTGGTGCGGTAGGTCAGACGGTGGCGAGCCTGGCCTTTTCGGCCAAAACTTCCTGCAGCCCGGTGGCCTTGACTCCGGCCTTGTCCAACGCGGCGCGGAGGGCGGTGCCGTTCTCCAGGACCTGCGGGTGGTCGCCATGGAGGAGCACGACGTCGGCATCGTGGCCGAGCGGGACAACCTTGCCGGTGACGGCGCGAACCGTTCCTTCGGTCACCACCTGGACGACGCGGCGGCCGATTTCCTCGGGGTCGTGCAGCAGGGCGCCCTCGGTGTTGCGGGAAACGGGCATGCCGTCCTCGCCGTAGCCGCGGTCGGCCAGGAAGACGTAGCCAACCTCGAGTCCGCGCTTGCGGGATTCCTCGGCGAGCAGGCCGTTCTGGCAGATCACGATGTAGGAAGGGTCGTAGGCCTTGATGGCGTCCGTGATGGCACGCGCGTGCTTGGCGTCGGTCTGGGCGATGCTGCCCATGCGGCCGTGCGGGGCAACGTGGCTGATCTTGCCGCCGTGGATCCGGGCGAAAGCGTCAAGGGCACCGATCTGGTAGAGAACGTCCGTGCGGATTTCCTCCTCGCTGGCCTCGATCAGGCGGCGGCCAAAGCCCACCAGGTCCGGATAGCCCGGGTGTGCGCCCAGTTCGATGCCGCTTTCCACGCAGGCCTTGACGGTGGCGTCCATGACGCGGGGATCGCCGGCGTGGAAGCCGCAGGCAATGTTGGAGGCCGTGACCAGGCCCAGCAGCGCGTCGTCGTCGCCGATTGTGTAGTTTCCGTAGCTTTCGCCGAGGTCTGCAACGACGGCGACTGAGTTGATGCCCAAGGTGACTCCCAATGGTTTTTCGTGTGGTGCTTTATGGTCCAACGACGGCGGCCTGGCAGCAATGGCGGCAGGCCGCCGTCGTACGGGTTTTGTTAGTGGGTGGCCAGCGGCTGTCCCTTGGTTTCCTTCAGGAAGAACACCGAAACCAGGGTGATGATGGCCGTGCCGATCGAGGCGTAGGCCGGAACCATGCTGTTGCTGGTGGCCTTGATGATCTCGGTCATGATCAGCGGGGCGCTGCCACCGAAGATGATGGTGCTGAGGCTGAAGCCGATGCTGTACGCGCTGTAGCGGACCGTGGTGGGGAACATTTCCGTCAGGACCGTGTGGACCACGGCGGCGTGGCCGGAGAATGCGATGGCCATGACGATGGTGGCGATGCAGGCCAGGCCCATGTTGCCGGTGGTGATCATGGCGAACATCGGGTAGGAGACCAGGGCCATGAGGACTGCGGACAGTGCCAGCACGGGCTTCCGTCCGATGCGGTCAGAGAGGCAGGCCATCAGCGGGATGGAGATGATGATGGCGACCAGGCTGACGGCTGTCACCAGCAATGCCTGAACCATGGAGAAGTTGTTGCCGGAGCCCAGCTGGGTCTTCAGGTACGTAGGCATGTAGGCGAACAGCAGGTAGTAGCCGGGGCCGTTCAACGCCGGCAGGAAGATGGTCAGTGCAATGGCCTTCAGGTGGCGCTTGGACGTGAAGACCGCGCGCAGGGGGTTGCGTTCAACTTCGTTGCGTTCGCGGAGTGCCGCGAAATGCGGGGTGTCTTCCATCTTGGAACGGATGTAGTAGCCCACATAACCGAGCGGAAGCGCGAAGAGGAACGGGATGCGCCAGGCCCAGGATTCCATGGTGGCGTCACCGAGCGTGGTGATCAGCGTTGCGGAGAAGGCGCTGCCGAACAGCAGGGCGCAGAAGGAGCCCACGGCGATGAAGCTCATGGAGTAGTTGCGGTGCTTGTTGTGCGCATACTCCCCAACGAACGCCATGGCGCCCGCCACTTCGCCACCTGCGGAGAAGCCCTGCAGGATGCGGAAGAGAATCAGCAACGCAGGGGCCGCCCAGCCAATGACCGACGACGACGGGATGAGGCCGATGCAGGCGGTGGCGCCGGAGATGAGGAGCAGCAACATGGACAGCAGGTTCTTGCGGCCCAGCTTGTCGCCCAGATAACCGCAGATAACGCTGCCGAAGGGGCGGGCCAGGAAGCTGACCAGGAAGCCTACGTTGGTCAGCAGCAGGGACCCGAGGTCCTTGGAACCCATGATGTTGATGGCAAGGTACGTGGTCAGGAGCCCGTAAATGCCGTAGTCGTACCACTCCACGAAGGAGCCCATGGTGCCGGCGATCGTCGCCTTGCGCACCATCTTGCCGTCGGCTGTGACGACCTTTACCTGTGCGGTGTTCAGTTCCACTGATTCCGTCGATGAACTAGACATTGGTGGTTCTCTCAGTTTAGGTCCCGCTGTTGGGGAGGGGAGAAGGGGTTAGCTGTATTCGCGGGTAATCTCGGCGGTCATTTCGGCCTCGTGGACCGCGACAGCCTTGACCAGCTCCAGGATTTCCGCGGCGCGGGCCTGGGGGATGATGACGACGCCGTCATCGTCTGCGGCGACGATGTCACCGGCGGCGCACACGATGCCGCCGATGGCCACCGGTTCGCCGATGACTCCGGGGCCGTTCTTGAACGGTCCGGCAGGGGTGGTACCGCGGGCGAAGACCGGGAACTTGATGTCGGTGATGGTGGCACGGTCCCGGATGTAGCCGTCGATGACGGCACCGGTAGCACCGGCGGCCTCGAAGCGCTGGGAGAGCTGTTCGCCCACCAGCGCCCGGTGTTCGTGGCCGAAGCCGTTGATGACTACTACGTCACCGGGCTCGATGTAGTTGAGGGACTCGATGACTGCGGCGTTGTCGCCGGCCGCGCCGAGGACGGTGAGGGCCGAACCAACGCACTTTGCGCCGGCCCACACGGGGTTGATGTTGCCGTCCACCAGTCCGAGGCGCTCCATGGCGTCTCCGATGTTGGCGACGGGGAATTCTTCGAAGGCGCGGACCAGTTCCCGCGGCGGACGGGTCCACTGCGCCTTGCGGACTGTGAGCTCGAGAGTCGTTGCCATGTGTTCCACCTTTGGGTTGGTCCGGGGTTGTTCGGGTTGGCCGCCTTGAGACGCCAATCACATATGAGAAAAGTTTCGCGTTTTTTCCCCACCCCGTCAAGCCCTGGATGTTTCCGGGCTGTAAAACCTCGGCGTGGCGCAGGTCTCGTGTGGGGGAACTCACAAAAAAGCGTTGACTTCGTTGAGCCGATGTGTGAATCTCTTCTCATTCGCGAAACTTATCGCAGTTCAATCCTTCGGGTTTCGGCACTCCCCGGCGCATCGCATCCGCCGCGGCCAGGCAGCCCTGAAGGCGACCAGGAGGTTCACCCCTTATGCAAGGACGTTCCACTTTCATGGCCGCAGCGGCATCCCTCACGGCGGCCGCGTTCTTTTTGGCCGGCTGCACCACGGGCGGCCAGGCACCCGCAGGAAACGCCTCCGGCGGGGCGATGTCCACGGACACCATCCGGACCGCCCTCAACGCAGATCCCACTACCTTCAACGCAGCCAAGGCCAACGCCAAGGACGACTACGAGGTAGCCCGGTTCCTGTACGACACCGTGGTCCGCAGGGACGCTGACGGGAAGTTCATCGGCGGACTGGCCACCGAGTGGAAGTCCACTGCCACCAACGCCACGTTGACCATCCGCAAGGACGCAACATGCTCCGACGGTACCCCCATTACTCCCACTATCGTGGCGAAGTCCCTCAGCTACTTTGCGGATCCCGCCACCAAGAACAACTTCGGCAAGCTCGTCTTCGGTCCCGGCCAGCCGGTGATTACCGGAGACGACGCTGCCGGCACAGTGGACATCAAGCTTGCGCAGCCGTGGTCTGAACTGATCGGCGGCCTGACCTTGGCGCAGACAGGCATCATCTGCCCGGCCGGCCTCGCTGACCTGGACGGACTGGCCAAGGGCGCCGTCAAGGGTGCGTTCTCCGGGCCCTACACCCTCACCAAGGCCAGCCACGGTGTCAGCTACGACATGACGCTCCGCGAGGACTACAAAGCGTGGCCGCAGTACTCCAAGCCGTTGGAAGGTGTTCCGGCCAAGACGGTCCGCTTCTTCCCCGGCGTCAACAAGACCACGGTGGCCAACCAGCTCCTCACCGGTGAAATGGATGTCTCGGACATCGCGCCCGCCGACGTACAGCGTTTCGAAGGCAACAAGGATTACTCCGTCACGTCGGTGCCTTTTGCCGGCATCTTCCTTCTGTTCAACCAGCGCGAAGGCAGCCCCTTTACCGATCCCGCACTCCGCAAGGCCGTGGCCCAGCTGATGAACCAGCAGGCTTTCAACGCTGCCGCATATGCGGGCAAGGGCATCACCTACAACTCGATCGTTGCGCCTACGGTGCCCTGCGTCCTGCCGGATAACTCGAGCCTCACCAAGGAAGACGCTGCCGCGGCCAAGGCAGTGCTCTCGGGGAAGACCTTCAAAATGGTGGGCACCACCAGCATCGGCCCGAACGGCGCAGGCAGCACCTACGTCCAGGAAGCACTCCGCGCCGCCGGAGCAACCGTGGACCTGCAGCTTGTGGACAACGGAACCTGGGCCACCATGACCCAGACCAAGCCGGAGACCTGGGACCTGACCGTGCAGGGTGATGCCAACTTCGTAGGAACCGTGGCAGCCTCCCTGACCCGCATTGCCGGTGTTCCCACGGAAAAGGGCGGCCGCAACATCGGCGGTGGCGAGAACGCGGACATCCTGGCGGACATCGCCACGGCACAGGCCGCCACTGACGAATCGGCCCGTTGCGATGCCTACACCAAGGCACAGAAGAGCATCCTCAGCGACAACGACATTGTTCCGTTCGTGGGTGAGCCGCAGATCGTCGCCCAGCGCTCCGGATTCGCCATCCAGGCACCGTCCGGGATTGTCGACTACGCCACCATGCGCATCACCAAGTAAGCAAAGGCATCACGATGACTGAACCAACCATGCTCTCCAAGGAAGTCCAGATCCTTGAGAGCCAAACCCCGGGGGCCGCCGAAGGCCCCCGGGGCAGGGCCCTGAGCCTGTCTCCGTGGGCCGACTACGCCCTTCGCCGCGCCGGCGGTGTCCTGCTCTCCGTAGCCCTGCTCGTCGTCGTGACCTTCTTCATGGTTCCGCTCATCCCGGGCGATCCGGCAGTGGCCGTGGCGGGAGCCGACGCAACCACCGAACAGATCGAGGCTATCCGCAACAGCCTCGGCCTCAACGATCCGCTCTACATCCAGTTCATCCACTACGCTGGCGGACTGTTCACCGGGGACCTCGGCGAATCCTTCGCCTACAGCACGTCGGTCTCGCAGATCATCGCCACAAAGTTGCCGTTCACTGCCGAGATTGCGTTGCTGGGCATCATCCTGGTGCTGCTGGTCTCGGTTCCCGTGGGCATGCTGGTGGGTATCCTGACCCGCGGCGGCCGCAAGAAATGGCTGGACGTGTCCTTTGGGATGCTCACGGGTTTCTTCCAGGCGGTTCCGCAATACGTGGTCTCCACCATGCTGGTGGTGGTCTTCGCCATCATGCTCAAGGTTCTTCCGGCAGCTGGTGCGGCCTCGCTGACCTCGCTGATCCTGCCCGTGATCGGCCTCTCCATCGCACCGATCTGCTCGATTGCCCGCGTGGTCCGTCGCGAGACGTCCACCGTGCTGGAGCAGGACTACCTGCGCACCGGCCGGGGCTGGCGTTTGCCCGCACTGCGGCTCTACGCACGGCACGCCCTGCCCAACCTGCTGACCACTGCATTGACCTTGGCCGGCCTGATCCTGGCCGGCATGCTTGGCGGCGCCATCATCGTGGAGAACGTCTTCAACTGGCCAGGACTGGGACGCGAAATCGTCACGGCAATCGTCAACAAGGACTACCCGGTCATTCAGGGCATCATCCTGGTCCTCGGCTTCCTGGCCATCGTGCTCAACCTGCTGGTGGACGTCATCCTTGGCCTCATCGACCCCCGCACCCTTGGAGGAAAGTCCAATGGCTGAGACCGCCCCTCGCCGCCGACGGTTCCGCTGGACCACGGGCCTCATTGTCGGCATTGTGTTGATGTCCGCCATGGTCCTCACGGCACTCATCGCCCCGATGTTCCTCACGGATGCCGCCGAGAAGCTGACCCCGCAGGCATCCCAAGGACCCAGTGCCGAGCACTGGCTCGGCACGGACGACTTCGGCCGCGATGTGCTGGCCCGGTCCTTGGTTGCTGCCCGGCTCACCCTGCTCATGACGGCGGCAACCACTGCGATCGCCGTCGTCGCGGGTATCGCCATCGGTACCGCAGTCTGGCTGGCGCCGCGCCGCATCCGTATCGCGGTCCTCCGGGTCATCGAAGCTGCCGTTGCGTACCCGAGCCTCATCTTCTCGTTGTTGATTGCCGCCATCCTGGGCCAAGGAACGTGGTCTGCCGTGCTGGCCATCTCCATTGCCAGCATCCCGGCCTTCGCGCGCCTGACGGCGAACATGGCAGCTTCGATTTCGCAGCGCAACTACGTCTCCACGGCCCGCTTGCTCGGAGTTTCCGGACCTCACATCATCACCCGGCACCTGCTGCCCAACATGGCCGAACCCCTCCTGGTCCTCACTGCAACAGTCTTCGCGACAACGTTGATCGACCTCTCCAGCCTGTCCTTCATAGGCCTCGGCGTGCAAAACCCCGAGTACGACTTCGGCCGCCTCCTCAACGAGGCCCTGGTCAACATCTACTCGCAGCCCCTGCAGGCCGTGATGCCGTCCATCATGATCACCATCACCGGCTTGTCGGCCATGCTCATCGGTGACGGCCTCGCAGCCGCTACCGACCCCCGGGGCGGCCGCAAGTTCGGCAGCCTCCGCAAGGCATCCGAGGTTCCCGCCTCACTGCGGGCGGATGCCGAAGCGCTCGTTGAGGTGGACAACCTGACTGTCACTACGCCGTCGGGCGTTCCGTTGGTCAAGGGTGTTTCACTCAGCATCCACGCGGGCGAAGTAGTGGGACTGGTTGGCGAGTCCGGATCCGGAAAGTCCCTGACTGCGATGTCCATCGCCGGCCTGTTACCGGAGGAACTGGGCGTTAATGCAAAGACCATGCGCCTGGGGGACTTGAATCTGCTGAAGAAGAACAACCCGCGTGAGCTGGCCACGTCCATTGGGCTGGTGTACCAGGACCCCGGAACGAGCTTCAACCCTGCGTTGCGCATCGGATCCCAGTTGACCGAAGTCAGCCGCGTGCACCTTGGCCAGTCGCGCAGCACTGCGTTCGGTCGCATGGTCAGGGCACTGGCCGACATCCGGATCACGCAGCCGGAGAAGCGCATGAAGCAGCACCCGCACGAACTGTCCGGCGGGATGCTGCAGCGGGCCATGATCGCGTCCACGCTGGTCACGGACCCGCGGCTCATCATTGCCGACGAACCCACCACCGCCCTGGATGTGACGGTCCAGGCTGACGTGCTCCGGCAGTTCCGCACCATCAACCGGGAAATGGGAACCGCCATGCTGTTCATCTCGCACGACATCGGCGTGGTCCAGGCGCTGTGCGACAAGGTCATAGTCATGAACGGCGGCAAGATTCTGGAGCGCCTCACTGGCGAGGAACTCGCGGCCGGCAAGGTCAAACACCCCTACACCAAGGCCCTTCTGGCGGCCACACCGTCCATCGCCGAACGCAAGGCCGAACTCGTCACCGTGCGGGCTACGGACTTCACCATGGACGAGGTTGCGGACGAATCCGGCAGTGACACCAAGGAGGTTGTCAAATGAGCACAAACCAGCCAGTCCTGGAATTGAACGATGTGCGGGTTACGTTTGGCTCCGGTCGATCCGCAGCCACCGTGCTGAAAGGAGTCAACACAAGCATCCATCAAGGCAAGACCCTGGGAATCGTGGGCGAATCGGGCTCAGGCAAATCCACCATGGCCAAGGCGATCGTGGGTCTGGTGAAGCCCAGCAGTGGTGTGATTTCGTTCTCCGGACGCGACGTTTCGGCGATGTCCGGGGCTGAACGGCGGCGCATGCGCCGGGCAGTCCAGATGGTCCCGCAGGACCCGTACTCGTCCCTGAACCCGCGGCGGACCATCGGCCAGACGCTCGCCGAGGCCATTGACCCGCTGCGGGCCAACCCCAAGGAACACCGCGAGAAGATCTCCTACTGGCTCTCGACGATCCGTTTGGATCCCGAGGTCGCCGAGCGCTATCCGCACGAGTTCTCCGGTGGGCAGCGGCAGCGCATCGCCATTGCCCGTGCCTTGGCGGTGCAGCCCAAGCTCATCATTGCCGACGAGATTACCTCCGCGCTGGACCTCTCCGTGCAGGCAGAGATCCTGAACCTGATCGGCAGGCTCCGGAAAGAACTGGACCTCACCATGGCCTTCATCTCGCATGACCTCGACGTGGTGCACCACGTCAGTGACGAAATCCTGGTCCTGTTCCACGGCGAGGTGGTTGAGTCCGGCGAGGTGGATGCCGTCTACGGAAATCCGCAGCACCCCTACACGCGCCGGTTGATCGACTCGGTTCCGGGCGGCCCGGGCTTCGACATCGGTCCACGTACGGTAGCCGCTGTGTGACGTTGTTCGCGTTCGGGGGTTTGGCGGGCCGCAGCAAAGTTACAGTGTCACGGTGAACTTTGCTGCGGCCCCGGACGGTACCGAACTCGCGTGGACCGAGTCCGGCGGGGGCGAACCAATGTTGTTGATCGCCGGCCAGGCGACCGCCATGGACGGTTGGGGCCCGACGGCGGAACTTCTGTCCCGCTCTTTCCGCGTCATCCGCTTCGATCACCGGGGGATTGGACGCAGTGGCCGCGGGGAGGCCGAGCGCTACACCACCCGATTGCTTGCTGCGGATGCCGTTGCAGTGCTGGATGCTGCCGGGGTTTCGTCCGCCCATGTTTACGGACATTCCATGGGTGGCCGGATCGGGCAGTGGCTGGCCATCGATTCCCCGTCCCGGGTGCGGACGTTGATTCTCGCGGCGACGAGTGGCGGGCGCTCAGCGGATCCGGCTCTGCGGGCTTCTCCCGAAGCGATGGAGGCGCTGGTCAGCGGCGAGCTGTCACGACTGACTCCGCTGTTCTTTGACTCCGGATGGGCTGCGGACCATCCGGAGGCCGTGCATACCTTCTTCACATCCCGCGCCTCGGCTTGGGCCAAGGCGCAGCATTTCAAGGCCAGCCGCGATCACGATGCTTGGAGCAAACTCGGGTCCATCCAGGCCCCGACCCTGATCCTCCACGGAACCGAGGACCCACTCACGCCCTTGGCCAACGCCGTTCTCCTCCGGAAGCACATTCCCGGTTCCCTGCTGGTGCGTGTACCCGGCGCGGGCCACGGCCTTCACCTGGACCACCCACGGACCATCGACTGGATCCGGGAGTTCATCGCGAGGAAGAGCGGGTAGGCTTTCCCGAAACTGCAATCAGACCTATTCGTCCACGGGATCCGTCGTTCGGTTCTTACCTCCTTGACTCCGGTTGATAAGGGCCAACGTCGTACCGGCGGCCACGATACCGGCGACAATGGCAATGAGCCCCCGGATTACGATGTTCAGGTCGGCCCACAATGCGAGTCCAACACTGACGACCAATATGGTGACGAAGAGCGCAATTGTAGAAGCCGTTTCCCCAGTCGGCTTTCTCCGTAAGGCAGCGTTCGCCTGGCGCTGGTCTTTGATTTTGGCCATAATTCTCCTTCGGGTCGGTATTGGTCGGTTAGGCGGTCAATCGCAGTCCTTAGATTGTTCGGCGGCGGAAGACTGCATGCGCCAATCCCGTGAGCACGAGGGCCCACAGCACAAGTCCAAATTGGCCCAGCAACAGGTGGCCCGGCCCTAATTCCTCGATCGTCGTTGCGCCGACGGCTCGTATGAACAACGGGGTGGGAGTTACGTTCAAGAGAAAGTCCACTGCCTCGGCGGCCTGCGCGGGAATCATGGTGCCAACAGCGAAGACCCCAAGAGGCAGGAGCAGATTGACTCCCACGAGGAGCAGCACCGAGCCGAAGGCGCGGCCCACGAGATGCGCCAGAGCTACGGCAATCAGCACCATGCTCGCACTGCCTGGGACGGCCACAGCCACGGACAATAGCCCGGACCCCGCGAATCTGCCCTCTGACAAGACGAAACCGAGAGCGGCGAGCACTGTTGTGCAAATGGCAATAACGACCGCAGTGAGGGCGACCCAAGACATGGTCCTGGCCATAAAGAGCCGGCTTCTGTTTGGTGTCAATGACAGTGCCAATCCCAGTTGCCCGGCATGGTCCCGACCGACTGCAAATACAGCTGCCACCGAAAGGACCAGAGCACCTATGAATGCCCCAAGCTCCACGGGGGTTGTGGTCATGATCCTGGCGGGTTCCGGTGCCAGCGACTTCATGACGAACATGGTCAGAATCCCGGTTGTCAGGGCCAATGTGCCTGCCACGATGACGGGAATGGGGACGCCGCCCTTGCTGAGAAGACGGCGAACCTCGGCCTTTGCTACAGCGCGGAGGGTCTGTTCCGGAGTTACCTCAGCGTGAGCTTGGCTCGGTGAGTCGGTCGTCGTCATTCCCTTCCTCCTGATGCGCTCCGGGCCAGGACTTCAAAGTAGGTCTCTTCGAGACTGCGGGTTACCCGGGACAGATGCGAAATGCCGGCTCCGGACTCAAGAGCCACTGACGCGAGCTTGGTCGGATCCGTGTGGTGGACTGTCATTCCGCCGCCTTCACGGGAAACCCGAAAGCCTTCTTGTGAAAGCGCACGAATCAATATCTCTGGTCTCGGAGACTCCAGGTAGTAACCCGTCTCGTTCAGGCTTGACACAAAATCCCCAATGCTCCCTTGCCCCAGGATCCGGCCGCCGCCGATCATCACGATGTCATCAGCAACTTCTGCCAGTTCCGCCATGTGGTGGGAAGACAGGAGGACCGTTGCACCCTGCGATGCCGCAGATGAAAAGAACGACCTGATCCAGGCGATTCCATCGGGATCGAGCCCATTGATTGGTTCGTCCATCACGAGCACGTCCGGACGACTCACTGTCGCCGCGGCGATACCCAGCCTTTGGCGCATGCCCAATGAAAAAGTGCGGACTCGGTGGTGCGCCACTTTTGCCAAACCGACTGTCTCCAGAGCATGCCTTCCCCAGGCAAGCGGCAGGCCCTGCGAACGGCATACGTAATTTACGATGCCGCTGGCCGTCGCATGGACCGGCAGCCATTCGGCGGATAGAAAGAGCCCCATTGTCCTTCCCGGGCGCGCAGCTTTCGCGAAATCTGTGCCGTTGACTTCGACTGAGCCGACATCAGGACGAACCAGCCCGGCAATGGTCTTTAGGACGGTGGACTTGCCAGCGCCATTCGGTCCGACAAAGCCGGTGACGCGTCCAGGCTCAGCCGTGAAGGTGACGTTTTGCAGAACCCTTCTGCTCCCAAAGCTCTTACTTAGTTCATTGACGAGGATCATGGACGAACGGACTCCTTGCGGTAGGCTGCCGGTCAGTTAGATGCAGTCGACGAGCGGCGATTCCAGGTGAGGTGACTTCCACGATGCGGGCCATCTGCTCGGAGATCGCTTGTGAAAGGCTCAAAGAGGCGAGGGATCGAGGTCGCCCGGCAAAGTAATGGACTCTCACCAAGGACAACCTTGCAGACCGCGCCCGGGTTAGGGAAAAAGAATGAAGGCCGGTGGCGGACAGTACGATTTCGTGGTCGGCAATAGATTTGCTCCCCCAACCGACCGTTGTTCCAAATACAGCGAATTCGGCATTGGCAAGGCGGACCGCGGTTGCCAGAAGATAGCAGGCGGCGGCTGATCCCACCGCGGCCAGGGTGAGCGTAGCACCAAGCACTTGGTGCAGAGTCCAGCCCAGACCGAGCGAGAGTGCTCCGACTGCGGTGAAGATCGATAATGACCTGGTGATGGATTTGTTGCCCGCGGACTCAAGCAAGGCTGGACGCGGAAGTTCCGGTAGGGAGTAATCGAGTATCTGTCCCACCTGCAGCCGCGGCAAGGATGGGAGGACCATGTTGGTCCCCATCTGGGCGTCTGAGTCTGTCGTCAGGAGGGCCACCCGTACTCTGTCGAGGACCATTTCGATAAGGTTGCGCCGGGCAGTGATCCCACTGACAGCGGAAGACTTTACTTCGCGTTGCTGGGTGGAGAGCCATCCGTACGTGATGGATAGTGCGGTCAAATCGGCGCTCACCGTAAATCCACGGTATCTAATCAGGGCAACGACAGACCCGCCACAGAGGATCGCACCACAAAGAAAGAGGCTTCCCTCCCAAAAATGCGCCCTGAAGACATTCAGCGCATCGTCGAATATGGCCAGTTGGTCGGCGAGGTCGATGAATGTCATGACGGCACCAGTCCCGAACACCACAACGTGGCCATAGATCAGGTTTGCGGTCACGAGATCCCGCTGGCTCGACTTATAGAGGACTCTCCGTCCGCTCCAAGGAGGCCTTGGAGCGGATCCGGGCTGGCCATTGGTGACGCTTTCGGAGACTGCAATCTGTTCTCTTGGCGCTTCTTTCGCACTTGCCAGCTGAACGATGGTATCCATAACTCTGCGGTCAACGCCGGGCACATCAATTTTTGAGTCATCGTGCCCGCCGCATCGCAAGGAAACAACTCCGAGTCCAAAGCAGCGAAAGGCCCAAGGGGATTGGATGTCAACGACCGATACGTCGCGCCAAGAAACTGTGCTGGTGGTCTTGGAGAGCATGCCACGGGTGAGTACGAACGAATCCTCGGATATTGCGTACCTCAAGGTTGACCAGGTGTAGAAGGGTTGCACCAAGCGAATAAGGAGCAAGCTGGCTATTAGGAAGACTGCGGTCGGGCCGGGCCATACCTCAGGCCGATTCCAGTACAGGAATCCGGCGAGCGACAGGCTGGCGATGCTGGGGATGCCGCGGAGTGCCATTGCGGCCACAACTCGCAGAGGCAGGAGCTGAAAACCTTCATTTTCCACTTGTAGATGCCTCCAAGTAGACGGATAACGTCAGCCGGCGGATCTCATTGGCAACCGCCAGTTCCACAGGACCTAAGGGTTCAACGTGATTGAGAGTGATGAACTTGACCTTAGCGAGACCATAACGCCGCATCAGCGGCCCCTCGACTATCGAAACGTTCAAGATCTGGGCGGTGGACAGAACTGTATCCTTCGAGAAAAGAATGCCCCGTTTCACTCTCACGGCATTGCTGTCAACCTCATACGACGTGTGACGCATCGTAAGCCGGCTAATAATAGGCACATCGATGATGAGGCCTGCAGAGATGAGGATTCCCGTGGCAGCCAGAGATGGGACGCTCCAGTCGCGCGGAACCAGCATAAGCACGAGTATGCACGTAAAAGTTCCAATAACCAGTACGTCGACGGTGGAACGGATCACAAGATAGCGCAGGGCTGCGGACGGCAGCTTCGATGCGTAGGCCGACAAATGCGATGCGCGAGCTGTCCATTCGTTCGCATTTTCTCTTAATGTGCTGGCCACGGATTCCTTACTTATCCTGAAATTATGCCAATTACGTCATGTTCTGTGGAAGCAGTGTGGCCGGAGGGTGTTGTTGTTCCTCCGGCCACACCGCAGCCGGAGGAATGTCAGCCGATGCCTAGAATCTCCATGATCCACTGGGCGATGGTACCGAAGGTTACGCCGCGCTCAAGCCAGCGCTGCACTGTCGGCCAATTGTTTCTTGCCCACGTAACAATGGCATTGACAACACCAACCCCCCAGCGCCAAATTTGTCCCAGTACCCAACCGATAAACCTCAATACAGCACCCACTATATTCTCCATCTTCGAAATAGATGTTGATGAAAGGGAATTCCCTGACGTTTTCAACGCTATTTTTTGAATGAAGGATGAAGTAGTATCCAAATCTCCTTGTCTTATCGACTTTTGTATACTGCAAAGGTGCATTTGGCAGATGGATGACCAGGGTTTTAGTCCATTAGTTCATAAATGTCATTCCCATTCGCCGACGCGGCAGTTCCCGGATTCGAGGGCGGCCAGAAGTACCTGCAGCCGGTCTTGGACCCCCCACTTGATCATGATGCGAGACAGATGGCCTTTGACGGCCGCCTCCGAGACACCGAGACCTCGTGCTATTTCGCGATTGGATTGCCCTCGGCCCAGGCAGTTGACGACTTCTCGTTCCCGACTTGTCAGAGCGGGCAGGTCGGCGCGTGACGGCGCATGTTCGGCTGGTCTTGCTCTCCGCAACACCTCCAGCACTCCAATGAGAGCGGATCGGGACAGAAATACGTGCCCGGATGTCACTTCAGTTATCGCGGTTTGGATCTCGCGAACCGAGGCGTCCCTGGTGAGTAGTCCACGGGTTCCTGCGTCGATGATGTCCGGTATTAGCTCCGCCGAAGTCGTATCTATGAAGGCTATTAGATGCGCTTGTGGGTAGAAGGAGAGTACGGGGAGGAACTCCGGGGAGTCCTTGCTGTGTGGCAACCTGGCGTCAATGACCACGAGATCCGCCTGATTGGCTCGACAGTCGGCAGCGAGCTCAAGAGGCGACGTAGCTCCACTGAATATCGCCCGGGTCTGCGGGTTGAAACGAAAGATTGCTGCCAAGGCTGATTGCAAGTGGGCATCCCGGATGCCAACTACTACGGATACTTCCTGCACTCAATATCGTCCTTCCTCGTATCCCGCCCCTGAAGCAAGATGGGTCCAGTCCAAAATGTGCAAAACGACGTATGGATTGTGAGTGGACAACAGGCCATGGATTCTCGTCCGTTCCGTGACTGCACCGAGCTTCCGATCTGCTGCCGTGGCTCGGTGGAAGTCGCCGAGCTAAGACGATGCTGTTCACGGCCAAGTCCCCTCTACGGTTTTCGCCTTCAAGGGAAGCTTGCCCTAAATTTTGCTCTCTGAGTGGAGCAGAAAATTCCCTAGGTGTTGGCCGTCCCCGGAAATACGCGGTTTTTGAAGGTCTCTAGGTGGTCGAATCTCAAAATTTAGGTATTTTGAGAAACTGTCTAGGTATTTTGAGAACCTCTTTAGGTGGCGTAGTCCTACGCCTTAAGATGCTCCACCAGCGCATCGACAATCGGCAGTTGCCCTTTGACCAGCTTGGTCCGTGCCGTAGCTTCATCCACCCACCGGGCATCGTCGATCTCCGGGAATTCCTTGATGGCGCCGGACCCCTTGGGCCATTCCATAGGGAACGTGTTGCTGACGATGTGGCCCGGCTGAAACGAATCGGCCTGAGCGGTGTAGGCCGTGATCAGCTTTCCTGAAGGCTGCCTGAACACGCCGAGGAGGTGGTACTCGACGGCGGGCGGTGCAGTGCCGATCTCTTCCGTGAACTCGCGGCGCGCAGCCACCAAAGGGTCTTCATCCTCGGGAAATTCTCCCTTGGGAATGGACCAGGCGTGTTGATCTTTGCGTGCCCAGAACGGCCCACCCATGTGGGCAATCCAGAGTTCCAGCACGCCCGCGGGGGAGTGCCGGTAGAGGAGAATTCCTGCGCTTCGAATGCTGATTTGCCCTCCCGAAACCACATGCGGACAGACAAGGCCAACGCTACCCCAGGCAACGGCCAACACATCCAATTGATGGCCTAACGATGAACTTGGTTAACCGGTCGTCTTCCCGAAGAAAACTGTCTCCCTCATAATCAACGGACATGACGTTACTCGTGGGGGTGGAACGTCATTGCGGGCCTCCGGTGATTGTCGGAGGCCTTTCTGGGCGCATCAATCGGAGGCTACAGCTATGTCAATGTCAGTAAGGCTCCTTCCAACTGGGGGCAGAAAAGTCATGGGGTTGGCCCTCACCTTGGCGGTGGGTCTGTCCATGTTTGCAGGAATCGGATCGGCACAAGCGGCAAAGAAGGCAGCAGTGGTTGCGGAAGATCCAGGACCGGTGGGCAGCTTCGCTTGGGAAGGCTTCAACTGGCAGAAGCGTTTCTGGGGTGGGGCTCCCATGTACAACGGGACCTGGGACCCGAACAACGTCAGCACCCCTGATGCCAACGGCTACGTGAAGCTTTCCATCAGCAACCCGACAGGTTCGGCTCCTGTCGGCGCAGAATTCCAGTCCACCCGCGAGGGCTTTGGTTACGGCACCTACAGCACCACGGTGGAGAAGGACGTCAGTTCCCTCCAGAAGGAAGTGGTGTGGGGGTGCCTCTTCACTTACGATCCCAATGCTGCTCCGGGCTACACCGAAATTGATCTTTGCGAGGCGTCTGCTTGGGGTGGCGGGGCTGCGTATGGAGAGGACTGGCCGGTGGTTCAGGGTCACGGATACTGGTTCGACGCCACCAAGCCTCCTGGCCAAGGCAACGACACCATCAACTTCGACACAACGAACGCCCCGATCCTGACCCACCGCATGGTGTGGGAACCGGGCAAGATTACTTTTGAGACGTTCGCGGGGGCGAATGCGAGCGGAACACTGCTGAAGCGTACGGTCCTCCAAGGATCCACCGTTCCGGTTCCCGCCAAGGAACAGATCCACTTCAACCTCTGGGTCACCGGCGGAGGCGGCGGCGATGCGGCCCACGTCGCTCCGGAATCCGTCACTATCCGCGACTTCTCCTTCGTTGCCGGCATCCCGCTGACCGCTCCCACGCCCACCATCAGCGGAACGGCAGCCGTGGGTAACACCCTGACTGCCAACGCAGGAACCTGGACCGCCGGAACCAGCCTGGCCTACCAGTGGTACAGGAACGGCGCGGCCATTTCCGGTGCCACTGCATCCAACTACGTCCTCGCGGCGGCCGACCAGGGCAGCAAGCTGACGGTCCGCGTGACGGGAACCAAGAACAGTTACGCCACCACCACCAAGGAATCCGCGCAAACGGCAACCGTCGCGGCAGGCACTCTGGTAGGTCCCACGCCAACGATCTCCGGGGCTCTGACCGTAGGGTCCACCCTGACGGCCAACACCGGTACGTGGACCACGGGTACCACGCTCACCTATCAGTGGTACCGGTCCGGCGTCGCCATTACGGGCGCCACGGCCAAGACCTACACGCTGGTGGCGACTGACCGGGCGGACACCATGATGGTCCGGGTTACCGGCACCAAGGCCGGCTACACCACGGTCTCCAGGTACTCCGCGAATACCGCAGCAGTGAGCTGAGGCTGCGGCAGGCAGCAAGCCCGCCTTTGTGTCGCGCTGGGGGCATCCGACACAAAGGCGGGCTTGCTGGGCTTGGGGAACCTGTATTCTCAGGCCTTCTTTTCAGCGCGCACCGGGACGATCCGCTTGATGGCCAGTCCAAGGGCCAGCATGGCGAAGGCTGCAAGGGCGAACCAGAACAGATCGCCTGCACCGGTCATAGCCAGCGTTCCGGATCCTGTGGCGCCAACGAATGCACCGGCTGCGGGACCTGCGGGGTTGTTGTACATGAGTCCTTACCAAACTTTCTTGCGGTTGAATGCTGCATCCAGGTACGCCTTGGCGTGAACGGCCTGCAGGAAGATATCGATGACGGTTTCGTACATGGTGGCGGCCAGAAGCATGTACCTCCAGCCCCTGAAGCGCACCGTGACGATGCGTTCCAAAATAAAGATTGCGGTGACAGCCACCCAGAAGGGCTGCAGGTTCAGGCCCATGCCCGTGACCATGGCGAAGATGATGGAACCGAAGTAGGCGGCGGTAACTACGACGCCGATCATGGACAGGAATTGCCGCCCCCAGTAGGCGCGGGTCACCTTGGTCCAGCCGTACTGCACGCAGTTCTCCACGGCGCCCCGCTTCCAGCGCAGGCGCTGGGCCCAGAGCTCACGCCACGTGGGCATGACCTCGGTGACCAGGGTGCAGTTTGACGGCGAAGCGATGCGGTACCCGAGCGTCAGCAATGCAAAGGAGAGCTCGTTGTCCTCGGTGAGCACGGAGGTGTCGTACACGCCTCCCTTGCCATTGCCGGGAGGGAGGATACCTTCCAGACGGGCGGAGACGACGTCGCGCAGGGTCTTGACGCGGAACAGCGCTGCCGTTCCGGTCACTACCAGGCACTTGCCGTGGAGGCGCTTCACATCGCGGGCATAGCGGGCGTATTCGTTGCGCTGGAGGTGTCCAACGAAGCCGCCGCCGGGTCCGCCGCTGAAGACGCCTCCGACTGCACCGAGCAGTTCATCCTTGAGGAGGTTCGCCGTGGCGTTCTCGATGAAGTCAAGGGCCAGCTGTGAATCGGCATCCTGCACCAGGATCAAATCCTCGGGATCAGCGTCCGGGAGCAGGGTGCTGAGGGCGTAGTTGAGGGCGCCTGCCTTCTTGTCCTTGTTCCCCACGGTACGGAGGACCTCAACGCCCTGGGCAAGCGCGAGTTCCTCTGTGTCGTCGGTGCAGTTGTCCGCCACCACGATCACGCGGTCCGGTCGCCGGGTCTGGTTTCCCAGCGAGACCAAGGTTTCGGTGATGCCTGCGGACTCGTTGTGTGCCGGGACCAGGACCGTGACCACTCCGCCGGCGGCGCGGTGGGCACCGTGGCGCAGCTCGGCGCCCGTGTCCGGCCTTGCCTGCAGGGTTCGCGTGCTCATGGCGGTCCTTTTCGTTCGTCCTGGCGTGCTGACACCCTTAGATTTCCAAGGCCAACACAAGAAACGACCCGCCAAAGGATCAAGAAATACACAAGCTTTCTGCAAAATTGCACTGCGGCGTCACGAAGCGTGCATCAAACGCACTAGTTGGGGGCTTGGCACGACTTCGCGGGGAAACATGCCAGCGAGCACGGAAACTTGCGGGAGCTTTGGCACACTTCCCGCGAAGTCGCACGGAGCGCCCGCTTAAACGACAGCGGACGACGCCGGTGGGTACCGGCGTCGTCCGCTTTTGTCTGCTGGGGCTGCTTTAGCGGGCCAGGCTGACGGTGAAGGTTTTCGGTCCGCTGAGCGTCACGGCGATCCCGCAGTTTTCTGCGGTGGCGCGGGGTGTGAGATCCCGGATGGCAGCATCGATGGTGTGGTCGATGGCCGTGTTATCCCAGATTTTCAGCGTGATGGAGTCAGTATGTGTCGTCATTGTCAGTACTTTCACTCAGGCTGTTTAACAGCCCCAAGCCTCTTCGCCCGGGGCCGCATCCTCGTCGGTGAGGTTGCTGATTCAGCTTGTACGGGAACGGGTTCCCTCATTCATGGTTCATGCTGCACACCCGGAAAAACAAGCCAAACGCCACAAGTGTGACCGATTACACGCTCCTCTTTACTCTGTGTAACCGGTGCTTTCGCTGCGCTCCCGCCAGCCGTCAACCTGTGCGCGCATGGCTTCCTCCACGGCGTTGTAGGCGTACACCGCGTCGGCCCCCAGGAGGAGGAATGCGGGCGTTTCGGGAGCCTCAACAGCACTGATGATCAGCTGGGCAGCCTTCTCCGGGTCGCCGGGCTGGGTGCCGTGGACGGTGTCGTTCTCCTTGCGGCGCTTGCCGGCGGTCTCGGCGTAGTCGTCAATCGCTACGGCAGATTGGGTCAGGGAACGCCCCGCGAAGTCAGTGCGGAACCCGCCCGGTTCCACGGCGGTCACCGAGATCCCCAGCGGAGCCAGTTCCTTCTGCAGCGAGCCGGAGATGCCTTCCAATGCTGCTTTCGTGGCCGAGTAGTAGCCCGAGCCGGGAGGGCAGATGCGGGCACCGATCGAGGAGATGTTCACGATTGCGCCGGAGCGTCGGGAGCGCATGCCGGGCAGGACGCCCTTGATCATGGCGACGGGTCCAAAAACGTTGGTGTCGAACAGGGCGCGGACGTCGGCGTCGTCGCCTTCCTCCACGGCGGCACGGTAGCCGTACCCTGCGTTGTTCACGAGTACGTCCACACCGCCAAAGCTTTCCTCGGCCTGCTGTACGGCGGCGTCCACCTGCGACTGCACGGTGACGTCGAGTGCCACGGCGAGGGACGTCGTCGGGAATTCCGCTGTGAGCTCCTGAAGCGGCTCGGTGCTGCGGGCGGTCACGACGGCGTTATCGCCTTGGGCGAGGACGGCGCGCGCCAGTGCCCGGCCAAGTCCGGTGGAGCAGCCTGTGATGAGCCAGGTGGTCATGGTGTTCCTTTCGGTGGGTTGTCCTCTCCCACTGAACGCTACTCCGCGGTGCTGCGGGAGTGACGGGTGATCCGGGTACTCCCAGTGCCCCTCAGCCCACGTGGACCCATGGCCGGCGGCTCACATCCGGTTCGGCCTCGCGGAGGACCTCACGCGTCACCGGGGCGATCTCGCCTTCGCCAAGGAACAGGAAGCGCAGCAGGTTGGTGATGGGGTTGCCCTCGGTCCAGCGGAAATAGATGTGCGGCATGAGCCCGGTGACGTCCCGGATATGGAGCAGCACGGAAGCGATGGTGTTGGCGATGACCGGGCCGTGGACTTCGAGGATCCGGTAACCTTGCCGCTCGATGCCTGTGACGTAGAGTTCGGTTTCAAAGTCGGAGGTGTCCTCCAGCACCACTTCCAGGAAGATACCGTGGTAGTTCAGCGGCAGGTGGCTTACTTCGATGGCAGAGACAAGCTTCTCCCTGTAGGCCTCCGCGGTGAGCCTGCGGGGTTCGTGCGCGATCAGCCTGATGGGTCCGGAATCGTCGTCGAGGATGAACTCAAGGGCTTGCCGGTCCAGGTGGACGTGGGTCGCGTGCAGTTCGAAGGACCGGCGCACCCTGGACAGCAGCGAAATGCCGATGATGCCCGCAATGAAGATCGCCGCGATCCGGATGCCCTCGGGCCGCTCCACGATGTTGGCCACCGTGGTGTAGACGAACACGGCGGCTATGGCGCCGAAACCGAGGGTCCGCTTGCGTTGATGACGACGGCGGGCGGACAGTGTTACTGCCACGGCGGCTGACGTCATGAGCACCAGGACGCCGGTGGCGTAGGCACCGCCCTGGGCGTCGACGTCGGCGTTGAACACCACGGTGATGAAGAACCCCACCAACGTGAAGACCATGACGAGGGGTCGGACGGCCTTGGCCCACTCGGGCGCCATGCCATAGCGCGGCAGGTACCGCGGGACCAGGTTGAGTAGGCCGGCCATGGCCGAGGCACCGGCGAACCACAGGATGGCGATGGTGCTGATGTCGTACACGGTGCCAAAGCCGATGCCCAGGTATTCGTGGGCCAGGAACGCCAAGGCACGTCCGTTGGCCTGGCCGCCGGGCTCGAACTCGTGGTCCGGGATGAGGACCACGGTGGTGAAGCTGGAGGTGATGAGGAACGTGCTCATGATCAGCGCGGCGGTAGTCAGCATCCGGCGGGTTCCCTTGATGCGTCCCGTGGGTTTCGCTTCGGTGTCGTCCGGGTTGCCTTTGACCTGCGGCATCACGGCCACGCCGGTTTCGAAGCCGGAAAGGCCCAGGGCGAGCTTGGGGAACACGATCAACGCGATGGCCACGGCCATGACCGGATTTCCGTGCGAGGTCCAGAGGAGCTGCCACCAGTCGCCAACGGCCGTGGGATGGGTGAGCACCTCGAACACCGTTGTTGCCACCACCACCAGATTCAGGCCCAGGTACAGAACCACCAGGACCACGGCCATGCCGATCGCTTCCTTGAAGCCACGCAGGAACACGGCCGCCAACAGGGCCAGCAGGAACAGCGTGACCAGCACGTTTTGCCCCTGCAACCAGCCCGGCATCACCGGGTTCTGGATCAAGTGGGCGGTGGCATCGGCTGCGGAGAGGGTCATGGTGATCATGAAGTCCGTTGCGGCGAAGCCCAGCAGCACCAGGACCAGGAGCTTGCCGCCCCAGCGGGGGAGCAGCCGTTCCAGCATGGCGATGGAACCCTCGCCCCGGGGACTTTCGCCCGCCACCCTCCGGTACACGGGCAAGGCGCCCAAGAGGGTCACAGCCACCAGCACGATCGTGGCCATGGGCGAGATGACACCCGCAGCCAGGGCGGCAATGGCCGGTTGGTAACCCAGGGTGGAGAAGTAGTCCACGCCGGTGAGGCACATGACCTGCCACCAGTGGTGCTTCTTCTCATGGGCCGTGGTGACACCGCCAGGACCTTGATGCCTGCCTTTGCTGTCCTGGAGGCCGAACAGGAGCCAAGTCTTGAACGACGTCCAGCCCCCGGGCTTGGGCGCCGAAGGGTCCGCGGGCGGCCTGCTCAACGTGGTCATGGGTTTCCTCCCAGCCCGACGCTCATTGTGTGAGCTGAACATAGCACCGCAAAGTGTGCTTAGTACCGGGCTGGGAGGATTCTTGATGAGTCCTTAACAGCGAGGGGCCGGCTCTCGGCGTTATGCATGTGCGAAAGGCGCGGGAGCTAACCCCTCGCAGGCAGCTCCAGCGTGTACACCACCAGTTGCACCTTGGGCGCGGGACGCGGTTTCTCGCGTTCGGGCCTGCGGACGTAGCCCAGTTGCCGGTACAGGCTTTGGGATGGTTCATTGTCGACGGCGGTATCCAGCACTACACGCTTGGCGCCTTGTTCCGCGGCCAGGCGCGCGGCCTCGTTCAGGAGCCGCCTGCCGAGCCCGGTCCGGCGGGTTTCGGGCAGCACGGCGAGCAGCCTGAGTTCCACTTCGCCTTCCGCGGCCTGGCGGCTGAGGTGGGAACCGTAGGGAAGCAGGCTCGCTGTTCCCACCAGCCAGCCCGTTTCGGCGTCTTCCACAACCAACAGCACGCCTTCGTGTGCACGCGCCGCGGCGTCGAGCAACAGGTGGAGCCGTTCGTCGTCGGGCTGGCGGGCGCCGGGCAGGTGATGGCCGAAACCTTCGTACGTCAGCCGCCCCACGGCGTCGTACTCTTCGTGGCGGGCCTCGCGGATCACGTAGGTGCCGGTGGCGGCGGTTGCTTGGGTGGTCATGGTGGTCCTTTCGACGACGGCGGTCAGCCCGTGCGGCGGGCGTCGGCGGCTTCCGCCGATCCTCTCTCACGAAACCGCCCTTTTCCGCCGTTCCTCTCTCACGAAATCGCCCTTATCCGCCGTTCCTCTCTCACCCGGTGATAGAGCGATTCGTTGCTAGCGGTCAAACGTCAGGGCGTTTGCTAAAGCTGGCCCCGAATTATGGACTCCGAGGCGGTTTCATCACGCTGGGCGGCTTCAACCGGTGGCTCCGTGGGCCCGGTGGTGGGGACGCCGACGTCGCGCAGGGCTGGGAATCCGCCGTCCACGTGGACCACATTGTCGTAACCCAGGACCTTGAGCTTCTGCGCGACGGGTCGCGAGCCGTTCACCGAGCCGCAGAAAACGACGATCCTCTGGTCAGTGCCGCTGAGCTGCGGGAGTCGGTGCGGTGAGTCCGGGGCGAAGTCCTCGTCCACGTGCTCGCGGTTCACAATGACGGCGCCAGGCACTGCGCCGGTACTGGCGCGGCCGCCTTCGCTGCGGACATCGATGACCAGCGCGCCGTCAGCGATCAACCCGGCCGCTTGTGCGGCAGTGATGAGTTGGGTATCTGTTTCAGTCGTGGTTTCGGTGGTCATTGATGCTCCTTTGGTTGGTGACGGACAAACTCAGAGACCCCAGGCCTCGGCGAGTAGCTGGTAGGAGCTCTCGCGGTCGCTGGGGTGGTGGGCGATGGTAGTGATGAGCAATTCCTGCGCTCCCGTTGCGTGCTGCAGGGTCCGGAGGTTGTCGCTGACTTGATGCGGGTCTCCCACAAAGCGGGTGTCCAGTCGGTCCTTGACCGACTCTTCGGCTTCGCCGTCCAGCGTGAAGTCCGCAGCGTCGTCAGGCGAAGGGTAGGGGATGGCGCCCTGGCCGCTGCGGATACCGTAAACCCACTGCGCGTAGCCGCGGGCCAAGCGACGGGCGCTGAACTCGTCAGGTGCCACCAGGACATCCGCGGAGACGATCACATGCGGCTCCGGCAAGGTTTCGGAGGGCTTGAAGTGTGATCGATACTCGGCGATGGCATCCAGGACGGTTGCCGGGGCCACGTGGTAGTTGGCGCCGAACGGGAGGCCCAGCTTGCCCGCGAGCCTCGCGCTCGGCCCCGCCGTCGAGCCGTGGATCCAGAACTGCGGCGACTGGCCCAGAGCCGGTGTGGCCGTGACTTCCTCACCATGCTTGGTGCGGTAGTCCCCGGTAAAGAAGCCGATGATGTCCTGTACGTCGTTTTCGAAGTTGTCCGTGTCGCCCGGGAAACGCCCCAGGAGTTCGCTCTGCAGGCGAAACTTCCGTGGCAGGACCGCGCCAAAGATGGGCCGGGGAGCGGGAACCACCAGTCCGTCCACTATGCGCTCCTCGGGTTCGCTGCTGTCCGGTGCAATAAAACCGGGCGCCGGTTCGCTGGGTGACTTGGGCGGACCGGAGCGTCCAAAGCCCAAGTCCAGCCGATCAGGGAAGACGGCTGCCAGGGTGCCGATGCTCTCCGCGATCTGGAGGGGCCGGTAATTGCCCAGCAGCGTCGCTGCCGTACCTACCCGGATGCTCTTTGTTGCCGATGCCACCAGGCCGGCGAGTACATGCGGGGACGAACCGGCCACCCCGTCGTTGAGGTGGTGCTCGGCCAGCCAATACCGGGAGTAGCCTGCTGCTTCCGTTGCGACGGCCAGGTTGATGGTGCTGCGCAGGGCCTCGCCGGAGCTCTGGTTGGCTGACACAGGGCTGAGGTCAAGGACTGACAAGGGAATCACGGAAGGCTTCGGCATGGCAGCACACTACGGAGCCCGGCGCGGGTGCCAAAGTCCCGCTGTCACTGTCCTCAACGGGGCTACATCCGGCTCAACCGGGGGCAACAGACCGTCACATGCGGCCTAAGCAGGCGCCGCGTTTGCGACCCAGATTACGCGGGGATGCGGGCCTCATGGTCCAACGGCCTTTTTGTTTGTCCTTTCCGACCCGCGACGCCGATGACCGCCAGACCCACGGTGGTGAGGACGGCGCTGGCCACGAAGATGCCGCGTTGACCGAAAGCCGTAGCCGAACCCAAGGCGATGATGGGACCCGACACGATCGCGCCGACGCGGCGTGTGTTCATGTACAGGCCGGTGGACAGCCCAGGCCGTGGAATCATCTGCTGGAAGAGGGGCAGTCCCACTCCGGCGATCCCGGCGAAGGACCACGCGTTCAGCAACTGCAGGGCCAGGAGCATGATGGGTTCCGTGACAAAGGCCAAACCGACGTAGTAGGCGACGCCGGCAACGCAGCTGGTGGCGATCAGGCTGAGATGCGCGAACCGGTTGCTCAACCTTCCAATGATCAGCAACGCTGGAACCTCAAGGGCCGCGGCAGCACCCAAGGCCACACCTGCCCACAGCACATCCAAACGAAGCGTTTCGGCAACGTAGACCGTCATGATGGTCATGGCTGTGGCATTGGTGGCCTGAAGCAGAATGAACGCCGCGGTAACCAGGACGATTCCCGTGCGGCTCACTGGAGACTCGTGGGCATCGGATGGGGCATCTTCGGTGCCGTCCTCCGGCTCCCGGGTGGACGCCCGGTTCTTCCTGATCATGGCCCACGTGGTGGCCATGTTGAGCACTGCGACTGCAGCGATTGCCAGAAGGATTGCCGGATTACCCAACCAGCCAATGATGAAGGTGGCCAGCGGGGGACCGGCCACCCACGCCACTGAGACGACGGCCCGGGTATTGACGATGGTGGACGTTCCCGCGCCGGAGTGCCGGAGGTGGGCGAACAGCATGGAACTTCCGACGCCGGCCGGCCCGCCCACCACCACCAGTGCGATCGTGGCAATGGGCAGGGTGGTTGCGAAGGCCAGGATCACCGCCAGCAGCAGTGTCATTGCGCCGCACGCAAGCATGGGAGACAGGTAGTCCCGCTTCTTGTCCGCGTAGGCCGGAATCACCAAGGAAGCGACGAACCCGCCGATGCTGTAGATGGCCAGCACCCAACCAACATCGGTTGTCGAAGCCCCGTAAAGATTCACGAGAATCAGTGCCAGGGCGGGACTCAGGAAAGCCATTTGGAGACCCCACAGCAGTGCGGACGCCGGCACCAGCGTCTTGTTCATGGGAGCATCTTTCGGTTATTCACGGGATTTACCGTACGAGGGGCAGGTCCACGCAGGGAGTGACTGTCAGTACCCCGGAGAGCCGTGGGCCGAGTGAGAGAGCGTTGAACGGGAAGGGCGGTTTGGTGGGAGAGGGATGGCAGGGAAGGGGTATTCGGTGAGCGAGCGTCCGGTTTCGGGGAGGGGAGGGATTGGGGCGGGGAAGGGGAGGGGGAACAAAAGTGAACGTCAAGAGTCGAAAACTCCCAGTTATTTCCAGTCAAACCCTTGACCAAGGTGTGGAGCGCTGTAAATATAGACCCCGGAAAGCGTTTTCACTCCCCAACTAAGTCGCAGTTGACGTCGTTATGAGCGCTCAGAACGACCTGAAGTGCGACCTACTTGGGTGCGCAACCTCGGATCCCGACACTTGAAGGAAGGGATGCTTGGGGCCACGTTAGTGAAACGTTCCAAACTCGGTTGGCGGACCCTCCGCCGCCCAGCATCAAAGGAGATGTTCTTTGGCTTACCCCTCGAAATGTTCCTCCCGCAAACCGCTCGTTCCCCTCACCGCCACGGCCACCCTTGCCGCAGCAGCCCTCGCCTTCACGGGTGTGCCCCTCGCGCAAGCGGCAACCACGCAAACAGCGCAAGGCAACGCACCCGCCGTCGTAAGCGCTGCGAAGGACCAAACGCCCAAGCGCCAGGTCGAAAACCTGGACCGCGCCCCGGTTGCTGTCCTCACTGACCAGGGTGTGACCGTCAGCTGGCGCATGCTGGGCCTGGACAAGGACAGCATCGGTTTCCAAGTGCTGCGCGACGGCAAAAACATCACGCCCGAACCCATCCGCAATTCAACCTTCTTCGTGGATCCCACGGGAACGGCCACCTCAAGCTACGTCATCAAGACGGTGGGCAATGGCCAAGGCAGGGACAAACTGACCGAGGCTGTGACGCCGCTGGCGCAGAACTACCTCGCGATCAAGCTGGACAAGCCTGCGGACGGCGTCACCCCGGACGGCAAGGCTTACACCTACTCAGCCAACGATGCCACCGTGGCGGACCTCGACGGCGACGGCAAGTACGAGGTCATCCAGACGTGGTCGCCGTCCAACGCAAAGGACAATTCGCAGTCCGGCTACACGGGCAACGTCTATGTGGACGCCTACAAACTGGACGGCACCAAGCTGTGGCGCATCGACCTTGGCCGCAACATCCGGGCCGGCGCGCACTACACACAGGTACTGGCGTACGACTTCGACGGCGACGGCAAGGCCGAGGTTTCGTTCAAGACGGCGGATGGCACCACGGACGCTTCAGGCACCGTGATCGGTGACGCCAACGCCGACTACCGCAACAGCGCCGGCTATGTGCTGGCCGGCCCGGAGTTCCTTACGGTATTCAAGGGTGAGACGGGAACCATCCTGGACACAGTCGCCTATGAGCCTGAGCGCGGATCGGTGGCCGGCTGGGGCGATAACTACGGCAACCGCGTTGACCGGTTCCTCGCCGCCGTCGCGTACCTCGACGGCGAACACCCGTCCATGATGTTCAGCCGCGGCTACTACACCCGTACCGTGCTGGTGACCTATGACTTGGTGAACGGCAAGCTCGTGAAGCGTTGGACCTTCGATTCCAACACTGCCGGCGACGAGTACAAGGGCCAAGGCAACCACAACCTGTCCGTGGCCGACGTTGACCAGGACGGCAAGGACGAGTTCGTTTTCGGTTCCATGACCATCGACGACAATGGCCAGCCCCTCTACAACACCAAGCTCGGGCACGGCGACGCCATCCACACAAGCGACCTGGACCCGTCACGGCCCGGGCTGGAAACCTTCGCCGTCCACGAGAGCATGAGCCAGAGCGGCAACCGCGGAGCAACCTTCCGTGATGCAGCTACCGGCGAGGTCCTGTGGAGCATCCCGGCCACCAAGGACACCGGACGTGGAGCTGCAGGCGACATCGATCCCCGCTACCAAGGTGCCGAGGGATGGGCCGTGGGCGGAACGGCGGCGTGGGATTCACCGCGTGGCCAGCTGATGTCCGCCAAGGGTGAGCTGATCGCGGAGAACATCCCCGCCGCGAACTTCCTTGCCTGGTGGGATGGCGACCTGCTCCGTGAAATCGTCGACCACGACTACGACGCCACCGTTTCCCGCGGCGTTCCCACCATCTCCAAGTGGAACTGGGAAACCGAAACCAGCGATCGCCTGCTGACCGCCGAAGGCGCCCGCAGCAACAACACCACCAAGGGCAACCCGTCCATCCAGGCGGACATCCTGGGTGACTGGCGCGAGGAAATCGCGTGGCCGTCCACGGACAGCACGGAGTTGCGGATCTACACCACCACGGCTCCCACCGAGGTTCGCCTCCGCACGCTGATGCACGACACCGTGTACCGCACGGCCGTGGCCCGCGAGAACGTGGCGTACAACCAGCCGCCGCACCCGAGCTTCTTCATCGGTGAGGGCATGAAGGCTCCGGCCGCACCCGCCGTCGTATATACCGGCAAGAAGTAAGCCCCAACAACAAAGCCGCCTGCCCCTTTCGGAGGCGGGCGGCTTTGTTGTGTGCGGCGACCGGTGGATTCAGGTGTACCGTCCCGACCTTCTTTCGGCCCGGATCGCGGAAAAATCAACCCGCGTGGGCTGATTATCGCCTCGAAACGCGGCAAAGTGGGTGGTGGCGGCACAGCTCGTACGACGCCGGACCCTCCAGCGGTGGGCGGAGAACCGACGCGCCGGGCTGCGGCGCGCAGGAAGTACGACGCCGGAGCCTCCAGCGGTGGGCGGAGAACCGACGCGCCGGGCTAATGCTGCGAGGCGCCCGCCGGCAGGTGCCCGCCCACGAGGGCCAGGTTCTGGATGACGGCGAGGCCGAACTGCGCGGCGTCGTTCGTGGAGACGGTGGGGGCCTCGTCAACCGGCGCCAGGACGTAGGGCGGGAGGATCTTCTGCACGGTGAAGGCCTCCGCGTGGTTCAGGTTCTCGCCCCCGACGCTGAAGCTCTCCCAGGCCGCGGCAGCCAACTCCGCCGAACCCAGCCGGGCCGCAGCGTACGCGGTGAGGCGGCTGTGGGCTTGGGTGAGGTAGATGCCGGACAAGGGCTGCCCCACCTCCGACGCCTGCGTTGCGGGGGAGGCCAGGAACAACCGGCAATACTGCATCCAGGCCTGCTCGAAGGCCGGGGAAGGAACCAGGTTGATGAGTTCGCTGCAGATTTCCACGAGCCCGAACACAGCACTGAGGTGGGAGACGCTGATGACTTCCCTTCCGGCGTCGAACCTTCCGGCGTCCAGGTCGTAGAGCGCCTCACCAGTGAGGAAGCCGTATTTCAGCGCACCGATGTCCTCCATGGTGCCCAGCAGCCGGTCGCGGGAGCGGGGGTTGCCGGTGCGTTCCCAATCGGTGAGCCAGGTGGCGGCGAGCGATCCCCAGTCCGTGCCAAGGCCAACGCCCAGCGCGCCGCGGTCCGGGCGGTAGGTGTTGGCGTCGGGCCGGACCTTGCGGACGGGGTCCAGGCCCAGGAAGTTCTGGTCGCTGTCCACGAGTTCGGTGAGGAGGTCCCCGGTGCGTTCGTCGGCGGTCAGGTAGTAGTAGAAGCGCCGGTAGGCGGGGTTGCTGATGCGCAGCTGCTTGGCGCTGCAGCCCCAGTGCTGGACGTTGTGCCGGGAACCAAGCCCGCGCCAGGGCCCGGAGTGGTACACATCAACTTCGCCCGTGTGCCGGGTCATGGCCTCGGCGAAACGGAACACGTCGGCGCGGCCCGAGCGGAGGTACATGTACCAGAGCCACAGGTCTGGCGAGAGCTCGGAGTTGTCCCAAGCGTAGCCTCCTACGTCATAGCGCCAGACGTGCCTGTCGGAGTCGTAGGTGTGCATCACGTCGCCGTAGTTCCAGAACCCGTACCAGCGGCGTTGCTCCTGTTGGCCTGCGTAGAAGTCGAACAGGAAGTCCAGTTTGTCCTCGAGTTCGGCGCGGGCGGGGGTGCTGCGGTCTACCGGGGCCCAGTCGCCGAAGACGCTGCATGCGTGGAGGTATGACGGCGGAGCCTGCAACAACGGAGGAGTGGATGCAGCGATGGCGTCTGAGGCGAGGGATTCCGTGGACGGCCTGGCCTCGTAAGCGAACAGGGTCAGCTCGTGGGTGCGCGCGATTCCCGTGGGGGTTCCGAAGCCCGGCTCGTAATCCTCGTACGTGATCTCCAGGCCTTCGAGCTGCTCCTCGAAAGTGTCCTGGCCCAGGCCGTCGTGGTAGAAACGCAGGTCCATTGGCTGGGCTTCGGGGGAGTACAACCACGTCGTCACTGTCGCCTCTGAGGAGGCTGCGCGGCGGATGTCCAGCTGCCCGGGGTGCGACTGCCAGAAATCGCGCACGCCAACACCGAACCCGCCACGCAGATCGCTGAGCGAACAGAATCCGGCGGCGCGCGTCCCTCCCGAGATCCCCACCCATCCGTGCCCGGTCGCGGTGCGTTTCCGGAGTTCGAAGCCGTCGGCGGACAACTGCGTAAGGGTGTAGTCATTCCACGAAGGAATGAGGTGCAGCCGTTCCGAGACTTCCGGATTCCACGTACCCAACGCCGGCGTGGCGTGTCCGGCCACCTGGGCCCGCCGCACGGCTTCGCCCGGATCGCGCCGCAGCCCGGTCAAACCCCTGACGCCTTCCACCAGGAAGCCGCCGTCCGCTCCGGCGAGGCGCACGTGACGATCGTGCAGGGCGCTCTCCAGTGGCACGGTGAACCGCACGCCAAGTCCCGCCAGGAAGTCCTGTTCAGCCTCGCCGTCCCACACGAACGAGTGCATCATGCGGACACTTCGAGCGCCGGCATGGAAGGTGAAGCGCACCGTGAAAGGCAGCCACTCACGCGTTCCCGTATCCGCTTGATGCACGCCCTCAAGGCGAACCACAGCCCGGATCGGCCCGCGCTGTTCCACAGTGACCGAGCGGACGTGTCCGGTGAAGCCGTCGCGTCCTGTGCTGCCGGCGCCCTCCACCACTCCGTGCTGCAGGAGGCTCACCAACCTGGCGTCGGAAGCCACCACCGAGCCATCGCGGGACAGGCTGCGGAACAAGGACTGCCCGCCGCATGGAATCACCATGTCCAAGGGTCCCGTGGAGACGGCAACAGTATCTCCGGTTTCGGTGACGGTCACTTGGGGCGAGCGTACGACGGCGGCCGCCGCGCCGCCGTCGTGCGCTTCCGTTGCGTCCGGATCGCCGGAGCCGTACCGGACGGTGTACGCAGGGGAGGGCTGCTCCGTTGCAGCGATGGCAAGGCCGGCCCACTTGAGGGTCCCGTCCGGCCAGGTTGCGAGGGGCCAGGCCTGGGCAGGGATGCGGGTGCCCTCATGGTCTTCGATCGAAACAGCAGAAGCAGCCTGAACTGCACCCCGTGGGAAGGGCATCCCCCACGTGGCACCTCCGCTGAGGGTGGCCGGGGGTTCGCCGTCGATCCACGTTGCCGGGGCGTGCTGGGTCATGGAGATTCACCTCAAGAGTCTGGGAAAACGCTTTCTTTGTGACGTTTCAAAAACCTACCCCGGGCGTGATGCGGGCCGCAAGGGGAGTCCGGAGATGCCGGCAGGCCATTGACTCCCCAAGCCGCCCGCAGTATCGTACAACCAAATGGTTGTAGATCAGCTCAGCAGCAAACCGTCCGACGTCGAACTGGACCGCCTTTTCCAAGCGTTGTCCGATGCGACGCGCCGCGACATCGTGGCCCGCGTGACTGCCGGGGAGTACACGGTGTCCGGGTTGGCTGCGCTCTACGCCATGAGTTTCGCGGCCGTGCAAAAACACGTCGCGGTCCTGGAACGGGCCTCCCTGGTGTCCAAGGAAAAGCGGGGGAGGGAGCAGATTGTGCGGGGCAACCATGATGGCCTGCACAAAGCCCGGCACCTGTTGGATCAATTCGAAGACGTCTGGCGGCAACGGGCCGGCCGGATTGCGGACATTCTCGCTGAAGATAACTGAAAGGGATCTGCCATGGCTGTTGTCAGTGTGGACAAGAACGTTGAGGCGCTGAGCTTCACCATTGTCACCGAGTTCGATGCCGGGGTTGAACGCGTCTGGCGCATATGGGAGGACCCGCGCCAACTGGAGCGCTGGTGGGGACCGCCCACCTGGCCCGCTACATTTCCCAGCTACGACTTCACTCCAGGTGGCAAAGCGGCGTATTACATGACCGGTCCCGATGGCACCAAGGCGCGCGGCTGGTGGAAGATCACGGCCATCAATGCGCCCGGACACCTCGAATTCGACGACGGCTTTGCGGACGAGCACGGCGAACCCGTGGACCACCTCGGCGTCACGCATGCCACAGTGACGCTCGAACCCCTGGGCGGGCGGACCCGAATGACCCTCACCTCTGTCTTCGAGTCCACAGAGCAAATGGAGAAAATGGCCGAGATGGGCATGGAGGAAGGTCTGCGATTGGCCATTGAGCAGATCGACGCCCTGCTCGGGGAAACCGCCAACGCCTGAACGCCGTATCAGCGTCAAAGAAAAGCCGGCGACGGCGGGAGCCACCCGTCGTCGCCGGCGTTATGGTTTAACTCCCGGCCGCCTCTCGAAACGGACGTGAGTCATGGCGCGACTGATCATCATGGGCCCTCCCGGTTCAGGAAAAGGTACGCAGGCTGAGTACATTGCGCGGCACTTCGGTGTTCCTGCGATCTCCACGGGCGAGCTGTTCCGGGCGCACGTCCGCGACGGCACCGAACTCGGCGGCGAAGCCCGCAGGTACATGGACCACGGCGAGTTTGTCCCGGACCACGTCACCACTGCCATGCTTCGCGGACGCTTGGAAAACGACGACGCCGGTGCGGGCTTTTTGCTGGACGGCTACCCCAGGACGGTGGCCCAGATTGGCGTCTTGGACGAGCTGCTGGCCGCACGGCAGCAGGCGCTGGAAGTTGTGCTGGCCCTGACGGTGTCCGACGACGAACTGGTACAGCGGATGCTCCGCCGGGCCCGCGAACAAGGCCGCAGCGACGATACCGAGGCTGTCATCCAGCGCCGGCTGGAACTCTACCGGGACGAGACGCAGCCCGTGATCACGGCCTACTCCCGGCGCGGAATCCTGCTGACGGTGGATGGCTCGGGGGACAGGGATGCCATTACGACTTCCGCGATCGCCGCCGCTCGATCGATGCTGTCCGGTGGGTAATTCTCAAATTCGCTGAGGTATTTGGGAAATAACGTACGTTTTTGAATGCTGATTTTTCATAAACCTAGGTTTCTGGTCTATATTGGCTATTTGAAGGCTGGTTTTATTGCTTGCTCAAATGGATGCTGTGAATACCAAATATTTGCCGAGAATGGCAACTTTAGTTTTTCTCATCACATTTTATTGACGACGATTGGGTGTCTTTTTAGGCTGCGGAAATAGTCTTTCCGAGCCAAAAGGAATATTCATGTCTCACTTATCGGGTCCTCTTGCCGTGCCCGGCGACACCCTGAGCCCGCCCGGCAACAAGCCTTCCGGGGCCAAGCCCAGCCCCGGCAAACCAAGGCTCCTGGGCAACCTTGCTGCCGACCTTCCGGCCTCGCTGGTGGTGTTCCTCGTAGCCCTGCCGCTGTCTCTCGGTATCGCGGCCGCGTCCGGTGCGCCGATCATGGCGGGCCTCATCGCCGCGGCTGTGGGCGGCATCGTCGCAGGCAGCCTCGGGGGTTCCGTCCTCCAGGTGAGTGGCCCCGCCGCCGGCCTGACCGTCGTCGTCGCCGGTTTGGTCCAGGAGTTCGGCTGGCAGGCGACGTGCGCCATTACCGCCGCTGCCGGCGTCGTGCAGTTGCTCATGGGCGTCAGCCGCCTGGGCCGCGCCGCGCTGGCTGTCTCGCCGGTGGTGGTCAAGGCAATGCTTGCAGGCATCGGGATCACCATCATCCTGCAACAGCTTCACGTCCTGCTGGGCGGCAAGGCAGCCGGCTCCGCCGTGGAAAACCTCGTGACCCTGCCTGCCGCGATTGCGGGTATGAAGGTGGATTCTGCCGTGCTGGGTATCGCGGTAGTGGGAATCCTCATGCTGTGGAAGTACGTCCCGGCCATGGTCCGCAAAGTGCCGGGTCAGTTGGTGGCCGTCGTCCTGGTCACTGCCGTGTCCGTTGCCGTGGCGCCGGGTGTTGAACGTATCAGCTTCAGTGGTTCCATCTTCGACGCGATTGCGTTGCCAAGGCTGCCCGACGGTGGCTTGGGTTCCGTGGCCATGGCCGTTGTGACGGTCGCGCTGATTGCCAGCATCGAATCCCTGCTCTCCGCGGTGGCGGTGGACAAGATGCACGGCGGAACGCCCACCAACCTCAACCGTGAGCTCGTAGGGCAGGGCTCGGCCAATGTGGTCTCCGGCCTGCTTGGTGGTTTGCCGGTGACGGGTGTGATCGTGCGCAGTGCCACGAACGTGGAGGCCGGTGCCAAGGGCCGCTCCTCGGCGATCCTGCATGGCGTGTGGGTGCTGGTGTTCTCGGCCCTGTTCGCGGGATTGATCCAGCTGATCCCGTTGTCCGTGCTGGCCGGGCTTTTGCTGGTAATCGGCGCGAAGCTGGTCAAGGTGGCAGACATCAAGACGAGCCTTCGGACCGGAGACTTCCTGGTCTACGGTGTGACGTTGGTATGCGTGGTGGTGCTGAACCTGCTTGAAGGCGTGATCATTGGGCTGGCCGTTGCTGCGCTGTCTGTGCTCTGGCGCGTGCTGCGGGCCCAAATCCATGCCCATTCTCCCGCGGGTGAGGGCCAGGCATGGCGTGTGACCATCGCCGGATCCTGCAGCTTCTTCGCGCTGCCGCGGCTGAACCGGGTGCTGCAGGCCGTGCCCGCCGGCCTTGACGTCGTGGTGGAGCTCAACGCCGATTACCTGGACCACGCTTTCCGTGAAGCCTTGGTGGCCTGGCGTGCACAGCGGGAAAACACCGGAGCCACCGTGACCTTCGAGGAGCACGGGACCACGGCCTTCACCGATGCCGCCCACAGTGCGCCACAGCGGCAGGACCCGCGGGAGTTCCCGCTTCCGCCGCGTACGTCCTGGCAGTCGTTGGAGGTAGCTGGGCAAACGGACGACGACGGCCAGCCGCCTTTGCGGTCCATCCTCCTGGGCATCGACAAGTACCACCGCCGCCACGCAGACAAGGTGCGGCCATTGGTGCAGGACCTGACCGACGGGCAGAACCCGGACACGTTGTTTGTTGCCTGCGTGGACTCGCGCGTGAACCCGAACCTGATCACCAGCAGTGGCCCGGGCGATCTGTTGACGCTCCGGAACATTGGCAACGTGGTGTGCAGCGACAGCAACGATGCTTCCATCGATTCCACGTTGTCCTTTGCCGTAAAGGCCTTGTCAGTGGACTCGATCGTGGTGTGTGGGCACTCCAATTGCGGGGCCATGAAGGCCGTCCTGGCAGATGCCGAGGGCGCCGCCCCGGCCTTGGGCTCAGGGTTCAATACGTGGCTGGAGCATGCCCGTCCCAGCTATCAGGCCCTCCTTGCCGACCACCCGGTGGGCCTTGCTGCGGCGGCCGCCGGATTCAGCCGGCTGGACCAGCTCAGCATGGTCAACGTTGCCGTCCAGTTGTCCAAGCTGGATGAGCACCACGCCACCGGACCGGCCTTGGCTTCGGGGCATGTTCAGGCCACGGGTTTGTTCTTCGACATCAACACGGCCCGCGTGGTGCTGGTGACACCCGAGGGGATCGAACAGCTGGATCCGAGCATGGCCCTGCGCTGATTGCTCGCTGTGCCTTCGTTGCCCTTCGCGGCAGAGCTGCGTGCCTCCGCGACCCACTTTGAGCACTGAGCTCCCTGTTCCGCCGTGATGTACGGCGTGTCGGGGCAGCCCGGACCTCAAAGTGGGTCGTGGCGGTACCGGGCTGGTGGTCCACCTACGCCGACTCGGCAATCACGGGGACATCCTGTGCCAGCGAGCGGAGGTAGGCTGCGAAACCCTGTGGCGCCCGGGCGTGGGTGCGGCCCGAGGTGGTGACACGGATGGAGTCTGTTGCCTGCACCAGGAACCCGTGCCGGCGAAGCCTCTCCACCAGCATCCTGTCCTCGTGGGCACGGACAGCGGGGAATCCGCCGGACTGCAGGTAGGCAGATGCCCTGACCCCGAGGTTGGCCCCATAGATGTGCGGGTGGGACTCCTTGAAGGGGTGGAGTTCCAGCCAACGGAGAAGCACGGCGGCGTCGCTGTCTGCCGGATCGGGTTCCACTGAGCCCAGGATCGCATCGGCCCCTGCGTTGGCCAGCGCCACTTGCCGGACCAGCCAGTCAGCCGGAACTGTTGAGTCGGCGTCGGTGTTGGCCAGCCAAATGCCCTTCGGGTCCTGCGTCGTAGCCTCCAGGGCGAAGGCCACTCCCATTGCCCTGCTGGCACCTGTGCTCCGCAGCTTCACGTCAATGGCGGAAAGGATCGGGTGGGCTGCTGCAAAGGACGTGGCGATGCGTGCCGAGCGATCGGTGCAGCTGTCCAGGACCACAGAGATGCTGGTGGTCACTGCGGGAAATAGCCGTTCCAAATCCTCGGCGGCCCGGAGCAAGGACCCCAGCGCATGTCCCAGGCGTTGCTCCTCGTTGTGTGCCGGAACAACAACAGCCACGTGACGGATCGCCGCCGTAAGGGGTTCGTCGCCGCGGCTGCCCGGGTTCGGGTGGCTGCCCGTGTCCCGTTGGCTGCCCATGCCCGCGTGGTCCCCTGCACCTTGCCGGCCCGTGTCCCGTTGGCTGCCCAGGCCGGCGTGGTTCCCTGCACCTTGCCGGCCCGTGTCCCGTTGGCTGCCCTTGCCCGCGTGGTTCCCTGCGCCCTGCCGGCCGTCATAGCCGGTCACGCTGGTCCGTCCGGCGAGACGAGTACCTCCAGGAGAAAGTCCTTCTCCCGATAGATCCCCCGGCTGGGCCAGTCCAACTGCTCGCGGGCCGTCGCGTGGACGGTCTCGCCGTCCAATTGCCACCCCGAGATCGGATGCCTCCAGTGGCACAGAAGGAGAGTGCCTCCCGGGTTCATGGAGGCTTTCACGCGCTGCAGAAGCTCAGTCAGTTCCTCGGGCGCCACGTAGTAGCCCATTTCCGAGACCACTACGAGGTCGAAGCTGCCATCGGGCCATTCGTGGGGGACTGTTGCCTGCAGGGTCCGGGCATGGGGAAACCGACCGAGCCGCTCGTTTGCCTGGGCGAGAGCCTTCCCGCTGGCGTCCACGGCCAGGAACTGCCCGCATCGCGGTGCCAATTCCTCGCTGAGAGTGCCTATGGAGCAGCCCACTTCCAGTCCTGAACCATAGTGTTCCTCGGGAAGCGCGGCCAGGGTCAGCGCCCGTTTACGGCGCTCGTACCAGCTGGTGGCGTAGTTCCACGGATCTGCTTCACGGGCGTGGACCGCGTCGAAGATCTCCTGGGCATCGGCAGCCCTGTTGGATCCAGCCACGGGTGGGTGCCAGGCGAAGGTTTCCCAGGATCGTGAAAAGTGCTCCAGGAAGGCGGGGGACAGGAGCGTCTCGTCCCCCGGCTGATCGGAGAGTGGTTCCGTCTGTGAAACGTGGGCGCGCATTGCCCTGCTCTTGGCCTCACGTTCCGCGGAAGACAAAGGGACCCGCACCCACTCCTTCCACGTGACATCCTCGGGGCCGGCCCACAACCAGTACCAAATGGGGTATTCCAACAGCCCATGCCCATCCTCTCCAGCTACTTCGGCGGCCACGCTGCCAAGGGTGTCGTGGTCGATGTGCCCGTCGGCCCGGTACGGAGCAACGACCACAACCTGGTCCGCAGCGGCCCCTTCTTCTGCGATGGCCTGGCGGAGGGACTCGGCAATGGCCGGGCGCGACGTTGCCAATTGCCCGTCCGGGACGTCCAAATACCGCCACGCCGCAGCGGGCGCCAGCCCGGACACAGCCGTTTCGAACTCCGCGAGCCGGACAGCGGCAAGCCGGTCCGCCGTCGTCGTTGGTGAATCCGGATGCGACGCCTCACCGGCGCTGCACAACAGCAGCCGGATCGAGGCGCCTGCTGCCTGGAGCTTGGCAAGGAAGCCGCCGGCGCCGAGCGATTCGTCGTCGGGATGGGCGGCCAGCACCACGAACGTGGTGGCCGCCAGATCGCCGGTGCTGAGGGGCAACTCGGGCAGCGTCCGCACGCCGCTGGCGGACCAGGCTGCTTCCGGTGTCCCCGTGTCAGTGTGCGAGAACGTCACCATGCCCGGTCTCCCTTCAGCGCCAAGGAACCGAGCTGGGCGTCGTCCCGCATGGCATGGTGCTGCCGGACGTAGAGGGAAAGGTCCGCCATCTGTTTTCCGTACCACTCGTTGAACGCCAGGGGGCCGGGTCCCCGGTTTTGGGACACCAGGGCCTGAATGCGCTCGACGGCGGCCGCTACGGTTCCGCGGGCACGCTGGGCCTCGCTCCACTCGCTTGGGCCGGCGCCGGTCAGGTTGGCGTCGATCCTTTCGGCGGTGCGGGCAAGGAGGGCCGAGGCTGAAGCAATGAGCCGATCGATTTCGCCAAGGTGGGCCAGTGCGAGCTGATCCGGTTCGCGGCCTTTGTCTGCGGCCTCTGTCAGGGCCAGGGCGAAGTCCCGGGCAAGCCCCACGGCCCCGCCCAGCCAACAGGCGGCAACTCCGATGCCACCCCAGGCGAAGCCGGGCCGCTCGTGATACCAGCCGGGTCCTCGGAGCAGCGTGGCTGGAACCTGCTCGAAGTGGACCGTCCCGCTGGGGATTTCCCGGAGGCCCCTGCTGGTCCATTCGGGCGTCTCGCAGGTGACGCCTGGCTGCTGCAGATTGACGGCGAATGCTGCCCGTCCCTGCCCTCCGGGGAGGTGGGCCGTGATGACCGCGCCATCGAGTTGCGACGCGAGTGAGCACCATGGCTTGGCACCGTTCAGCACGTAGTTCCCGGCTTCGTCCCGCATGGCTTCCAACCTCGTTCCCGGGCCCTCTGCGGCGAAGACTCCCCAGGCTCCCTCTGGTTCGGGTTGCCCGGCTTGGGCCAGGATGTGCACGGCGTCGAGATGCGGTTCCAGGACCCGGCCTGCTGCCACGTCCACTGCCGTGACGGAGGCGAGGAGTTCCCACAGCTTGCCTGTACTGCCCTCGCCGGGACGGGGCGTGGTTTGGCCGACGTCCTTTGCTATCTCCAGCAGGGCCGGCACGTCGCCCACGAGTTCGCCCACTGCCTCGAGGAGGGGCTGGAGGGCCTGCAGTTGTGCCGGTTCCGAGCTGATGTGGACGGGTTGGGCTGCGCTCGTGGATTCATCCATGGACTGCCTCCAAACTCTCGACTCTTGGTCTTGCCTGTTTGGATCCAAGCTACCCTAAGCAGCCTTAGTTCTTTGCCCTGAGCTCCGATGCGGTGTCCCAACGCGTTCGGACCCCGCATAAGTTCCCCTTTATCGCCATGTGAAGCCGGTCGTTCACAACTTTTGTCAAATCTGTCACATCGGCTTGTCACTCGGCGTGACAGTTTTCCTACGCTGAAAGGGTCCACTTTCCGAGCCAAGGAGCTTCCCATGCCGCAGGCATCCAAGACAGCAAACGACGCCCACAGCCCGCCCGGCGCCAAACCCGCCGCCAAACCCACTTTCCTCAGCAACCTCGGCGCCGATTTTCCGGCGTCCCTGGTTGTCTTTCTCGTAGCACTTCCGCTGTCCCTGGGAATCGCTGCCGCATCAGGTGCCCCCATCATGGCGGGCCTCATCGCCGCCGCCGTCGGTGGCATCGTCGCCGGAACGCTTGGCGGCTCAGTGCTCCAGGTGAGTGGCCCCGCGGCCGGCCTGACCGTCGTCGTTGCCGGTCTGGTTGCCGAGTTCGGCTGGCAGGTGACCTGTGCGATTACGGTGGCCGCCGGCGTCGTGCAATTGCTCCTGGGCCTGAGCCGCGTAGGGCGGGCCGCGCTGGCAGTGTCGCCAGTTGTGGTCAAGGCGATGCTTGCCGGCATCGGGATCACCATCATCCTCCAGCAGCTCCATGTGCTGCTGGGCGGTCAAGCGGCGGGGTCCGCGGTCGAAAACCTGGCCGGGCTGCCCGCGGCGATAACCAACGTCGAACTGCATTCCGCACTTCTTGGCCTGGCCGTCGTTGGAATCCTGCTTGGCTGGAAGTACCTCCCGGCCGCGGTGCGCAAGGTGCCTGGGCCGCTGGCCGCCGTCGTGGCCGTGACCGCCGTGTCCGTGGCGGTGGCGCCGGGTGTGGAGCGCATCAGCTTCAGCGGCTCCATTTTTGACGCCATCGCGCTGCCGAGCCTTCCGGACGGCAACTGGCGCGGAGCCGTCATGGCCGTCATCACCGTGGCGCTGATCGCGAGCATCGAGTCGCTGTTGTCCGCCGTCGCCGTGGACAAAATGCACACCGGCGCCCGGACCAACCTCAACCGCGAACTGGTTGGCCAGGGTTCGGCCAACGTGGTGTCAGGTCTTTTGGGTGGGCTTCCGGTCACCGGCGTGATTGTCCGCAGCGCCACGAACGTCGAGGCAGGCGCGAAAAGCCGCACGTCCGCGATCCTCCACGGTGTGTGGGTGCTGGTGTTCTCGGCATTGTTCGCCGGAATGATCCAGCTGATCCCGTTGTCCGTGCTGGCCGGGCTTTTGTTGGTGATCGGCGCCAAGCTGGTCAAGATTGCCGACATCAAGACGAGCCTCCGCACCGGTGATCTCCTGGTCTACGCCGTGACGCTGGTGTGCGTGGTGGTCCTGAACCTGCTGGAAGGCGTGATCATCGGGCTTGCCCTCGCGGCGCTGTGCGTGCTGTGGCGGGTCCTGCGAACCCAGATCCACTCCCATGCCCCGGCCGCGCCGGCGACGCCGTGGCGTGTGACCATCGCCGGGTCCTGCAGCTTCTTCGCGTTGCCCCGGCTAAGCAGGGTTCTGGGTTCGTTGCCCGAGGGCGCCGATGTCGTGGTGGAACTCAACGCCGACTACCTCGACCATGCATTCCGCGAGACCTTGCTCGCCTGGCGGGCCCAGCACCGCAGCACGGGAGCTTCCGTCAGCATCGAGGAGCACGGCAGTACCACCTTCACTGATGCTGCCGATAACACGCCCCAGCGCCAGGACCTGCGGGAGTTCCCGTTGCCGCCGCGGGCGTCATGGGAGCCTTCCGCGGCGGCTGGCGCGGCAGCGGACGACGACGGCGATCCGCACCCGCCGCTGCGGTCAATTCTCCTGGGCATCGACAAATACCATCGCCGCCACGCAGACAAGGTCCGGCCCCTCGTCCAGGACCTCACCGATGGACAGAATCCGGACACCCTCTTTGTTGCGTGCGTGGACTCGCGCGTGAACCCGAACCTGATCACCAGCAGCGGCCCAGGTGACCTGCTGACGCTGCGGAACATCGGCAACGTGGTCTGCAGCGATGACCACGATGCCTCCATCGATTCCACCCTGACCTTTGCCGTGAAGGCCCTGTCCGTGGACTCGATCGTGGTGTGCGGGCACTCCAATTGCGGCGCCATGAAGGCCGTCCTGGCCGACGCCTCGGGTTCCACTCCCGCCCTTGGCTCCGGGTTCGATACCTGGCTGGAGCACGCACGGCCCAGCTACCGGGCCCTGGTGGATGGCCATCCCGTGGCGTTGGCCGCCGAGGCCGCCGGGTTCAGTCGCCTCGACCAGCTCAGCATGGTCAACGTCGCCGTACAGTTGGCAAAGCTCGAGCAACACCCTGTCACGGGGCCGGCCTTGGCTGCCGGAGATGTTCAAGCCACGGGGTTGTTCTACGACATCTGCACGGCGCGGGTTGTCCTGGTGACACCCGAGGGGATTGAGCAACTGGATCCGAGCATGGCCGTTCGCTGATTTCCTGGTGACCCGAGTGCCGCCACGACCCACTTTCATCTCAGGAGCGCCCCGACACGCCGTCCCACGCGGCATGTCGGGGCCTTCCCGTCCCAAAGTGGGTGGTGGCGGCACGGCTGTTTGGAGTCCGCATCCGTGGGGAATACTGGAATGAGGACCACAACTCCGGCAAAAGACGATTCGTGAGAGGCGGTGGGCCCGTGGACCACGAAGGCAGCAAGCGCCGCCTGGAACGCGCCGCCGAACTCCGGGCCGGGCGATCCACCGGAGGCAACGCCCAGGAACGGGCAGAACTCGACGCCGACGACGCCCTCCGCGAGAAACGGCGCAAGGTCAACGAGGCCGCCCGCGCCGACTACCTGGTCCGCGAAGCCATGGCCCAGGGCAAGTTCGACAACCTCAAATACGCTGGCAAACCCATCCCCGGCCTCGGCAAAGGCTACGACCCCGACTGGTGGGTCAAGGGACTCATCCAGCGCGAGCAGATCAGTGGCTTGGGACCGCCAGCGATCCTGCTGCGGCTCGAGGACGCCGAACTCGACTCGAAGCTTGACCAATTCCTCATGGAGAAGCAGGTCCGCGAGACGCTCGAGGACTTCAACAAGCGGGTGATCGAGGCGCGCCGTCAGTTGCAGGGTGGGCCGCCGGTGATCACCAAGCTCCGGGACGCGGAGTTGGAAGTCCAACGCTGGCGCGACCGGCGTGCCGCGGCTGCCCCGCCGGAAACCGAGCCTGAACCGCCGTCGAAACGCAATTGGTGGCAGCGCCTCTGGAACGGACTAAACTAGGGGACAGCAAACGTCGCTACGAGCCCCCATTACGACGCGAACTGTCCCCTACTTGGGTGGGGACCGCACAACAGCGGACGACGGCGGCACTCGCGTACCGCCGTCGACCGCTGTTCCGTGGGGGAGCTAAGCGAAGCTGTCTTCCTTGGCCGAACCCGAGGCAGGCTCAGCGGCAGGACCAGCCGGAGCCGCTTCAGGCTTCCGCTTGATCAGCGAGGACAGGTGTGCCTGCTGCTGGCGGAAGTGTCCGTGGGGTGTGAGCCCGAATTCGTAGGCGGACTCTGCGTGCTGGGTGAGGTCCACGCCGGTGACCTCGTGCTCGTGGGTGACGCGGAAGCCGATGGTCTTGTGGATGGCCCGGCCGATCACCAGGGTGCCCAAGCCGGACAGCAGCATGGTGACCAGCACAGCCACGATCTGCGCGATCAACTGCTGGGGGCCGCCGCCGTAGAGGAGGCCGCCGCCCCCGCCGTCGACCGGAAGGGCGATGAAGCCAAGCGACAGCGTGCCGATGACGCCGGCGCCGAAGTGCACACCCACCACGTCGAGGGAGTCGTCGAAGCCGAACTTATACTTTAGATCCACAAAGACGCAGCAGGCGGCGCCCGCGACGAGGCCCAGGAAGAGGGCAGCAAGGGGGCTGATGTTGGCACATGACGGGGTGATGGCGACCAGACCGGCGACTACGCCGGAGGCTGCGCCCAGCGAGGTCGGGTGGCCGTGGCGGACCTTCTCCACGACGAGCCAGCTGAGCATGGCCGCAGCGGGAGTGACCAAGGTGTTGATCCAGATGAGGCCCGCCTGCTCAGCGGTGGTTGCGGCGCCGCCGTTGAAACCGAACCAGCCGAACCACAGGATGGCTGCGCCGATCATGATGAACGGGACGTTGTGCGGGCGGTGGTTGGGGTCCTTCGCGAATCCGTGACGCTTTCCCACGATCAATGCGAGGACGAAAGCTGCGGTTCCGGAGCTGACTTCAACCACCGCGCCGCCGGCGAAGTCGATGACCTGGCCGAAGATGTCGGTGAGTGCACCGCCGGCGCTCATGAGGCCACCGCCCCAGATCATGTAGGCGAGCGGGCAGTAGACCACGGTGACCCAGATAGGAACGAAAACCGCCCACGCGCCGAACTTGGCACGGTCGGCGATGGCACCGCTGATGAGTGCCACGGTGATGATGGCGAACGTCGCGGCGAAGCCCACCTTGATGAGATCCGGCGTGCCCACCAGGTCCTGGAGGCCGAAGTGTGCGAAGGGGTTGCCGAACAGGCCCAGGATGCCGTCGCCGGTGGTCATCGAGTAGCCCCACAGGACCCACACCACGCCGACGATGCCGGCGGAGATGAAGCTCATCATGATCATGTTCAGGGCCGCCTTGGCGCGGGTCATGCCACCGTAAAAGAGGCCGAGGCCCGGGGTCATGAAAAGCACCATTGCCGATGACAACATCAGCCAGACGTTTTGCGCAGAGATCTCCACCTGCGTTTCCCTTCTGATCAAGCCTGTCCGTGACGGGCCTGGAAATGTCGGCCCTCGCTACCCCCGGGTTCAATACTCGGTGAGCTATGTTTCCGACTCAGAAGAGCTAAGTTGCAGGAAAGTTACAGAAATCCGGCCTTCGTGAAGATCGCGTCACTGGCATGTTTCAGCGATGTAACGGCGCTTCTCGCGGCCTCCTGACGGGTACCCGCCGCGGCGGCTCGCCATGATGATCACCAGCGCGACGGCGGTGGGCAGCGCCGCAGCGAGGGGCACCAACTGTGCGCCAACCAGTGTGAGGGCCAGGGCTCCGTAACCGGCACCCACCGCGATGCCCACCTGGATGGTCACCACAGTGAGGCCATTGGCCGCGTCCTTGTGTTCGCCGCCCGCCCGGAGGATCGCCGCCTGGTTGTAGATACCCATGGCGCCAAAGGACACGCCCCAGAGGACCATGAGGGCGAACATGCCGGCGGTCGAAGTGCCCAGTACCGGCAGCAGCGCGAACGCCAGCAAGAGAAGTCCGACGGCGGCAATCACCGAACGCCGTGGGTGGGAATCCGCAGTCAGGCCGGCGATCCAGATGCCCAGCAATCCCGAAACACCCACCACGGAGAGGGACACACCCGTGAGTGCCTCAGGTAATCCGGTGGCCAGGAGGAACGGTGCCACATAGGTGAACAACGTGAAATGAGCCAGCAACAACAAGGGCCAGGCCGTGGCAACCGCAATGACGCCGGGCAGTTTGAGGGCAGCACGGATGGAGGGTGCCTTGTGGTTCCCGGGGTCATGCGCGGCAGGCAGCAGCCAGAGTGCAAGGAACGCGAGCAGCACACCCACTCCGGCCAGAACAACGAAGGACGCCCGCCACGTCATGAGCGTCCCCATCAGGGTGCCGATGGGGGCGCCGACGGCCAGGGCGATGCTGGTGCCACTGAATACCACGGCCATGGACTTGCCCACGGAATGCGCAGGGACGATCCGCGCAACGTAGGGAGCCATGCTGGACCACAACATGCCGTGGGCGATGCCGCCGAGCAAACGGGCAACTACCGCTAAAGCCAGCGTTGGACTCAGGGCCAGCAGGACGTTGCTGATGGCAAAGACCAGGACGGTGCCGATCAACAGAGTTTTCCGGGGAACCCTGCCGCCCAGCAATCGCGACAAGGGCAGCGCGGTAAACACGATGATCGCGGCGTAGGCGGCGGTCAGCGACCCCACCGCCGATTCGTCCACTCCAAGGTCGCGGCTGATCTGCGGCAGCAGACCCGACGGCAGAAGTTCCGTGGTCACCGCCGTGAAACCGGCAGCGGCCAACACCAGCAAACCGCCCCACGGAATCTTGGTGGGGCGTTGGCTTGGTACGGGATTTTGGGGCGTCACCTCGTTGGGTGACTTGTTGTGCTGGGTCGCGACCACGGCAGGGTCCTGCGTCAAAGATGCTCCTTGGGGATGAATCACGTATTTGGGGCGTTAGCGTGAACAATTCCAACGCTACGCAATTTGTTCCCGCGCAGGGAGTGTCTGTCAGACCTACCCATTGACTTGGAATGTCGCGGCGTTCTCCCGCAAACTGGGCCTGTGAAGCCGTTCCTTTTACTGGCGACCCGCGCCGAAGATGCCGCAGCCGACGATGAGTACCTGGCCTATCTGCGTTATTGCGGACTCGAAGAATCTGAACTGGTCCGCGTGCGGCTGGAAGCAGGGCCAATGCCTGCCATCGACTTGGACCACTACTCCGGCGTGATCGTTGGTGGCAGTCCCTACACCTCCAGCGATCCTGCGGAGGAGAAGAGCCCGGCCCAACTCCGGGTCGAAGCCGAACTTTCCACGCTCCTGGACCGCATTGTTGAGCAGGACTTCCCCTTCCTGGGCGCCTGCTACGGCGTCGGCACGTTGGGTGTGCATCAGGGCGCCACCATCGACCGGCGTTTCGGCGAACCCGTGGGCCCTGCTGAGATCAAACTGACCCCCGAGGGCGAACGTGATCCGCTGCTCGCCGGGTTGCCGCACACCTTCGAAGCTTTCGTGGGGCACAAAGAGGCGTGCAGCAAACTCCCCGGCCACGCGGTCCCGCTGGCCAGCTCCGCGGCTTGCCCAGTGCACATGTTCCGCATCAGGGACAATCTCTACGCCACCCAGTTCCACCCGGAACTCGATGTGGACGGGCTCGTCACCCGGATCGGCATCTACAAGGACGCCGGTTACTTCCCTCCCCACCAGGCTGACGAACTCGTTGCAACCGCCCGGCAGACCTCGATCACCGAACCCATGCGGGTGCTGCGGAACTTCACGGAACGCTACGCCCGCTAACCAACCCGTTGTGGGGCCTGCTTTGCGCGCTTAGACCCTGCTTTACAGCGCATCGGGCCCCGCAACGTGGGTGTCCAACGCACGACGGCGGCAGGTCGCCGTCGTACGTCAACTCACCGAACGCGACGCACCGGTGGGCTTACCTCCCTGAGACCCGGGGCACGGCCGGTGCCGTGGTGAGTGGCGCGGGCGCTGGCGGGGGAGGAGCGGGGGCATTGAAGGCGCCGCTGGGGTAGAGGGCCGTGGCCTCCATCATGTAGTTGGCCCACTGCGGCCCGGCGATCATGTAGCCGTCCAAGGACTTGTAGAACTTGCCGTTGATGGTGACGTTTTGCCCCGCGCGTTGCTGGCCCGCTGACGTGTCACCGAAGAAGGAAGCCGTGGCCAAACGGGTGGTGTACCCGGCAACCCAGGTGGCGCCGTTGTTGTTGGACGTTCCTGTCTTGGCCGCGACGGGCACCTGGTTTTGCACTTTCGGGTTGATGTACACGCCGGACCCCATCTTCAGCACGTCCTGGAGCACGGCAGTCACCCCTCGCGCCACGGCTGGCTTCACGGCGTCGCGGCATTCGGTTTTTTGGGCGTCGTACTTCCTGCCTTGGGTGTCGGTGATGTCGGTAATGGCGATGGGCTTGCAGTAGGTGCCGTCATTGGCAAAAGTCGCGTAGGCGGATGCCAACACCACCGGAGCAACGCCGATGGAACCCAACAGGTTGCCGATCTGGTGCATGTTCACGGGAGCGTTGTCGAGCCCGCTGTGCAGGCCAACGGTGTCCACCATGCGTTGGATGCCGCAGAAGTCCAACTGGGCAGCCGTGGCGAAGGTGGCCGTGTTAATGGAGTTATAGAGGCCGTAGTTGATGGGCATGGGACGGTAGTAGCCGGCGTCGTTGTTCTGCAGGTCGTCGTCGGCGCCAAGGTTCTGGGCCTTTTGCGCTGAACTGTAGCCGCCCAGGACCCGGCCGCAACTGTCACGCCAGGGGAAGCCCACGGGGTAGACCCTGCGCGAAGCATCCACAATGGCCGTGGGATTTTTGCCCTCATTGAGCCACTCTGCATAAATAAAGGGCTTCATGGTGGAACCTGGCTGGAAGCCGCCTGCACCGTTGAGGTCGTAGCCGTTCTCATCCTTGGCGTCCACGTTGAAGTTCAGCTGGGTATCGTACTTACCCGGCTCGGGAACGAACACCGTGTTTTGCGCCATGGCCAGGATTCGCCCTGTGCCCGGCTCCACGGTGGTCATGGCCGCGCCCCACTTGTCAGGGTTGTCTCCAGCAGACGCATCCACTTGGGCCTGGGCTGCGGCCTGCAAGCGGCTGTCCAGGGTGGTCTTGATGACCAGCCCGCCGCGGTAAAGGAGGCGCTCGCGGTCTGCCATGGTGGCGCCGTAGGTGTCGTTGTTCAGGATCAGGTGGGATACGTAATCACAGAAGTAGGTAGCGATCACGGCCCCGGCGCAACCCTGCAGCGAAGGGGTGATCTTGAGTTCCACCGGCGTAGCCACGGCAGCGTCGTGGTCCGCCTGGTTGATGACGTGCTGTTCCAGCATCCGGTCCAGGACGATGTTGCGCCGGGCGATGGCGGCGTTGGGATCAGCTGTGGGGTCGTAGATGCTGGGGCCATTGACCAGGCCGGCCAGCATGGCCGCTTGCGGCAGGTTGAGATCCTTCGCGGAAACGCTGAAGAAGTAGCGCGAGGCAGCTTCGATCCCGTAGGCGTTCCGGTTGAAGAACACAATGTTGAGGTAGCCCTCAAGGATCTGGTCCTTGCTGAACCGCTTCTCCAATTCCAAGGCCAGCTTGACTTCGCGGAGTTTGTCTCCCATGGTCTTCTGACCGCTGAGCACCACGTCTTCGGGCCTGCCCTGGGAGAGGCGGGATTCGTTCAGGACGTTGGTGACGTATTGCTGGGTCAGCGTGGAGGCCCCTTGACGGGTGCCCTTGGTGAGGTTGGAGGTCAGCGCGCGCATGATGCCTTGCGCGTCCACGCCGGCGTGCTGGTAGAAACGGTTGTCCTCAATGGCAACGATCGCCTGGCGGATGAACGGCGACATCTGCTCCAACGGGACTTTAACCCGGTTCTCGGCGTAGAACGTGGCGATGGGGGTGCCGTCGGAGGCCACTACTGTGCTGGACAGCGAAGGGGAGTTGACGTCGAGTTGGCTGGGCAGGCTTTCGTAGAAACCGATGGACCCGCCCACTGTGGTGCTGGTGAACGCAACCACCGGGACCACCATCCCGGAGATCAACACGCCACAGAGGAAGCTGATGAAGAAGAACCCAAAGAGCCTGAACAGGAACCTGCCCAAACCGATGCGTTGACCCTTGTTCCGTGCCATTTTCCTGCCGTTCCGTCCGGATTCCTGGCTGAAAAGTAGCTACAGAATACGTCCGGTCAGGCCATCGATCCATGGTTGGGGTGGCCAAACAAGGTCCCAATAAGGACTCAATCCAGCGGCAGCGTCACGCTCACACTGGTGCCGCGCCCAAGTTCCGATTCGATGTCGACTGTCCCGCCGGCGTCGTGAACTGCAAGGGACATGAGCAGGAGGCCAAAGCCGTGTCGCCGTCCGCTTGGGGCCGCGTGGATCTCGAAGCCGTTGCCGTCGTCCGAGACCGTGAGTTGGATGCCGTGGTACACCGCGTTGAGCCGGATGGTGAGTTGGCTGGCGTCGGCGTAGTTGAGGGTGTTGCTGAAGGTCTCCTGGGCTACGTGGTAGAGGAGTCCCGCGGAGGCAGAAGAGATCTCGATGCCGTGGTGGGGGATGTCCCAGTGGACCTCAACGCCGGAGCGCCGCAATGGTTCGGCCAAGCGGTCGATGCAGCCGGCAACACCCAGTGCGTGGAAATCCACGGGATGCTTGTCCTGGATGATGCCTTTCACGGCCATCACATCTGTTGGAGCTTCTGCCTGGTCCATTTCTTCCCCCACGTCATTGTGTCTTGCTGGTTATTCGTTGCCGAAACCCCCAGGTATGGGTGCTTCGCCTGAAACCAGAGTCACGCTGCAACATCAAGGAACAGGTCCGTTTAGCTCAATTTCCCATCAAGTTTGTGAGGCCCGACGGCGGCACTTGCGTACCGCCGTCGGGCGCTGTTGGACGTGCGCCCAAGGATGCACCTCCCTGAGACTTACCGCCGGCCTCCCGGTCCCTGCGCCTGGGTGTACTGCCCGGCGGTGACGGTCCCCATGGACTCGGCACCGTCAATGGAACCTGTGGTCAGCCCTGCCTTGGCGTCAGCGCTGCCGCCTGTGTACACGGTGTACGTCTGGCCGTCGGTGATCGCCGAGGACGAGTAGACCAAGGAAGCGATGGTCTTGGTGGTCACGAACGTTGCCACCACCTTGCCGGAGGAATCCACAATGTGGATCGGGGTCCCGGCCGCAACGGACGAGTTGAACGTCAGCTGCACGCCGGACTGGGTGGACGTGGTTCCCGGGCTCACGGCCATGCCCGCACTGCCTGCCGCGGCAACAGTTCCACCAGTGACGGTGAGGTCTCCGTTCACGTCCATTGCGCCGTTGCCGTCATTCGTGGGACCGTTCACCACGACGGTTCCGCCGGAGATGGTCGCGCTGCCGTTGGAGTCCAGGCCGTCGCCCTCCGAGTTGATGGTCAGTGTTCCGCCCGAGACGTCCACGGTGTAGTCGCCAGCCTCCTGGGAGCCGCCGCCCATGCCGCCACCCGGTCCGCCCATGCCCGTATCACCCGAAGTGGAGGACGCGCCGCCCGCTGCGTTCACGCCGTCGTCGTTGGACGTGATGGTGGTGTCGCCGCCGGAAACCACAATGTGTTGGGCTTCCAGCCCCTCCTCGGACTTGGCCACGGTCACGGTTCCGCCGGAGACGGTGAGCGTGTTGTACGCCTTGACGCCGTCGTCGCCGGCATTGACGGTCAACGTGCCCCCGCTCACCAGGAGCCAGCCGCGGCCTTCGTCGGTGTCGTTGTCCGCCTTCACCGCATCCCCGCCGGCAGTCACTGTGTAAGCACCATCCAGTAGGGCCGTGTAGTCCTTGCCCCGGATACCATCGTCGGCGGCGTCCACGGTGACGTTGCCTGAAGCCAGGACCAGTCCGTCCTTGGACACGATGCCATCGTTGTATTTTCCGTCGACACTGAGTGAACCCGTTCCGGCGATGGTCAGGTCGGCCATGGAATAGAGGGCAGCATTGGGTGCGTCATCGGCCTGGTCGGTGTAGCTGGAGGCGTCCGTCAGGGTGTTGGTGGCTCCTTCCTGCAGGTACACGATGGCCTCGTCGGCGCTCTGCACCACGAACGGCGAGCCAGTGGAGTTACCCAACGCCACGCCGTCCAGGATGATCCGCACGGTGTCCGAATCGCCGGCGGCCACCACGATCCTGCCGTCGGTGAGTGAGCCGCTCAATCGATAGGTCCCTGCTGCACTGATGGTCACCGTGTTGCCGTCCACTGCTACGCCGGCGGAGCCCGACGACGTCACTGTGCTGCCGCCGTCGGACAGGCTGACTGCCACCTCGGAGGCGGTGTCCCACGTGAGGTCGTCGCTGTCGAAGTGGGTGTCCTCGGAGATGGAAGATGCGCTGACCACCTGCTGCGTGGACGAGGTGGAGGCGTTGCCGGTGGAGCCTCCGGCGGTCGTGGCGGCAGTGGAGCAACCTGCCAGCGAAACAGCAAGGGCGACGGCGGCAACGGAAAGGTAGGTACGGAGGGAGCGCATGGTGGGTTCCTAAGAGTGGGAGGGGCAGGGGTCAGTTGGCGGGCCGCAGGGGCAGCCGGCGCCGAAGGGTCTGGTTCCAGCGGTTGGCTGGCAGCTCGGGATGGAGGGCTGCCATGCCGGTGGCGAATTTGGAGATCCGGCAGGGACGGACACCATGTGCCCACAAATGCCTGTCCAGCGGTCCGGGCGCTGAGCCGGACTTCGTCTCCACCACCACGGCGTTGTCCAGGACCCAAGGCTGGCCGTCGGGACGCTGCCACGTGACATCTGTATCGATGGTGGCGCGGCTGCCCGACTCCGGCAGGTACAGCGTGGTGCGGTGGTAGGACGTGGACAGCACGGGTTCCATGGGGCCGAAGTCCACGTCCCCGATCGCCGCGGCCAGGGTTTCGTTCACGTAGGCAAGGCCTTCGTCGGTGAGCCGGTCACGGTCGCATGGTTCGTAGGGAATCCGTTCCTTCACAGTGGCTTCGCGGGCGCCCTCGGTCTTGACTTCCAGGAAGCTCACGGCGCTGTCCACATAGGTGCGGGTGCGGACCTTGAACCGCCGACGCCTGCCATGCGCCGCCATCATGTAACTGTCCAGGTCTTCGGTGTCGAAGTAGACGGAGTCGTAGGCGAACGTCCGGTTGCCGTCCATCTCCAGCACCCGGGCCTCGGTGGTGAAGCCTGCGAAGATCCTGCGAGCGCTCGCCGAGGGCACCAGGTACTTGCGGTCCACCCGTGTCAGCAACGCGGCTTCGGTGGTCAGTTCTTCAAGCCCGACGGCGGGAAGCTGGCTGAGGTGCGGAACGACGGGGGCTGCGTCCGGGCGGTTCATGCGACACCTGCCGAGGTGTGCTGCTGGGGTGCTTCGTGCGCCGGCTGCGCGGGAATGGCGGGCTCGGCCGGGTGCGCGGATTGTGCCGGGATCGCGGACGGGACGGGAACCTGGACGGGCCGCTCGGCCTGGGCCGGCAGTTCCTGTGGCGCCGGGGCCGGTGCACCCGCTGGACGGTCAAAGCCGAGCTGCGTGCTCGCCTGGACGGATCGCCGTGCCCGGACGGCGTAGCGGACATCCACGATCGTCTTGTCGTTGACCAGGTCCAGCTCCTGGATGGTGGCCGAGTGGACCCTGCCGTTGAGGACTTCCTCCAGCCGGGCATTGAGTTCAGTTTCATTGTTGATGGCCCGGTCCAGGACCACGGTTTGGTGGCGGTACGCAGGCAGGACAGCCGGGTTGTCGCCGATGAACATCACCACCAGCACCAGGCCCATGAGGGACAACGTGAGCCACAGCGGCTCCACTCCGATGCCTGCAATCAACCCGAGGGCCAGAGCCGAGAAGTAATAGGCCACCTCGTGCTGGGCCAGTTCCGTGGACCTGAGCCGGATGATCGAGAGGACACCGAAGAGTCCCAGTCCAAGTCCCACACCGGCAGCGGATCCCGAGAGGGCCGTGGCGACTGCCAGGACGCCAACGTTCATGCCGAGGTAGGAAACCACCAAGTCGCGGCGCCGATGCCGGCGGAGGTAGAGGGCCAAGGTGAGGATGGTGATGGCAACGAGGTCTGCTGCCATGAGGATGATCGTGTTCATCGGATTCTCCGGAATCTGTTGGTGGGCTGGTTTCCACGATTCCCGGAGCTGCTGTGCTGAAACTGTGCCGGGGCCAAGGCTGGGATATGACTTTCGGCGTCGGCACTGGGGCGTCCACCTGTCCGCGAATACCCGGCCTCCGCAATCACCTCCGCCGGATCTTCCGCCGAAGAAGCCGGCTGCGAAGCACGGACCCTGCCGGCGAACAGGAAGCGCTGCTGGACGGCATAGCTCACCCCGAGCAGGGTCAGTTCCGTGGCGAGTTTCGCGGGCAGGTCGGGTACGGCCAGTGACGTCAGCGACCACATGATGGCGTAGTTGGCAGTGAGCAGGACGAGCACCAGGGCCACGTAGCCGGTGATCGCCGAACGCAGGGATTTCTCCTTGCCGTGCTCGAACACCAGGTTGCGGTTCACCAGAAAATTCACGCCCGCGCTGACGGCCCTTGCGCCAACCACAGCCAGCAGGAGGGAGTCTGAGAGCGCCGTCAGCATCAGGAAGACGATGGTGTCCACCAGGAAGGCCGAGAACGACGATCCCAGGAACTTCAGCAATGGTGCGTAGATCCTGACCGAGTCCGCCACAGGCCGGAAATGCGAACCGGAATTGTGGTCCAAGTACACCGTGGCGATCTCCACGGTATCTATGCCGTAGCCCGCCTGCTTGGCCTCGAGCAGCAGGTTAAGTTCGTACTCGTAGCGTTGCCCGCGGACCGTCAACAGCCACGGGATCATGTCCGCGCGGTACCCCCTCAACCCGGTCTGCGTATCCGGAACTCCTTGGCCCGTTGCGAGCTTGAACAGCCACCGCGTCACGGTGTTGCCAAACTTGCTCCGCGCCGGAACATCGCCGGTGAATGAGCGGCAGCCCAGCACCATCGAGGCCGTCACGCTACGCACCCTGTCGGCTACAGCCAGGATGTCGGCCACTCCGTGCTGGCCGTCGCTGTCCGCGCACACCACATCATGGCCGGGGAACCGCCGGGCGATGAACGCGAAACCGCTCTTGAGGGCGTGGCCCTTGCCGCCGTTCGTCGCATAACTGAGCACGTGGCACCCAAGCCGGGTGGCGGCGTCGAACACGTCCTTGAAGGCGGAGCCGGAACCGTCGTCAACCACCACGATGGTCACCCACGGATCCGCTTCCCGCAGGTTGCTGACCAGGGAAATGAGCTGCTGGTCCGGCTCGTAGGCCGGTATCAGGATGATCATGGCTACTGGGCGATGTAGAGGATGTCCGAGGTGCCGCGCTCTTTGTTCTCTCCGAGCGGGTTGTTCACCAGGGATCCGTTGAAGTACATGGTGGAGGAGCCGCCGCCGTCGATGTTGTACGCAGTAGTGGCGCCCAGGTCCTTCATGATCTGCGCCAGCCCGGTCATGGTGACACCCGCCGAATAGCCCGGGCTGCGGCCGTCCACCACCACGAACACCAGATGGTTCTCGTCGATGACACCCACCGCCGTGCGGGGCTGCTCGCCCTGGATGGAGTGGTTGCCGAAGTTGGTGTCCACCTCCACGTCCTCAATGCCGGAGGCAATCTCGCCGTTGTCCAGCAACGACGGCCCGAAGGAGAGCGTGTTCCACACACCGTCGGCAACGAGTTGTTCGGCCGTGGTGGTGGTCTCGTCGTACACCTTCACGGTGCCGTCCTTGTAGAACGCCAGGCCCTGACGCGCGCCCTCGTCCCGGTACACCACGCCGTTCCGGATCACGATGCCCGTGTCCCTGAAGCCGTAGTAGTCGCCGTTGATCGCGAAGATGGCGTTGTTGTCCGCTGCGATGTCCGAGGTGTTCTCAGTGATGTTCTCACCGAAGGTGTCCTCGGCGAAGGCCGACTTCAGCGTGGTGGCGTCGCTGAGTACGACGTCGGCAACGTAGTAGGTCACGGTGCTGTCGCCGCTGCCGGTGGTCACCGTGGAGATGGTGACGCCTGTGCCGCCTTGCGTGTAGCTGGTGTCCGTGACGACGGCGCTCGCCGAGGTGTCAGCGGAGGTGCTGTCCGCCGTCGTGCTTGTTCCGGTCTGGCTGGCCTCGTACTCGGAGACGTTGGTGATCTCCGCATGCGGAATGACAAAGCGGTCCAGGGCCCAGGCGGCAGCGCCTCCCGCCGAGAGAGATGCCGCCAGCACGGCGGAGACGACGGCGCGCCGGGTCCGGCTGCCCTTGCGGTTTTTGGTGTGTTGAGGGGTCATGCCTCCTTTCTATGGAGGCAGGCTACGCCGGAGGTTTGCTGGGCTTATGCGTGGGCTGTGAAGGTTGGTCCTTGGCTGTGGAGGGCTGGCGGTGTCCTGGGCTGGTGTTGGCGCTGTTGTCAGCGCCTGCGGTTGGCCTGCAGCGCGGCCTCCTCTATCCGGTAGCGGTGGGCTGCGAGCTCTTCGGAGTTCCGCGGCGGAATGTTCGGATCATTCGGCCGCTGGCCGGCCTGGCCGTCAATGAGTTCCCGGATGATGTCAGCGTGGCCTGCGTGCCGGGCTGTCTCGACGCACATGTGCACCAGGATCTGGTGCAGTGTCACGTTCTTCTTTTCCTCGGACCACCACGGCACCACACCGGGCGCGTCCAGGGGCAGTTCTTCGATGGTGGCGTCGCTGTGCTTGGCGGAGTAGTGGTGTAGCTCGATGATGCTCTTCATGCTTTCATCCGCGGGGACCCACATGTCGGCATCCGGCTCGGCTGTGGCCTCGTACCACGGGAGCTCCCTCCCGTCGGGCCGCCCGAACGTCTCTCCGAAGTACCCCAACTCCACGCTGGCCACGTGCTTCACCAAGCCCAGCAGGTTGGTTCCGGTGGGAGTCATGGGCCGGCGGGCATCGTATTCGCTCAGGCCTTCCACTTTGCCGAGCAGGTCGGCCCGGCGTGTGCGGAGGTAGTTCAGCAACGTTGCTTTCTCATCCATGGGAGCACTCTACCGATTGCCTGCGGCGGCGTCCGCACCGTTTCTCATGGCTGGGCCGTCAGCAATTCTCCGACCCTGCTGTGTGAACGAACGTGAGCTTGAACATCACGGTCCAAGACGCTCAGCAGCCAGAACAGGTCTCTGTGTGCCTTGTTTGCGAACTTCAGGTTCGGCTCGTGATGGGCAAGCCGGTTTCTGACTTCATTGAGTGTGCGAAGCCGGAGGTAAATATCCTGACGTGCCACCCCAGGAGAAAAGGCATTTCGCAAGGCCTTGGTCCAAAGCGTGGGCTCGAACCTGGGATGCAGCAAATCAACCCAGACGCCGAAAGTCAGATCCGCAACAATGCGGCCCTCGTCAACTGCGGAAATAGTCGTTCCCGGACCAGTGGTGCCGATCTTCCTCCGGGATTCTTCGATTCTGCGCCTCAACCACTGGTTGGCATCGAATGCAACTCGGGTTTTTGAGTTCCTGGAGGTCGCCACCGGAAACAACTGCTGCGCGGCATCGGCGCTCAACCAACTCTCTCGAGTTTGAAAGGCGCTCAATTCGCGGTGGAGTGCATTACGCAGGGCCACTTCAAGGTGTGCAAAATCGTGGAGGAGCGCGGAGTTTAGTGCCGCGTTCCACTGATATAGATCAAAGGCCCGCTGAGTATTGTTGCCTGCTGCGCGAACGTACGTTTTGAACCGGTCAACGGTCAACCAGGACTGAACCCATGGAGCATATGCGGACGCGTTGGGATGCAAATCCTAAGCCTTTCCGATACGATCGAGGGGCAAGTCCAAGTTGGCCTCTGGCAGATCCTATCCGCCACGTTACTTGGACGCTAACTTGGTCACCCCGGTATTCCGACATTGAGCGGACCCGGGGTGTACCCATTTCGGGCAGCTTTCCGCAGGACGGCGGTGCTACCGCGGCGCCCGGTCGATGACGCAGAATCGGTTGCCATCAGGATCTTCCAGTACGACGAAGTCGGGGTCTTCCGGGTAGAGGTCCCAATCGACGTGCCCGGCGCCGAGGGAGACCAACCGTTCAATCTCGGCCGCCTGATCGTCCGCGTACAGATCCAGGTGGATCCGGGGGTGTTCCTGGACAGGGGTTTCGCTGAACATCAGTGCGAGTTGGGCGCCTGGACCGGAGGCAGGCAGCAGGATCACCCACGTGTCATCGCCGGGCTCGCGGGGTACGTAGCCGAGGGCCGCCTGCCAGAACTCCGTTGCACGGGCGAGGTCGTTGACGCCCAGGACTGTGCTGCCGATGGTCAACATGTGCCCAGCGTAGTCCCTTGTTTAGGCGCCGGCTGGGTGCCACAGTGAACCATGGCCACCGAAGAGGACGTCCGGAAGATCTGCCTTGGCCTGCCCGGGGTCACCGAGCGACCCAGTTGGGGGCAACCCGCGTGGTTCGCCAAGACCCTTATGGCACGGATCTGGGAGGACGGCGTGCTCACGGTCAAGACCGAGGAACGCGAAGCGCTGGCAGCCATGGAACCGGACAAGTTCTTCTGGACGCCGCACCACGACCGTTCCCCGAATCTAGTCCTAGTCCACCTGGACAAGATCGACGTCGGTGAACTCGACGAGCTACTCCAGGAGTCGTACCGGATCGCCGGCGCATTCAAGTAGGCGTACGGCCCGCGACTCCGATTGACCCGTCTCTACCGCGGCTTCACCGGAAAACGACGAAATCGCCGGAAGGTCGGTATGTATCAAGCTGTTTGTGACAGCGTGGTGGGTTGTTTGTGGTTGATGCCTGCGCTTGGTGGGATTCCGGGGGCGGTGGGCCTTCGGCGG
>NZ_JBIVGD010000022.1:0-66100 GCF_044748465.1 Paenarthrobacter sp. NPDC089988
ACGCCATGCTCCGCGACGGCACCCTCTACCAAGCCCAAACACCCAAAACCGCTTGACGAAAAACATAGGGACACTCTCACCAAACCACCCCTCCCACCGAACGCTCCCTCACCAAACGCCCCTTTCCGCCGGACGCTCTCTCACCAAACCACCCCTCCCCGCCGAACGCTCCCTCACCTTTCGCCCCGGACTCTGCGTTGCACCTGTCGGCGTACCGTCACGACCCACTTTGGATGGGGATGCTCCACAACACGCCGTGCCACAGAGTTGCAGGCCGGTTTTCGCCCTGAAAGTTGGTGGCGGCGGTACAGCACTCGCAGGGAATTACGACGGCGGCTGGCTGGTTGTGCGATCGACTGGTCGCCAGATGTTCGCAGAGGATACAAACACCACCGAATTACGGATCGAACCTGTATCCCATCCCCGCCTCCGTGTGCAGGTGGCGGGGAGCCGCCGGATCGCGTTCCAGCTTCCGCCGGAGCTGCGCTATGTAGACGCGAAGGTATTGGGTCTCCTTGGCGTAGGCCTGCCCCCACACCTGCGTCAGGAGCTGCTGCTGGCTGACCAGCTTGCCCTTGTTCCGGACCAGCAGCTCAAGGATGTTCCACTCTGTTGGCGTAAGGCGGACCTCGGCACCGTCCTTGATGATCTTCTTCCCCGCCAGATCCACCATGAAGTCGGCCGTAGCCAACGTGGGTTCCTCCTGCGAGGTGACGAGCCTGCGCGAGGCGACCCGCAGCCGCGCGAGCAGCTCATCGAGACCGAAAGGCTTGGTCACATAGTCGTCCGCACCGGCGTCGAGCGCTTCAACTTTGTCCTCCGAGGCGTGCCGGGCGGAGAGCACAATAATGGGCATGCTGCTCCAGCCGCGGACGCGGCGGATGATCTCCACCCCATCCATGTCCGGCAAACCCAAGTCCAGGACCACAATGTCCACCCCCTCCTTGGCCACGGCAACCAGGGCATCTGCGCCCGTCCCGACGGAAAATGCCCGGTAGCCGTGTGCTTGAAGGGTGATCTGCATGGCCCGGGCAATCTGGGCTTCGTCCTCCACGATCAGTACGCGCGTCATTCCATGCCTTCCTGGTGCCCGGTCCAGAGCGGAAGGGTGACCACCATGGTCAAGCCGCCACCCGGCGTCGGCTCCGCCCGCAGGGTACCGCCCATGGCCTCGGTGAATCCCTTCGCAACGGCCAAGCCCAACCCGACCCCCGGGCCGCCTCCGGCAGAATCGTCAAGGCGTTGGAAGGGCTGGAACATCTCCAGGACTTCAGCCTGTCCCACTCCCTTGCCATGGTCTGTGATGCGAAGTTCACTGGCTGGGGTGTCCCCCACGGTGATGCCTGCTCCGGCACGTGCCGTCAGGACAACGTCGGAACCTGCCGCGTACTTCACCGCGTTCTCCGCGATATTCGCTACCACGCGTTCCAGCATCCCCACATCAGCCTGTACGGGCGGGAGATTGGGCTGGATTTCGTTGCGGAGCCTGTCCGACGGAACACCACGCAGCGCGTCCGGCAGCACCCCGGCCCATGCAATGCCGGTCAGCAACGGGTTCACGGCATCAGCCGTAATGCGGGACATGTCCAGCAAGTTGTCCACCAGGTGGTCCAAGCGGTCGGCGTAGCTTTCGATCGTCTCCAACAACTCGCGCTCCACGTCCGGAGGGAAGTGCACGTCCTCCTGCCGGAGGCTGCTGACGGCCAGCTTGATGCCCGCAAGCGGTGTCCGAAGATCGTGCGAGACGGCACGAAGAATCGACGTCCGCATCTTGTTACCCTCGGCCAGACGGAGGTTGTCCCTGCGGCTCTTCACCAATTGCTGCCGCTCCCGCACAGCAACAACGAACGCGCCGAAGGCGGCCAGCAGCCGCTGGTGCTGCAACGTTAACGGCCCTCCGCGCAGCAACAGCGTGTAGTGCGGATCGACGACGGCGGCATGGTCGGCGGCAGCATGGGTCACCGGAGGATTGGGGCCGGCACTCGCCAGGACCCGCCACGTGGCCGGAACCCCGGCCGCGGCAGGAGTCGCAGCGCCCATGAGCGTGACCGCCTCCATTCCCAGGTTCCCGCGCACCTTCTCAAGGAAGGATTCAAGGCTCCCGTCCGAGCTGAGAATCCGCAGGGCGAGCGCGCTGAGGGCCGTAGCTTCCGCACCGGAACGTGCTGCTTCCTGGGCCCGACGAGAGGCCAGGCCCACGGCGAGCGCCACTCCGCAGGCCACGGCAAGGAAGACAACCAGCGTGAACAGGGTGGTGGGATCGGCGATGGACAGGGACCCCACCGGATCCGCGGAGAAGTAATTCAGGAGGAAGCTTCCCAGAACGGCCGCCACTACCGCAGGCCACAATCCCCCGATCGCTGCAACAGCCACCGCCACCGCCAACTGCAGCAGCATGATCATGGAGAAGTTACGGAAGTTGAGGACCGTCACCAAGAGTTCGACGGCGGGTGGCAGCAACAGCGCCAGGACAAGGCCGCTGAGCACCCGGCCTCGTCCAATTCCCCGCACCGGCGGGAGCCGCAGCAACAACCCCTCGGCGTCGTCATTGTGGGAGTCGGCGGCAGGCATGGCTACATCCTTGCACGTCCGGCAGACGGGTAGTTCTACCCACCGGGCAATGTCAGCGGTGCCGGCAGCCACGGCAAGGACTAGGCTTGCATTCAGAATTCCTGTCCGGCGCGAGCCGGCCACTCCTACGGTCTATCCAGGGGGATACACATGGACCCAAAAGAAGGCCCTGAAGGCACCGGCAGCAATGCCGGTGGACAGGGTGCCAACGGCGAGCCGGGCATGGGCACCAACGCCCCCAAACCGCCACCGTGGCAAGTGCCGAAACCCGAGCTCCACCCCGAACTGAGCACACCTGTGCCCGGAGAGGCGCCCGCAGACGGGAAAGCCGCGGACGGGAAGACCCCTGGCGGGACGCCGGACGGACAGAAGGCCCAGCGCCCCAACGGACCGCTCCCCGTCGTCGATCCCTTCGAAAAGGAACGCGAACGCAAAGAACGCGATGCCGCGGCGCGAAAGAAGCGTTCGCAGCGCCGCACCGTCGTCGTGGGTCTGGGCGTCACCGCGCTGCTGGCTGGAACCATTACCGCGATCGTGGCCAGCAACGAGGCCGAGGCCGATTACGCACAGGTGTGCTTCAACGAGGAAACCGGCGAGCGCGTCGACGACGACCAGTGCAACAACAGCAGCTCGGCGGGTCGAAGCTCGGGCGTCTATGCCTGGTACTTCTACTCCAGGGGTGCAAGTGTGCCTGCGATCGGCCAGAACCGCAGCTCTTACCCGAGCGCCACCAAGACGGTCCCGCAGGGCGCAAAGACCTCCACCGGTTACAGCACCAAGGGCGGAACCGTGAGCCGTGGCGGATTTGGCAGCAGCTCGAAAAGCGGCGGAAGCTCGGGAGGCTAGGCGTGCGGCGACTCTCCTCCGTGCCGCGGCCGGACTGGAAGAAGAAGATCGAAGAGCAGGGCCTGGTTTTTTCGACCACCACCATGCCCGATGGCCGGAAAATCGAATACTGGAACGAATCGGCCTACTACGAGTTCACCATGGACGAGGTGGAAACGCTCGAGAAGACCGCCGAGGACATGCATCTCATGTGCTTGGAAGCTGCGAAGTACCTGGCCACCGGAGCCATGGGAGACATCGGCATTGGCAGGCAGGCCTTGGAGCTCGCGGCGGAGTCGCTGCAGGCCGGCGATATGGACATCTACGGCCGCTTCGACTTCATCTATGACGGCCAGGGTGGTCCGGCGAAGATGCTGGAGTACAACGCAGACACTCCGACAGGCCTGATCGAGGCGGCAGTGGCCCAGTGGTTCTGGCTCCAGGATGTGTTCCCGGAGAAGGACCAATGGAACGGCATCCACGAGGCCCTGATCCGGCAGTGGAAGAAACTGCAGTTCCGCACCGGCATGAGCACCCTGCACGTGGCACACTCCGAGGCCGAGGAGTCCGGCGAGGACTGGATGACCGCGGCCTACATGAGGGATGTTGCCAGCCAGGGTGGCTGGACCACTATTGGCATCAACATGTCGGATATCGGCTGGGACCCCAATCTGAACCGGTTCGTGGACTTGGACAACTTCATGATCAGCACCATGTTCAAGCTGTACCCGTGGGAACTGATGATGAAGGAACCGTTCGGCCACCGCCTCCTGCAGCGTGCCCACAACCCACGTTGGGTGGAGCCGGCCTGGAAGATGTTGCTCTCCAACAAGGCGCTGCTGGCTGCCTTGTGGCACCTCTACCCCGGCCACGAGAATCTCTTGCCCGCTTACCTCGGCGATCCGGGTCCGCTCAAGGAATGGGTTGCCAAGCCTTTGCACGGACGCGAGGGCGACAACGTCCGCATCCACGCTGCGGGCATCGACATCACGCAACCCGGTGGCTACGGGCGCGAAGGCTGGTGCTACCAGCAGTACCACTCGCTCCCGGATTTCGACGGCAACCATCCTGTCCTGGGCCTGTGGGTAGTGGACGGCGAATCAGTGGGCTGCGGGATCCGCGAATCGGACGGCCCCATCACGGACTACTTCTGCCGCTTCGTACCCAACACCATCGACGCACCCGCACCCCAAAGCGCACCCTCAACTTCCCTCTTTGGAGCCGCACTATGAGCACTGAAACCTCGACGCCGGGAGGCGCCCCCGGCGGTGACCGCACCGCCGTCGTTCCTTCCAAGGGCCTGCGGGCAGGAATCCTGGACCTGGGCGACTCCGTCATGCTGGGCCTGGCCTCCACCGCACCCGTCTATTCCCTGGCCGCCACGCTGGGATTGATCGTTGCAGTCAACGGCAATTACACGCCGTTGATCCTGGTCCTCGGCTTCATCCCAGTGCTGTTTATTGCCTATGCGTTCCGCGAACTGAACAGCGCCATGCCCGACTGCGGCACCACGTTCATCTGGGCTCGGAGGGCCTTCGGTCCGTGGGCCGGTTGGCTGGGCGGTTGGGGTGTTGCCCTCGCAGGAATCGTGGTCCTGGCCAACTTGGCCCAGGTAGCCGGAAAGTATCTGTGGCTCTTGATCGGCGATGGTTCCCTCGCTGATAACACGTGGATTGTCACGGCCACGGGCGTGCTGTTCATAGCTTTCATGACGTTCGTGAACCACCGGGGCATCCGGCTGGGTGAGCATGTCCAGCGGACGCTGACCTACATCCAGTACATCTCACTGGGCATCTTCGCCCTGGCGATCATCATCCGCATTGCCGGTGGCGTGCCGGAGGGCCAGGCCTTCGACTTCGAGTGGTTCAACCCGGTAGGCGCGTTCAGCGATCCGAGTGCCGTGGTCCATGGCGTCCTCCTGGCCCTGTTCATCTACTGGGGCTGGGATACTTGCCTGGCCCTCAACGAGGAAACCGAGAACCCTTCCAAGACTCCCGGCCGCGGCGCCGTGATTTCGTCCTTTGTGCTCGTGGCCATCTACGTTTCCATGGCGCTGTTGGTAATGATGTATGCCACCATCGGCACGGACGGGATCGGGCTGGGCAACTCCGCCAACCAGGACGACGTGTTCCTGGCCATGAAGGACGTGGTGCTGGGTCCGTGGGGTTGGCTGATTGTTGTCGCCGTCCTGGCCTCGGTGCTGTCCTCCACGCAGACCACCATCCTCCCCACCGCCCGAGGCACACTTTCAATGGGTGTCCATGGCGCGCTGCCTGCCAGGTTCGGCAAGGTCCACGAGCGATTCCAGACTCCGGGCTTCTCCACGCAGGTGATGGGCGTCGCGGCCGTGGTGTACTACGTGGCCATGAGCTTCCTCAGCGAGGACCTGCTGGCCGATTCCATCAGCGCCATCAGCTTGTTCATCGCTTTCTACTATGCGCTGACCGGTTTCGCCTGTGTCTGGTTCTTCCGGACCACTCTTCGCGAGTCGGCCCGCAACCTGTGGTTCCGCGGAATCCTCCCGCTCATCGGAGCAGTGGCCTTGACGGTGGCGTTCTTCGTTTCCGCGGTGCAGATGTGGGATCCGGAGTACGGTGACACGCAGATCTTCGGCATCGGCGGCGCGTTTGTCAGCGGTGTGCTGTTGCTGCTCCTCGGCGTAGTGCTGGCCATCGTGTGCCGCTTCGCACCGGCCACCCGCGACTACTTCACGGGGAAGCACGCGGACATGGGAATTGTCCGGGGCGAATAGCATGGGCCCTTCGACCTCGGACGTCCTTGACCTGGATTCATTCCTCAGCGATGACGAACTCCTGGTGCGCGAGAAGGTGCGGGACTACACGGTCCAGCGAATCAAGCCGAACATCGCCCACTGGTACGAAGCGGCGGAGTTCCCCCGGGAGATTGTCCCGGAACTCGGTGAGCTCGGAGTTCTGGGCATGCACCTGGAGGGCTACGGCTGTCCCGGGCGTACCGCCGTCGAGTATGGCCTGGCCGCCATGGAGCTGGAGGCAGGCGACTCCGGCATCCGCACGTTCGTGTCGGTGCAGGGCTCGCTTGCCATGACGGCCATCCACAAGTGGGGCTCCGAGGAACAGAAGGAGCAGTGGCTCCCCCGGATGGCCGCGGGCGAGCTGATCGGTTGCTTCGCGCTGACCGAGCCAAGTGCGGGTTCCGATCCTTCTTCCATGGCCACCTCTGCCCGGCAAACTGCTGACGGCTGGGTGTTGGACGGCGCAAAGCGCTGGATCGGGCTGGCTTCCATCGCTGACGTGATGGTGGTGTGGGCCCGTACCGAGGACGGCATCCGTGGATTCCTGGTGCCGTCGGGAACGCCGGGCGTTACCGCTTCACCGATCGGGCCGAAGCTCTCCATGCGCGCTTCGATCCAATGCGATGTTAAGTTCGACGGCGTGAGGTTGGGTCCCGATGCCATCCTCCCGGGTGCCTCGGGACTCCGCGGCCCGTTCTCCTGCCTCAACGAAGCGCGGTACGGCATCGCTTGGGGTGCCATGGGTGCGGCCCGCGATTCGTATGAGGCCGCGCTCGAGTATGCCGGGACGCGTTTGCAGTTCGGGCGCCCCTTGGCCGGGTACCAGCTCACGCAGGAGAAGCTCGTGAACATGCTCCTGGAAATCCAGAAGGGAACCCTGCTTGCCCTTCATCTGGGCAGGCTCAAGGACGCGGGTCGCCTCGAACCGCAGCAGATTTCCCTGGGGAAGCTCAACAACGTCCGCGAAGCACTCGCCATAGCCCGTGAAGCCCGCACCATCCTGGGCGGCAATGGCGTCACCTTGGACTATTCACCGCTCCGGCACGCGAACAACCTGGAGTCCGTCCGGACCTACGAGGGCACGGACGAAGTCCACACCCTGATCCTCGGCCAGCACATCACGGGCATCGGGGCCTTCCGCGGCTGACACCCTGCGTTGCAGGGCCTGCCCTGCGTGCTTTCGAGCGAAGTCAGGGCGCAGAGCCGGCCACACAACGTGATTACTTGCCTGAATCCAGGCCGGCTTCCGCATCGGGTGCCGCTTGGGGTACGGGTGCCGGTTCCGGCAGGAGAACCAGCTCAAAAAATCCACGGAGACCCTGCGCCACGTCAATCTCAGCGGGGGCCAAGAGCCACTGTGTCTGCAGTCCATCCCACAGCCCCACCAATGACGCTGCCGCCTGCGCTGGTTCGACACCGGGGCGCAACTTTCCTTCGCCCTGCAGTTCCTTGAACCGCCGGGTGTAGCTCCTGCGCAGGCGGTCGAAGCGGTCCATGAAGTACTCCCGGCCCGGGTGCCCTTCGGTCAGGGACTCCGCGCACAGAACTGTGTACAGCTCAATGACCCCGGGGATGTCCTCGTTGTACTTCGCCGTCCGGAACACCACCTCGGCGAGGCCCTCTGCCATGTCCGCCGGGTTTGCTGTCTCCGTGATTTCGTCTCGCCGGGCCAGGACTGCCATGAGCAGATCGCTCTTTGAAGGAAAGTAGTGCAGCAGGCTGGTCTGGCTCATGCCGGCTTGGTCAGCAACTTCCTGCAAGGACCCTCCGCGGTAGCCCCTGGCCGCAAAAACCGCATGGGCGGCATCCAAGATCGTCCGCCTGCGGGCCTCCGACTTGGCATAGGGACCGCGTCGCCCCGAGCGGTTCCCTTCCTTTGTGGTCATGGCATGCCAGTGTACAGGCGGAAATGTCGTCTTGGATGAATTTCGAGTAGGCACTCGATTTTTGTGTTACCGTGGTCACATTCGGCCGTCGGATGGGCGTCTGCTTCCTGCGCCCAACGGCCTCACTAACCGACACAAAGAGGTGAAGGCACATGACCGCTCTCACGCGAAGACAACTGCTTGGCGCCGGACTGGGTACTGCCGCCATGGGCTTCCTGGCAGGGTGCGCAACCCCCGGAACCCAGTCAGTCAACACGCTGGCCACCATCCCGCCCGCCGAGGGGCCCGTGAGGCTCACCTACTGGGCGTGGCTCAAGGACTTCCAGAAGGTGGCCGACATTTGGAACGCCAAGAACCCCGGCGTCCAAGTGGATGTGGTTTGGATTCCCGGCGGCAACTCGGGCGGGTACCAAAAGCTCTACTCAGCCCTTGCGGCCGGCGGCGGGCCGGACCTTGCCCAGGTGGAACTGCGATCGATTCCCGAGTTCCTCCTGGTGAACGGACTGGTTGACGTATCCCGCTATGGCGCCAACGATCACGCCCATCTCTATGACAAGACGCTGTGGAACCAGGTGAGCTACGCAGGAGGTGTCTACGGCATCCCCCAGGACTCCGGACCCATGGCCCTGTTCTACCAGCCGGCCATCGTCGAGTCCGTAGGCGGAAAGACACCTGCAACCTGGGACGAGTGGGCGGCATTGGGAAAGGAACTGCGATCAAAGGATGCCTACATCGATTGCTTCCCCATCAGCGACGCTTCGCCCTTTGCTTCGTACGCATCCCAGGCCGGTGCTGTCTGGCTGCGTCCCGAGGAGAATGGCTGGGTCATCAACATGACCGACGACGCCACCCTGGACACCGCCCGCTTCTTTGACCGGGCCATTGACCAGGACATCGTCAACACCGCCTACGGAGCCTTCTCCCCTGCGTGGTTTGCCGCCGCGGCGAAGGGTGGCGTCGCTTCGACCATCACAGGCAGTTGGGGCGACGCCCTCATTGAGGGAGTCAGCGGGGCTTCGGGCAAATGGAAGGTGGCCCCCATGCCCACGTGGGGCGACAGCGGTTTCGGTTCCACATACCTCGGCGGTTCCTCGGCGGCCGTCCTTGCCAACAGCAAGCACCCCAAGGAAGCCCTCAACTTCGCCGTGTGGCTCACCACGTCCAAGGAAGGCATCGACGCCGAGATCAAGTACAGCGGCATCGGCTGGTCGCCCAATCCGGAGTTCATAGGTACCCCGCGGCAACAGGCTTCGGAGTTCTTCGGCGGACAGCGTTACAACGAGGAAGTCTTCGTACCGGCTACCCAGCAGCAGAACACCGAGTGGTCATGGTGGCCCGTCACACAGCAGTCGTTCAACATCCTCAGTGACGGTTTCCGCAAGAAGGCCTCCGGCACCAGTTTGGTGGATGCGGTGGTGGCTTCAGAGCAGCAAATCATCAACGTCTTCAAGAACAAAGGGCTTACCATCCGGAAGGAAACGGCATGACAACAACACGCCCTGCTGCTGCAGCCCAACGCACGGTCTCGGCCGGAAGGTCAAAAAGGCGGACCGGTGCCGCGGCCCGCGCACCCTGGATCCTGCTGGCACCCTTCCTGGCCCTCTTCACCCTGACTTTCATCCTGCCCATCCTGGCGGCCATCGGCTCCAGCTTCACCAAGGTGACCCGGAGCGGCCTGTTCGGGGAAGCCGGGGTAACCAGCGGGTTTGCTGGCTTCGACAATTACGCCCTGGCGCTGGGTGACGGGAGTTTCGTGGCCTCGATCGGCCGGGTGTTGCTCTTCGGCGTGGTCCAGGTTCCGGTGATGATCGTCTTCTGCACTATCCTCGCTCTGCTCCTCGAATCGGCGTCCTCCCGCTGGCCTGGCTTCTTCCGGGCCGCCTACTTCCTGCCCTACGGCGTTCCCGGGGTCATCGCCACCATTCTGTGGTCTTTCCTTTACGTGCCGGGACTCAGCCCGTTGTTTGATGCCGCCAAGATCGTGGGCATCACGCCCGACTTCCTCGGCGCCAACAGTGTCCTGTGGTCCATCGCCAACATCGTGACGTGGAGCTACACCGGCTACAACATGCTCATCATCGTGGCCCAGCTTAAAGCCATTCCCAGCGAACTGTACGAGGCCGCCAGGGTTGATGGCGCCTCAAGCTGGCGGGTCGCCTGGAGCATCCAGCTCCCCTTGATTCGTCCGGCACTGATCCTGACCACCGTCTTTTCCATCATCGGCACCGTCCAGTTGTTCGCCGAAGCGCAGGTCCTCAAGACCGTTGCCCCGGCAATCGACAGCCAGTACACACCCAACCTCAGCGCCTACACCACGGCGTTTGCCTACAACGACTACAACGTCGCGGCCGCGCAATCGGTGATCATCGCCGTCGCAGCCTTCGCATTGTCCTTCGCCTTCCTCGCATTCACGAACAGGAAGTCATCATGACCGCAACAACCACCAGCAAAACCAAAGCCTCCACGGCCGGTACCGCCGGACCAGCCAGGAAGCAGGCGACCGGACCGGACCGCTCGGCAGGCCGCCGTCGTTCATCCACAATCATCGTCACAGCCGTCCTGGTGGTGGTCGCCCTTTACTTCCTTATCCCGGTGTATTGGGTGGTCGTAGCCTCCACCAAGTCCACGGCGGACCTGTTCTCAACCAACGGGTTCTGGTTCGCTCCCACGTTTGCCCTCGGGGAGAATCTCGGCAAGGTCCTGAGCTACGACGGCGGAATCTTCGGCCGCTGGTTCCTGAACTCGGCCATCTACGCCGGTGCAGGCGCACTGCTCGCCACCTACTTCGCGGCCGCGGGTGGTTACGCGCTGGCCAAGTACCAATTCCGTGGCCGCAACCTCGTTTTCGGCACCATCCTTGGCGGCGTCCTGGTGCCCGGTACGGCTACGGCCCTTCCGTTGTTCCTGCTGTTCAGCCAGATGGGGCTCGCCAACACCTACTGGAGCGTGCTGCTTCCGTCCCTGGTCTCGCCCTTCGGCCTTTTCCTGTGCCGGATCTACGCGGACGCCACGGTGGACACCGCCTTGATCGAGGCAGCCAGGATCGACGGTGCCGGGGAGCTGCGGATCTTCCATACGATCGGCCTCAAGGTCCTCACTCCGGCCCTCGTCACCGTATTCCTGTTCCAACTGGTGGGCATCTGGAACAACTACTTCCTGCCGCTGGTCATGTTGTCCGATTCCGAGCTCTACCCCATCACGCTCGGCCTGAACAACTGGCTCAGCCAGGTTGACCGTTTGCCCGAATTCTACGAACTCACTACCGGCGGGGTGCTGCTTTCCATCATTCCGCTCAGCATCGCGATGATCGTCCTGCAGCGCTTCTGGCGCGGCGGGCTGACAGAAGGAGCCGTTAAGTAATGACCGTGTCCCCAGAGACTGCCTACATCACCGATCCAGGCCCCGGATCAGGCAACCGTTTACCCGCACGCTCGTGGCTGCACACCGACGCACCCACCCTGTCATTGAACGGGCAGTGGCGATTCCGTCTCCTGCCGGGAGCGCCAGGAACACCCGGCGGGCACGGAGTCCTTCCCCACGGCGAGGGCGTAGAAGGCGTCGCGGCCGTAGACCTGGACGATTCAGGCTGGGACCAAATCCCGGTTCCCGCCCACTGGGTCCTGGAAGGAGACGGCCAGTACGGGCGGCCCATGTACACGAATGTCCAGTTCCCGTTCCCCATCGATCCACCGTTCGTGCCGGATGAAAATCCGACGGGAGATTACCGGCGGACGTTCGAACTGCCCGACGACTGGACCTCGGCCGAACGGGTGGTCTTGCGCTTCGACGGTGTTGAATCCCGCTACAAGGTATGGGTCAACGGCGTGGAGATCGGCGTGGGCACGGGAAGCCGGCTTGCCCAGGAGTTCGATGTCACCGATGCCGTGCGCAGCGGGATGAACCTGATCGCCGTCCGCGTCCATCAATGGTCGGCGTCCAGTTACGTCGAGGACCAGGACCAGTGGTGGATGCCGGGGATTTTCCGCGATGTGACGCTGCATGCCCGGCCGCACGGCGGAATCGAGGACGTGTGGTTGCGCACGGGGTATTCGAGCGCCGGTGGAGGAACCATCGAGCCGGAAATTACCGCCTCCCCGGCCGCGTTCCCGATCCGTTTGACGGTACCTGAGTTGGATGTCGACGTCGTCTGGAAGTCGCCTGCCGACGTCGCCCCGGTGGCGATCGCCGCCGTCGAGCCCTGGTCCGCGGAACTGCCGCGGCTGTATTCGGCCACCGTGAACAGCGAGGCTGAGACCATCACACTTCGACTCGGCTTCCGGACCGTGGAGATCCGAGGCGACCGCTTCCTGGTCAACGGCCGGCGGGTGGTGTTCAACGGAGTGAACCGGCACGAAACCCATCCGGACCAGGGCAGGGTCTTCAATGAGGCGTTCGCCCGCGAGGACCTGGCAATGATGAAGCGGTTCAACGTCAACGCCGTCCGCACCAGCCACTACCCTCCCCACCCGCGGCTACTGGACCTCGCCGATGAGCTGGGTTTTTGGGTCATCCTGGAATGCGACCTGGAGACGCACGGTTTCGAGGCACAGGGCTGGGTTGGCAACCCCAGCGATGACCCTGCCTGGCGTGACGCGCTGCTGGACAGGATGGAGCGGACTGTCGAGCGGGACAAGAACCACCCCTCGATCGTCATGTGGTCCTTGGGCAACGAGTCCGGCACCGGCTCCAACCTGGCGGCCATGTCCGCGTGGACGCATGCCCGCGACTCCGGCCGCCCAGTTCACTACGAAGGCGACTACACCGGCGCCTACACGGACGTCTATTCGAGGATGTACTCCTCCGTGCCGGAAACCGAATCGATCGGACGCGACGACGTTGGATCACTGCTGCTGGGCTGTTCCGCTGCTGAATCGGCACGCCAACGCACCAAGCCGTTTATCTTGTGCGAATACGTGCATGCCATGGGCAACGGCCCCGGAGCCATTGACCAGTACCAGGACCTGGTGGACCGCTACCCTCGCCTGCACGGCGGCTTCGTCTGGGAGTGGCGCGACCACGGCATCCGCACCACAGCCGCGGACGGTACGGAGTTCTTCGCCTATGGCGGCGATTTCGGCGAGGTAGTCCACGACGGCAACTTTGTGATGGACGGAATGGTCCTCTCCGACTCGACGCCAAGTCCCGGCCTGTTCGAGTACAAGCAAGTTGTGGCTCCCCTGCGCTTGGGCTTCTTGACTGAACCGCACGACGGCGGATCGCACCACTTCCTGACGCTCGCCAACCTGCGGCACTCGGCTGATGCGTCCGACGTCGTGGTCCGCTGGCGTTGGGAAACAGACGGCCAGGTGGCCTCTTCCGGCGAATTTGAGGCCGTCAATGCCGCCGGTCAGCCGCTTGCCGCCGGCGAAACGGCGCGCTTTGATGTCCCACCGGTTTCGTCCGGGAATGACGGCGAACAGTGGTTCACGGCCGAGGTTGTCCTGCAGAAGGACGCAGAGTGGGCAGATGCCGGCCACGTGATCTCGGCGGCCCAGCTGCAACCCGTCCGACCCCGGGACCACCGGACCGGTCCCCGTCCTTTGCCCACGTCCAGCTCCACTGGCATTCCGGCCGGCACTCTCCCACTGGGACCGGCAACATTTCACGGTGGCAAGCTTGTTGAACTGGCCGGGCTACCGGTAGCCGGTCCGCGCCTGGAACTGTGGCGGGCACCCACGGATAACGACGCCGGTGCGGGGCGCGGCAGCTACGATCCCGCCGATCCGTGGCTCAACAACGGCAACGGCGTCCCGGCTCCTTCGTTGGCGGAGACGTGGCGCAAGGCAGGGTTGGACCGTTTGGTCGGCCGTGTCGAAGACGTGGTGGCAGGCACGGACAGCATTCAAAAGCGGACCCGGTACTCCGCTGCCAACAGCCGCCATTGGGTGTCCGTTGCCGAGGAATGGCAGCTCTGCGAAGGCGGGCTCTGGCTGCGCCTGGAGATCGTACCGGGCTCGGGCTGGGACATGGTGTGGCCACGGGTGGGCGTTCGGCTCGATCTGCCGGCCTCCGTGGACCACGCCTCCTGGTTCGGGACGGGTCCGCGCGAGTCCTATCCGGACAGCGTCCATTCAGCACTCGTGGGGAGGTACTCCTCCAGCATCGATGAGCTGTCCGTCCGCTATTCCAAGCCGCAGGAGTCCGGCCACCGCTCCGGCGTCCGATCCCTGGAACTGCACAACGCCGGCTCTCCGTGGCTTGGTTTTGAGGCCCTGCCGGACTCCAGGGGACGCTTGCCGGGCTTCACCCTTGCCCGGCACACAGCCCAGGAAGTCTCGGGAGCGGCCCATCCCCATGAGCTCCCGTCCAGCAGCGGCAGCTACCTGTACCTGGACGCGGCCCAGCATGGGCTGGGGTCGAGGGCCTGCGGGCCGGACGTGTGGCCCGACTACACGCTAAGGCCGGAGGCCCGGACCCTGACCTTTCGCCTGACCCAGCTGTAGAAGAACGTTGCGGGGCCTGCTCTGCGCGCTTTCGGACGAAGATAGCGCGCAGAGCGGGCCCCGCATCGTGGCTACTGGACGGCTACAGGTTCCTTCCGGGCAGCGTCCTTGCGGATGGTTGCGCTGATCACGGCCGCCACCGTGCACATGGCGGCCGCGCCCAGCCATGCGTAGTTGTAGTGCCCGGTGGCATCGCGGATGTATCCGGCTAGGAGGGCGGCCGCAGCCGCTCCAAGCTGATGCGCGGCGAACACCCAGCCGAACACCACCGAACCGTCGGCTCCGAATACCTGGCGGCAGATCGCAGCCGTAGGCGGAACAGTGGCCACCCAGTCCAGGCCGTACACCACCACGAAAATGATCATGCTCGGCTCAACCGAGGAGCCCAACAGCAACGGCAGCACCAGCAGTCCGATGCCGCGGAACTGGTAGTAGACGGCAAGCAGGACGCGGGGGTTGAACCGGTCGGTCAGCCAACCGGAGGCGATGGTCCCCACAATGTCGAAAATTCCGACGACGGCCAGCAAACCCGCCGCCGTGGTTTCGGGCATGCCATGGTCGTGGGCGGAGGGGATGAAGTGGGTGCCGATCAAGCCGTTGGTGGTGGCGCCACAGATCGCGAAACCCGCAGCCAAGGCCCAGAAGGTGCGGACTTTACTGGCCCGTTTGAGGACCTGGAGTGCCCGGACTGCCGCGTTGGGTGAGTCCTCGTTGACCGCAGCGCTGTCCGCAGCGGTGGGTGCCGCCGTCGTACTTTCCGGCTGGAGCTCCGCACCGTAAGGCAGGACGCCGACGTCGGCGGGCGAGTTCCGCAGCCAGCGCAGCACCAGCGGGACCACCGCGAGCGCACCGGCGGCGATGAGCAGCGAGGCACCGCGCCAGCCGGGATCCTGCGCCAGCATGGCGATGAAGGGAAGGAAGACCAACTGTCCGGCGGCGCTGCCTGCGGTGAGGATGCCGATGACGAGTCCACGACTCTTGGCGAACCACGTGTTGGCGATGGTGGCGGCGAATACCAGGGCCATGGAACCGGTGCCCAGGCCAATGAGCAGGCCCCACGTGAGGAGAATCTGCCAGGACTGGTTGACGAGAACCGTCAGGGCGGACCCCAAGCCGATGAGGCACAGTGCAGTCGCCGTAACTTTGCGGATGCCGAAGCGCTCCATGAGGGCAGCAGCGAATGGTGCTGTCAGCCCGAAGAGGACCAGGTTGATGCTGACTGCCAGGGACAACACCGTGGTGGACCAGCCGAATTCCTGCTGGAGGGGAACCATGAGGACGCCCGGTGCGGCACGGAATCCCGCAGCTCCCACGAGGGGGAACGCGACGGCGGCGACGATCCAGGCAGGGTGAAGCCGGCGCCGTTTGCGGGTGGGAACCTCCGTGGTCTCGGGCGCGGTCATGCGGGGATCTCCGTTTCGGCGTCTTCGTGGGCAGCGGGCGGTGCGACGGCGAGAGGCATGGGCTGTTCGCTCCGTTTGAGGCTGTGCCAGCTGGTGTTGGCGGCGGTCAGTGCCACGCCGCAGTGGGTGCACGTGTCTGCCGAGGACGTTGGCTTGCCGCATTCGGTGTGGATGACCCGCATGTGCGAAACCTCATTTGGGGCGTTCAAGTGTTTCTCGGCCCAGATGATGATGGCGTTGAGGACCGGGAGCGAGTCCTCCCCCTTGGGCGTGAGGACATACTCCTGCCGGGTCCGCGCGCCGTCCTTGTAGGGCCGCTGCGCCAGGAGTCCGGACTCCACCAACCAGCCAAGCCGCTTGCTCAGGACGTTATCCGCCACTTCCAGGCGTTTCTTGATGGCGTCGTAGCGGCCGTTCCCGAAGAAGACCTCTCGGAGCACCAGGCTTCCCCAGGGGTCGCCGAGGACATCGAGGCCGCGGGCAAGGCTGCACGTGCGGGCAGACCAGTCAGATCGCAAAGGCATACCCTGAAAGCTAGCTGACTTTTCTAAAGAAAGCTAGGTGGTGTGCCTTCGCGACCCTCTTTGCCGGGCCTGGAATGTGAAGGCAACCTCTTTCGATTGCTTCGAGGGCCAGCCACAGCCAAAGTCAGTGGTGGCGGTCCGGCAGGGGTTACCGGTTCTCTATGACGGGTCCCGGCAGCCCGTTCCTCAGCCCGGCCCTGGACGGGTGGTAGGCGAGGGCCCAGTACACCAGCATCGCGATCGCGCACACCACACCCAGGCTGGAAACCATGAGCTGCCACTGCGTCTGGGGATCCTTCCCCCACTCGGCGGCCCCGGCCCACACAGCGAGGTTCTTTGGAGTCATGTAAAAGGCAATAGTGGAGAAGACCACAATGATCCACCCAGCAATCCGCATGCGTCCGTTGCGGGAAGGCACCCGGTGCATCGCGAAGGCCATGCCCGGCAGCGCCACAGCGACCCACACCCAGTGGTGGGACCACGAAACCGGGCTGACCAGCAGCATCAATACGGCAGTGGCGGACACTGCCACAAAGTTCTCTTCGGCGTCCGTTGCCCACTTGATGATCAGGGCAGCAAGCGCCGCAAGGCCCAGTGAAAGGACCAGCCACACCAAGCTGGTGGTCGAGGAATCAGGCATGCCGAAGTGGATCAGGAAACCTTTGAGCGACAGGTTGTCCACGTAGCCAGGTCCACCGATACGCCCCGTGTCCGGCAGGATCTGCGTCCAGAACGCCAAGGACGCCTTCGGCAGGACAGCCCAGGCAAAGGCGATCGATCCAAAGAACCCGGCGGCCATCCACCCCAGGGCCTTGAAGTCCTTGCGCACCAGGAAGTAAAGGCCAAACGCCAGGGGCGTGAGCTTCACACCTGCGGCCATGCCGATCAGCAGTCCGGCAGGCCAGCGGATCAAACCGGCCCGGGCCTTACCGTGCAGCGCAAAGTCCGCCAGGATGACGCCCATCAACACAATGTTGATCTGGCCGAAGACGAACGTGTCCCGCCACGGGCCCAGGAGCAGGATGGCCCCTGTCCCCAGCAACGCGGTGGTCCGGAACCGGTAGTCGGCGAATGCCACACGCCAGGAGGCCATGCCGAAGAAGTAGTGCCGGGCCAGCCAGGCGGCCACCACGCCGGCCCCAAAGAGTGCTGCAAGGATGAAGACCAGGCTGCCGCCGAAGAAACCCAGTGCGGCCAGTCCCGTGAACAGGAGCGCCGCAAAGGGCGGGTAGGTAAACGGCAGGCCATCGCGGACGGCGTACAGGTCGCCACCTTCAAGAACCCGTCCACCGCCGTAGTAGTAGACCTCGAAGTCGTTCAGCGCCGGCTCGTAGTCCGTGTACAGGAACCAGACGGCAACGGCCAGTGTCAGCGCGGCGGCTATGGTCAGGATCCAGCCGCGCCTGGCCGTGGAACGCGTCGCCGGCTGGGAAACCGCAGGAGTAGGAGATGCCACGGTCCTAGCCATTGCTGATCTTGGCAAAAGCCTGTTCAAGGTCGGCAATCAGGTCCTCGGATTCCTCGATGCCGCAGGAGAGGCGCAGGAGGTTCTCGGGGACGGCCAGTTCGGTTCCTTTGACCGAGGCGTGGGTCATCTCGGACGGGTAGTTCATGAGGGACTCGATGCCGCCCAAGGATTCCGCGAGCGTGAATACAGAGGTGGACTCCGCCACCGTACGGGCCGCCGCTTCCCCGCCCTTGAACTGAACGGAGACCATGCCACCGAACCTCTTCATCTGCTTCGCGGCGAGATTGTGGCCCGGGTGGTCCGGAAGGCCCGGGTAGAGCACTGCCTCCACCTCGGGGCGCGTCAGAAGCCACTCGGCAACCGCCTGGCCGTTTTCACTGTGCCGGTCCATCCGCACGCCGAGCGTCTTGAGGCCACGCGTAGTAAGGAATGCGTCCATGGGTCCTGATACCGCACCCACTGCGAACTGGATGAAGCCGATCTTTTCCGCCAACTCCGTGTCCTTCACCACGATCGCACCACCCACCACGTCGGAGTGGCCACCAATGTATTTGGTGGTCGAGTGGACCACCACATCGGCACCCAAGGCGAGCGGGGTCTGCAAGTAGGGAGAAGCGAAGGTGTTGTCCACCACAAGGAGGGCACCGGCGTCGTGCGCTACGGCGGCGAGCGCCGCGATATCCGTGATCTTCATCATCGGGTTGGACGGAGTTTCCACCCACACGATGCGGGTCTGGTTGGCGGCCACGGCGCGTGCAACGGCGTCGAGGTCGGACATGTCAACAGGAGTGTTGCCGATCCCCCAGTCGCCCAGCACACGGTTGATGAGCCGGTAGGTTCCACCGTAGGCGTCGTTGCCGAGGACAATGTGGTCGCCCGGCCGTGCGACGGCGCGGATCAGCGAATCCTCGGCGGCGAGCCCGGAACCGAAGGAAAACGCAGCCGTGCCTCCTTCGAGTGCCGCGAGCTGTTCCTGCAGGGCATCACGGGTGGGGTTGCCGCCGCGGCCATACTCATAGCCGGAGCGCAGGCCACCAATGCCGTCCTGGGCATACGTGGAGCTGAAGTGCAGCGGCGGCACCACGGCACCGGTACGGGGTTCGAAGTCCTGGCCGGCGTGGACGGCGCGCGTGTTGAAACCTGCGTTGTTGTTGGCAGACATGAGTGCTCCTCTTCTGTGCTTCTGGCTCGGCGCTTAGTTGCTCAGGTACGCGAGCAGGTCGTGGCGGGTCAGGATCCCCACGGGGGCTCCGGCGAACGTAACCATGACGGTATCGACGTCGGACAGCAGTTCACGCGCGGCGGAAATGGTTTCCAGTGAGCCGATCACGGGGAGGCGCTCCCCCATGTGCTCGGCGATCTTGTCCGTGAGCTTCGCTTCGCCTTTGAACAGCTTGGAGGTGAGGCTGCGCTCGTCCACCGCGCCCAGGACCTCGCCCATCACCACGGGCGGTTCCTGCGAGAGGACCGGGATATGGGAGACGCCGAACTCGTTCATGATGTTGATGACATCGCGGACGGACTCGTTGGGGTGGATATGGACCAGGTCCGGCATTTCTCCGGTCTTGGACTTCAGCACTTGGCCAACAGAGGCTTCCTCGCCGCCGGAGAGGAAGCCGTAGGAGCGCATCCACTGGTCGTTGAAGATCTTGGCCAGGTATCCGCGGCCGGAGTCCGGCAGGATCACCACCACCACGGCGGATTCGTCCAGGTCCTGGGCTGCTTGGAGCGCCGCAACCACGGCCATGCCGGACGAGCCACCCACCAGCAGCCCTTCCTCGCGGGCAAGGCGCCGGGTCATGGCAAAGGAATCGGCGTCGGAGACGGCAATGACGTCGTCCGGAACGGACCGGTCGTAGTTGTCCGGCCACATGTCCTCGCCGACGCCCTCAACAAAGTAGGGGCGTCCGGTCCCGCCTGAGTAGACCGATCCCGCCGGGTCCGCGCCGATGATCTTGACCCGGCCGCCGTCGGACTCGGGGCGCTCCGCCGAAACCTGCTTGAGGAAACGGCCCGTGCCGGTGATGGTGCCGCCGGTTCCGGCCCCGATCACCACATGGGTCACTTTGCCGTCTGTGTCACGCCAGATCTCCGGACCCGTGGATTCGAAGTGGCTGCCCGGCGCGGCTGGGTTGGAGAACTGGTCCGGCTTGAAGGCACCGGGAATCTCGCGGACCAGCCGGTCGGACACACCGTAGTAGCTATGCGGGCTGTCGGGAGCGACGGCGGTGGGTGTCACCACTACCTCGGCGCCGTAAGCCTGCAGGACGGCTCTCTTGTCCTCGCCCACCTTGTCCGGCACCACGAAGACGCACTTGTAGCCCTTTTGCTGGGCCACGAGGGCCAGGCCCACTCCGGTGTTGCCCGAGGTCGGTTCAACAATGGTTCCGCCCGGCTTGAGCCGACCGTCCTTTTCCGCCTCTTCGATCATCTTCACGGCGATCCGGTCTTTGATGGATCCGCCGGGGTTGACGTATTCGAGCTTCACCAGGACTGTGGCTTTGATCCCGTCCGTGATGTGGTTGAGCTTGATGAGCGGCGTATTGCCAATGAGGTCCAACACGGACTGGGCATACTTCATAGGTACAAAGTTACCGTCTGCCCGGGATCGGCACGTTCCAGGACCGTCCGGTGGACCCGCCCGGACCTAGCTTCCCGCTGTGGTATCCGTCTGCCACAGGCCCAGGATGTTGCCTTCCGTGTCCTTGAAGTACGCGTACCATCCCATGGTTGGCACGGCGTCCTTGCCCTGCACCACCGAACCGCCGGCTTGCTCCACTTGTCCGAGGGCGGCGTCAATATCGTCAACATCAATGGTGAGGATAGGGGTTTTCAGGTTCTCCGACCGGGGAAAGAGCGCACCGTTGATGGCACCGGGTTCTTTGGGCATACCGGTTTGCTCATCAGAGTCGGTGGTGAGGGCGATCGTGTAGTCCATCCCCTGCATGGGGCTGAGGTTCCAACCGAACGTGCTCTGGTAGAAGGTGTTGGCCCGTTCTTTGTTGTCCGTGGGAATTTCGAAATGCACAATCGCGGCCATGGCTAGCGCTCCTTGTTCCTAGGGGATTTTCCTGGGGTGGCGCGGCCTGTTCCACGCCACATGAGGGAGTCTAGCCGCGTAGCCCAGCGGCGGTAAGGGCTTCACGGAGCAAATTGTCACCCCGGCATGGGACCATGAAAACATGACCATTGCTGAAGCTCCGCCGCTTGTTGCGGCCGCGGCGGACGCATCCCTCAGGTGGCATCCGGGAACCCCTTACCGCCTCGATCAAACCCTGTTCCCGCTCCAGCGCGGCAACGGCGATCCTTCCTTCGCCGCCCACCCCAGCGGTTTCTGGCTCGCCTTCACTACGGCTTCCGGACCTGTCACGCTGCGGCTTTCCTCCGGCGGTTTGGGGTCCGGCACATGGGTGGACGCGCAGGCCTGGGGTTCCGGAGCGGAAGACGCCATCGCCGGTGTCCCGCGCCTGTTGGGCGCCGACGACGATTGGGCCGCTTTCGACGAGCCCGCCTTCCATTCCACCCTTCCCTGTCTGGTCACTGAAGCACGACGCCGGAACCTGGCTTTGCGGCTACCCTCAACCGGGCGGGTGGTCGATTCACTGGTGCCCACCATTTTGGAGCAAAAGGTCACCACTTTGGAGGCCCGCCGCGGGTACCGGTACCTCATGTACCGGTACGGGACCAAGGCACCAGGCCGGGCAGCACCGCAGGGTCTCCTTGTTCCGCCCACGGCGCGGCAGTGGCTCGCCGTTCCTTCATGGGAGTGGCACAAGGCGGGAGTCGGGCCGCAGCGTTCGGCCACGGTGATGCGGGCGCTGCAGTCCGCCGTCGCCCTTGAACGCCTGGGTGCGCTCAGCGCGTCCGAGGCCGGCGCCAAGATGCAGACCATCCCCGGAATCGGCATCTGGTCGGCCGCCGAGGTGGTGCAGCGGACCCATGGCTGCCCGGATTCGATTTCCGTGGGCGACTACCATTTGGCCGCCTACGTGGGTTACGCCTTGACCGGCCGAAAGACCGACGACGCCGGGATGCTGCAGCTTCTGGAACCGTGGAAGGGGCAACGGCAGCGCCTGGTCCGCATGCTCTACTTGAGCGGCTTCCGCAAACCCACGTTCGGCCCCCGCATGACGGTCCAGGACCACCGCTCCCACTAGCCGCAAATGCGGACGGGACTTGTCCGCAGGAGTATTTACGGTGCCCCGCGGCGGGTATAGCGTGGCGTCAATAGGACCCCCAGCAGTGCCAGCCCAGCCCCGGGAGCCACCGTGATCCACACCCAGAAACTCACCAAGACCTTCACCGTCAAGAAGGAAACAGTCGAGGCGGTCAAAGGGGTGGACATCGATGTCGCGCCGGGCGAACTCGTCGCGTTCCTGGGCCCCAATGGGGCTGGCAAATCGACCACCCTGCGCATGCTCACCACGCTGTTGAAACCCACCTCAGGCAAGGCAACGGTAGCCGGCATCGACGTTGCCCGGGATCCCGCCGGAGTCAGGGCAAGGATCGGCTACATCGGCCAGGGCAACGGCGGCGGCCACAGCTACCGCGTGATCGACGAACTCATCATGCAAGGACGCTTCTACGGCATGAACACCGCCTACGCCAAAGCCCGGGCCGAATCCCTCATGACTTCACTGGACCTCACCGATCTCGCCAAGCGAACGGTGATCAAGCTCTCCGGAGGCCAGCGCAGGCGCATGGATGTGGCATTGGGCCTGATGCATTCACCTGGGCTGCTCTTCCTCGATGAGCCATCCACCGGCATGGACCCGCAAAACCGGGCCAACCTGTGGGAACACATCATGCGCATGCGCCAGGAGCACGGAACCACCATTGTGCTGACCACCCACTATATGGATGAGGCGGATTCCATGTCCGAACGGGTGATCGTCATTGACCACGGCACGATCATCGCCGATGACACCGCCGCCCGCCTCAAAGCCAACCTCGCCGGTGACCTGATGGCCGTCGAAGTGGCTGCCGGCTCAGCTGCCGAGGTCCGGGGCCTCCTGGGTCGTGCTGCGACCGAAGGCGACGTTCAGGAGAACGCATACGACGGCGTCGTCCGGTTCAGCCTGAGGCTTGCCCGGGGCGCCCAGTTGGCGCCGGTCCTGCTGAAGGAAATGCACGACGCCGGTGCTCCCGCCCGGTCACTGGAACTGAAGCCGCCCACGCTTGACGATGTCTTTCTTGAACTTACCGGGCGGAGCTTGCGCGAAGGAGCTGAGGTTTGATGGCCGGACAAGCAGTAACCCTGGCAACAACGGTTCAGAAACCGCGGATCGGCGGAATCCTCAACGACACCTGGTTCGTTTTCTGGCGGGAGATGCTCCTGCCATTGCGGGACCCCTTCTCACTGATCTTCTCCCTCATCCAGCCGCTGGTATTCCTGGGCCTGTTCGGACCCCTGCTCGGAGCAGCCGTAGGGGCACCGGCGTTCGGCGGCCAGTCGACGCTGCAGTGGTTCCTGCCGGGAGTGGTGGTGATGATCGCCCTGTTCGGTACGTCCATGACCGGCTCCAACCTTCAGTACGAGCTGATGACCGGTTCCTATGAACGGATCCTGGCCACCCCGCTCTCGCGATCGTCGCTGATGGTGGGCAGGGCACTGAAGGAATGGGCTCCGCTTGTGGTGCAGGGCCTGCTGATCTCAGTGGTATGCATCCCGTTCGGCTTCGTTTTCCATCCGGCGCACGTGCTCTTGGGATTGGTCATCCTTGGCATCTTCGGCATCGGGCTCGGGGCCTTGTCCTATGCCCTGGCGCTGGTGTCGCAGAACAAGGAATGGATCTTTTGGGGCGTGCAGCAAACATTGCTGTTCCCACTCATGATTCTTTCCGGCATCATGCTTCCGATCGAAGCCGGCCCTGGCTGGATGAAGGTAGCAAGCCTGTTCAATCCGTTGACTTACCTGGTCAATGCCGAACGCGAACTGTTCGCCGGAACCGTCGGTATCCACACGTTCTGGGGGCTGGTGGCAGCCGTGGCGACTGCCGCCGTCGGGCTTGTCGTCGGTATCCGTACCATTGCGCGCAATACCAACTGACTAGAGGTGGAGGCGCGTCACGGCTTCCTGGCGCATGTCGATCTTCCGGACCTTCCCGGAAACCGTCATGGGGAAGCTCTCCCGGACATCCACATAGCGCGGGATCTTGAAGTGGGCCAGCCTGCCCCGGCAATACTCCGCCACGTCCTCGGCAGTGAGCGCGGCTGCCCCGGGTTTGAGGATGATGCAGGCCATGAGCTCCTCGCCGTACTTGGCATCCGGAACGCCGATCACCTGGACGTCCTGGATGGACGGGTGCAGATACAGGAACTCCTCGATCTCGCGCGGATAGATGTTCTCGCCGCCGCGGATCACCATGTCCTTGATGCGGCCTTCGATCACGAGGTACCCGTCCTGGTCCATGCGGGCCAGGTCACCGGTGTGCATCCAGCCGTCGGCGTCGATTGCTTCCGCAGTCTTGTCCGGTTGGCCCCAGTAGCCCTGCATCACGGCGTATCCACGGGTGCACAGTTCGCCGATCACGCCCCGTTCCACCACGTCACCGGAGGCAGGATCGGTGATCCGGCTCTCCAGATGTGGCATGGTGCGGCCCACCGTGCTGGTCCGCTGTTCCAGGGTGTCCCCGGCCCGCGTCATGGTGGAAACCGGCGAGGTCTCCGTCATGCCGTAGCAAATGGCCACGTCCACCATGTGCATCTCGTCGATCACCCGGCGCATCACCTCGATGGGGCACAGGGAGCCGGCCATGACCCCGGTTCGGAGCGTGGACAGATCGTAGGACCCGAAGTCTTCCAGCGCCAGTTCGGCTATGAACATGGTGGGCACGCCATACAGGGAGGTCCCGCCGAAGTCCTGCACGGCTTCCAGCGCGGCCGACGGGTTGAAGCCCCTCCCCGGAATGATCGTGGCGGCACCGAAGCTGAGTGCGTTGAGGTTTCCAATCACCATGCCGAAGCAGTGGTAGAACGGCACGGGAATCACCACACGGTCGTTTTCGGTATAGCCAAGCAGCCGCCCGATGGAGTGCCCGTTGTTGAGGATGTTGTGGTGGGTCAGTGTGGCACCTTTGGGAAACCCCGTGGTTCCGGAGGTGTACTGCAGGTTGATGGGATCGTGCGGGTCCAGTTGCGCCATCCGCTCACGCAGCGCGGAGGGCCCGACGGCGTCAGCCCGGGTCAGCAGCTCGGCGTACGTCAGTTCGTGGCCGGTTTCCGGGACGCCTGAGCGCAGGCCCAGGAGCGGATCGCCCGGGAGGAACACCAGCTCCTTGAGCTCCTGGCAGGAAGCAAGTGCTGCCCTGGCCATGCCGACGTAGTCGCTGTTCTTGTCCGTAGGCGCGGCCACCAGCATGCGCATGCCGTTTTGCTTCACCACGAATTCCAGTTCGTGGCTGCGGTAGGCCGGGTTCACGTTGACCAACACGGCTCCAGCCTTCGCGGTGGCATACTGCAGGATGGTCCACTCGGCGCAGTTGGGACTCCAGATGCCAATCCGGTCTCCCTTGGCCACCCCCAGGGCGAGCAGCGCGCGGGCTAGGCGATCGACGTCGTCGTTCAGCTTTTGGTAGCTCCAGCGGCGGGCTTCCCCGCCCGGCGCGGCTGCCGCTTCGATCAAGGCATCGCGCAACGGGAACTGCGCGGCCACGCATTCAAAATTGGCGCCAATGGTCTCTTCGAGCAGCGGGACGTCAGTGTCACCGGCGGTGTAGGACAACATGACGGAACGCTACCAAGCCGCTGCCCGCAACAGAACCGTAAACAGCTCAAAGGTGAACGTGTCCTCCCGGTAGTGTTGTGGCCATGAGTGCACCCATCGACCTGCAGGCAACGTTCATCCCCAACGAAGGCGAGTTCTTCCGTGTGAAGCTCGCCCTTGAGATCGCGATCGACGAGGTGGTCAACGAGCCCGGCTGCATTCGCTACGAGCTGACTGAAGCCACCGAAGAGAAGCTCGTCCTGACCGAGCGCTGGGAATCCGAGGAACTGCTGGAGAAGCACTCCAAGGGCATTGCCGTCCAGGACCTGAACGAATCCCTGAGCGCCCTGCTGGCCGAGCCTGTCCGGCTGGAACGCCTCTGATCCCGAAGTCGCTGCAAACGCGATGAGGTCGCCGGAATGTTCCGGCGACCTCATTGCGTTTCCGGCGATCCCGTCGATCGCCAAGGGAAGTTCTAGTTCTCCCCGGCCTGCGCGGCGCGCTGCTTGGCGACGTGGGCGTGGACCTCTTCCATGTCCAGGCCCTTCACGGCCTCGATGACCTGCTCGAGCTGCGGACCGTTAAGGGCACCTGGCTGAGAGAAGACCAGGACCTTTTCACGGAAAGCCATCAGCGTGGGGATCGAGGTGATACCGGCCTCGGCGGCGAGCTGCTGCTCGGCCTCGGTGTCCACCTTCGCGAAGAAGACGTCGGAGTGGTTGTCCGACGACGCCTGGTAAACGGGGGCAAACTGGCGGCACGGGCCGCACCAGGCGGCCCAGAAATCCACCAGGACAATGTCGTTGCCCTCAATGGTCTGTGCGAACTGTTCTCCAGTGATGTCAACTGTAGCCATGATTCCACCGTACGCGACCCTGGTCTGGAAGTCCCGTGCGGGGACCTCCTGTTCGCTTCCCGCTTCACCGGGAATAACCCCGTGACCTGCTCTGTTGCGGGGCCTGCTGTGCGTGCCAACAGCGCTGCAAAGAACGCAAAGCGGGTCCCGGAACGGGCGTGCCGAAGCGGACACCGGGATGCCTACCTGCCCAGCACGTACTTCAGGGCCGAGGCGTAGAGGGGCGCCACCTTGTTGTGGCCGGTCTGGTGCATGTGGATGTTGTCCAGGTAGTTTCCGTCCGCTCCGGCGATGGTGGCGGTGCCGGCCATGGAAACGCGTGGCCAGCCCCGGAGGGCTGCCTCACGCATCAGCATGCCATCCACCCAACGACGCTGGAAGTGGCTGGAATCGTACCGGGAGAGCACGCCGTTGATGACGATGGTGCTCCGCGGATACTTTCGCCGCAATTCATCCCACAGTTTGTTGGCCTGGGAAAGGATGGCGGCGTCGGTGGCCATGATCCGGGCATCATTGCCGCCCAGGTTCACTATCACCACTCCGGGGTTCCCCTGCGGCAGGAGGATACGGTCAAGGAGGACAGCGTCCGTCGCGGAGCCAACCGAACTCCCGGAGACGTAGCCCATCCCGCCGATGCTGCGGACCACCTGGCGGGGGTAGCCTGCGGCACGGGCCCCCTGTTCGCCCCAGGAGTCGAGGTCCAACTGCGAGTCTCCGAGGAAAACTGCCGTGAAAGAGTCCACGGCCTCCGCCGAGTACAGTTCCTGGGTGGTTGGGTTCCAGATGGTTTCCAGTTTCTGGAAGGCAACGTGGTTTCCGCGTGAATCCGTCCACATGTCACGCAGGGGCCAGCCAAAGTCGCCCGGGTTCACGGACCACACCACGTAGATTGGGTGGCCCACGATGCGGGTTCCGGTGCCCGGCCCCCATACCAGCCAGCCATTGGCGAACTGCTGGACCAGTCCTCCGGCCTTGGGAATCTTGTCCGTCAACGGCAATCCGAGTTGCCCCGCCGCGCCGCCAAGCGCCACGTAGCGGTTGTGGATGTCACCATGCGTAGTGGAGTGGGCCCCCGTGGCCGCGGACCAGTACACCGTGCCACCCTGGAACTGCTGGTACACGAAGTTCGCCTGGCGGTTTTCCTCTCCCACGGGGTACCCGAGCGCCCCGTTCTGTCCGCCTGTGGAGGACCAGTAAGCCCGGATGGCCCCGGTCAGCACACGGGCCCCGGTGGACGGAGACCAGACGATGGTTCCGCGTTGGTACTGCTGCGCCGAGCCGCCGTTCTTCAGCCCGGTGGCCTCATCCGAGGTGGGGTAACCAAGCTCTCCGCCCTCCAGGCCGGATTCCCGCCAGCGCGCACGGATGGCCCCCATGGACGGATGCGCCCCACTGGCTGCCGACCACACGATGAAGCCGCGTTCGAAGGCCTGGTACGCACCGCCGTCGGGCAGTCCTGTCCGTTCCCCGGTGACGGGGTAGCCAAGGTAGCCGCCTTCAAAGCCCGAGCGTGCCCAGGCAAGGTGGATGGAACCGGTGGTGCGCTGTGCCCCGGTACCGGGAGAAGCAGTGATGGCTCCGCGTTCGAACACCTGCTTGGAGCCGCCGCTGCGGAGGCCCAAGGCCGTGTCCGACGTCGGGTAGCCGTGGTATCCCGCCGGGCCACCGTTGTCCCACCATGAGGTGCGGACCGGACCGTTGACCACTACCCGTGCACCGGTCCGGGCTGACCAGGCGATGTCTCCGCCGGCGAAGCGCTGCACGCACCCCGAGGCCGCACACTCCTCTTTGGCGGTTGGCTTGAGCAGCACGCTCCGCGCCCAGGAACTGGTGTTGTATAACTGGCCGATGGCACCCGCCACGGATGGCGTTGATGTGTCAGTGGCTACTGCCGGAACTGCTGTTCCGAAGGCACTCCCGGCCAGCAAAAGAACGCTTGCGCAGACCGAAAGCCCGCGGCGGGCACGGCCAATTTTTGACCCTGTGGAACCCATACTGCTACCCCATAAAAACTTGGGCGGAACGCCCTGCTGCTGCCTCCCCACCGGACACAGTCAGGCAAGTATGTTTCACGCCGGCGCATACCTGTTAATCGACGCGGCCATTGGTGCAACATCGTTATTTTCCACAAGCCCTTGCGGTGCATTGAACAAGTGTTTAGTGTTTGGAACATGCGTTCAACCGTGCAGGATTTGACCACCCGGGCCCGCATCCGGGATGCCGCCATCGGCCTGTTCGGCCGGGATGGCTTTGCCCGCGCCACCGTCCGCTCCGTCGCAGCCGAGGCGGGAGTGAGCCCCGGCCTGGTCATCCACCATTTCGGCAGCAAGGCCGGCCTCCGCGAAGTCTGCGACCAGCATGTCCTGGCGCAAACAGCCAGCCAGGGACGCGAGAAAGCGGACCCCCGCACCACGAGGCTCCTCATCCAGGACTACCTCAACAACCCCCACGAATTCGCGGACGAGATCGCCTACATCCGCCAATCGCTGGGCGACGAGTCAGACGCCGGAGATGCCTTTTTCGACGGGGTTGTCAGCCAAACGGAGGACATCATCCACACAGGCATCAAAGCCGGCACCATCCGCGCGTTCGAAGATATCCGCGCCACGGCCGTGGTCATCGCGTCCAACAGCCTGTCCATGCTCATGCTCGGCCGGCACGTGTCCCGCGCGCTCGGCACGCCGGTCTCCGAACCACACGGCATTGGCCCAGAACTGCTCCGGCACCTGACCCTGCCCGCCCTGGACATCTACACCCACGGTTTCTACACAGACTCGCGGTTCCTCGAATCGGCCCGCGAAGCCCTCCACCACCAACCAAACACCACCGAAGGGAGCATGCCCCGTGACCCAGGCAGTCGTCGTCGAGGGGTTGCGTAAGAAGTTCGGCCACCGCGAAGTCCTGCACGGACTGGACTTCGCAGTGGACGCCGGAACAGTGTTCGGCGTCATCGGACCCAATGGCGCAGGCAAGACCACCACCATGCGCTGCCTGCTGGACATTATCCGGCCCAGCGCAGGAAGAATCTCCGTGCTGGGTCAGGATCCGCGCCGGGCGGGAACGGCGTTGCGCCGCCGGATCGGGTACCTGCCGGGCGAACTGCACCTGGAGAACCGGACCACCGGCCGACGCGTCGTGGAACACTTCGAGGCGATCAGCGGCCCTGTGGACCGCGCCCACGTCAAGGCGCTCGCGGACCGTTTGGACCTGGACCTGGACCGGCAAACCCGGAAGCTCTCAAAGGGGAACAAGCAGAAGCTGGGCCTGCTCCAGGCCTTCATGCACCGGCCCGAACTCCTGGTGCTGGACGAGCCCACCAGCGGGCTGGATCCCCTGGTCCAGCAGGTCTTCCACGCCATGGTCCGCGAAGCCGTGGACAACGGCGCCACCGTATTCCTCAGCTCCCACGTCCTGAGCGAAGTCCAGCAGGCCGCGGACGCCGTCGCGATCCTGCGCGATGGCGGCATCGTCACCATATCCACCGTGGAGGCTTTGCGGACCGCAGCCGTGCGGCAGCTGAAGTTCAACGTCACCGGAACTGAAACGAACGACGTCGGTGCGCTGCTGGCCCGGGTGCCGGGAGTGGCCAATGTGGTGCTTCGGGAACTGCCTGCCTCCGAAGGTAACACTCGTGGCGTGGAGGCAAGCGCCACGCTCTCGGGCCACGTCCAGCCCCTGGTGCAGGAGTTGGCCCGGCTCAACCTGACCGACCTGGTCCTCGAAGAACCGGACCTGGAAGAGGCGGTGCTAACGCTGTACACAGGGCATTACGAAGGGAACGGCAACAGCCACCGGGGTGCCGGGACCGCGAGGACAGAATCCGGCAAACACGAATCAGGCAAACACAGCGCCGCCGCACCCAAGGAAGAAGCCCACCATGCCTAGGATCCTGCCCCTTTTCACCAAGGCACTGACGGATTCCTGGCGCTCCACCATCGCGTGGGGGTTGGGATTGACAGGCGCCATCATGCTCTACCTGCCTCTCTACCCCTCCATCGGAGGCAGCTCGCAGATGCAGCAAATGATCGATGCCCTGCCGCAGGGAATGACCAAGGCCTTGAACTACGACCAAATCGCCACGGGAACCGGCTACACCCAGGCCACGTTGTTCGGGCTGATCGGCTTCCTGCTCATGTCCCTGGCATCCGTGGGCTGGGGCGCCTCAGCCGTGGGCGGCGACGAGGAATCCGGGCTGCTGGAGCTCACGCTGGCCCACAGCGTCACGCGCATCCAGGTGGTCCTGGAACGGGCTTTGGCACTCGTGGTCCGGGTGGCCGCGCTGGCGCTGCTCGTCTTCGTCCTGGTGCTGGTACCGAACGGACCAGCGCAACTGGGTATCGACGTCGGGCACCTCGCCGGAGCCGTGGTGCTGTTCGCCGGGCTGGCATTGCTCAGCGGTACCGCCGCCTTGTGTTTTGGCGCCCTGACCGGCAGGAAGGTCTACGGGATTGCCGCGGGTGCGGCAGTGGCCGTGCTGGGATACGTCTTCAACGCCGTGGGCAGGCAGAGTCCGAACATGGAGTGGCTGCTGAACCTCTCGCCCTACCACTGGGCCTACGGCAATTCGCCCGTGACGAACGGCGCCGATTGGGGAGCCGCGGTTGGCCTGCTGGGTATCTCGGCGGCACTCATTGCCGTGGGCGCGGTGGCCCTGCAGCGCCGGGACGTGGGCGTCTAGTCCTGGCCTTTCACGCGCTCCTGGACGTGCGCCTCCGCAGTGTCCCAGGAGTGCGGGGCCGCTCGGCGGGCGCCCGGGAGGGCATTGTGTTCGCGCCATTCGTGGATCCAGTCCGGAAGTTGCAGATCCGCGGGCGGGTAGCCAAACTCGGCCAGGATGTCCTCCTGACTCACCGGCTTTCCCTTACAGACCAACCGGGTGGCGATGTGCGCGCGGGCATAGATTTCGCCGTCCACCACCATGCGCTGCTCAAAGTAGATGGCCTTGGCGTCCAGGCCGATGATCCTGGTCTCCACCGTGTAGCGCTGCCACAACTGGAGCGACTTCCGGAAGGCGATGGTCTCCCCCGCGGCCACCGGGCTCCAGCCGCGCTTGCGCATCCTGCGCCAAATGCCGCTGCGCACCATGAGGTCGAAACGGCCCAAGTCCATGAGCGAAAAGTACATGCCGTTGTTGACGTGCATCGCGATGTCGATGTCAGTAGGCAGGACGCGCAAGGGCAAGGACGACGCATCCCAAACGCCCAACGGTGAACGTTTCGCGGAAGTAAAGAGCAGCAGGATCGTGCGGAGAAGCAAGTGCATGGCCACCATGTTACCCATGAGTAACATTTGCCGGAAAGGGGTATCCACCAGGCGGACCGCGGGCGCCAGTCAAGGCCTCTTTATGTCCAACGTTTGCACAAACGTTTACCGCAGGTTCACGAAAACCGTGCACAATATCTGGAACTCATGAACACGCACAACAAACGGGGGGCTCCTTTGAGCACACTGCAAACCACCACGGCAGGCGGGAACGTCTGGCCCGAGCTCGCCATCCGCCAGGAAGTGGTCCTGGCCGATGCCCGCGGGAACCGCATCGAAGGAACCATCGACGGCATGACGGATGACCGCAGCACCCTGTGGGTCCAGCTCAAGGGCGGCCTGGGCCGCCAACTGGTCCACCACCTGGACGGCTACTGGCTCGAAACCCCGGCAGCGTAGTTACGCCGAGGCCGTGCGGGGCCACACCGTGACTAGTATTCCGGTATGACGCAAGCGCGATACCGGGACCTCGTCGAGTGGCCCCTCATGATCACGGCCCTGATCTTCCTGGGCGCCTACGCCTGGCAGGTCATTGGACGCGTCGATGGCGCCGCGGCCCAACCCTTCGAAGTGATCCTCTGGATCACGTGGGGCATCTTCGCCCTGGACTATATCGCCAACCTCTGGCTTGCCGAAGACCGCAAGCGGTGGTTCTTCTGGAACCTGCACGAACTCCTCATAGTGGCACTCCCCTTCTTCCGGCCCCTCCGGCTCCTTCGGCTCGTCACCTTGCTCTCCGTGCTCCACCGCACGGTGGGAGAAACCCTGCGCGGACGCATCGCCACCTATGTGGCCGGTTCCGCAGCCATGCTGGTACTGGTGGGCGCGCTTGCCGTCCTGGACGTTGAACAGGGCGCCCCCGACGCGAAAATCGTGACGTTCGGCGACGCCTTGTGGTGGGCCATCACCACCATCACCACCGTGGGCTACGGCGATCTCTACCCTGTAACACCCATGGGCCGCGTGGTGGCTGCCGCCTTGATGATGAGCGGCATTGCCGTACTGGGTATTGTCACTGCTTCCATTGCCTCGTGGTTGGTGCAGCGGATCGAGGAGAACGCCGAGGACGTGGCAGCCGCCGTCGAAGACAAGACCATGGCTGCCGAGGCACCCGTGCGTGCCGAGATTGCGGGACTGCTGACCGAGATCTCGGCGCTGCGCCGGGAGATCGCCGAACTGCGCCAAGCCGCGGAGCGCAGTCCAGGAAATTGAGGCCTCTCCCAGGCGGCCGTTCGCACCTCCGAAAGCCAAGCACCGGGCCAGCGAGGAACATTGGGGTCCGGCACCTCTACGCTCCGGAGCATCCTGGACACAAAAAATCCCCGGAACCAGTGGTTCCGGGGATTTCCCGTTTGGTGGCAGATGAGGGATTCGAACCCCCGTAGGCAGTGCCAGCTGATTTACAGTCAGCCCCCTTTGGCCGCTCGGGTAATCTGCCGAACTTCAAAAGAAGATCACTTCCGGAAGACCGTTTCTTTCGATCCGGTAACCGAAGGCAGAGACAACCTTACAGAACTTCCGGCCAAGAATCTAATCGAGTCCCGAGGGGCGGAATTCGCCCGAATTTTCAAGCTTCACCAAGGATCCGGCCGGCCAGTTTTGCCTCGAACTTCGCAGCCTGCTCGGCAGTGATCTGGTTGAGTTCCACTGCCCGCTGGAGGTCCGCGTGGACGCCATCCAACCGTGCCGCCGCGTTCGGGACCGGGCTCAACACAATCGACGCTGCCACGGCGGCAGCAGCCACGGCGCTTGCCGCGGCGGCCGCTGCAGTGCCGATCGACCCGGCCGCGGCTGATGCGGACTTGCTGACGTAGTGGACGGCCTTGTTGCTCATGCTTACCTCCGGGGGTGGCTTTTCCAACTGGTACAACTCTCAGACAGCCGGCTCGGTTCCAACCATGCGTGTGCTGTGAGCGAACTGTGAAAGGAATCCCCAGCCCCATCCACCTGCTTCCGTACTAGGCTTGAGGGCAGACAAACAGGGCTTGATGGCAGAAAAACCGCCCTTACCGGGCCCCCAACCTAAGGAGAGTCATGGCAGGCGAATCAACATTCGACGTTGTCAGCAAGGTGGACAAGCAAGAGGTCGCCAACGCGCTCAACCAGTCGCAGAAGGAAATCGCACAGCGGTACGACTTCAAAGGCGTCGGTGCGGAGATCGACTTCAGCGGCGAGAAGATCCTCATGAAGGCCAACTCGGAAGACCGCGTGCTGGCCGTCCTCGACGTCTTCCAGTCCAAGCTGATCAAGCGCGGCATCTCCCTGAAGTCCCTGGAGCAGGGCGAACCCTTCCCCTCTGGCAAGGAATTCCGCCTGGAGTGCACCATCAAGGAAGGCATCGCCCAGGACATCGCCAAGAAGATCAACAAGATCATCCGCGACGAAGCGCCCAAGTCCGTCAAGTCCCAGATCCAGGGCGACGAACTCCGCGTCACCTCCAAGTCCCGCGATGACCTGCAGGAGACCATGGCGATCCTCAAGAAGTTCGAGGAAGCCGACCTGCAGTTCGTGAACTTCCGCAGCTAGAGCGGATATGGCCGCGTGACTACTGGGCACCTGCTCCGGCCGCCGCACAGAGTCCGCATAATTTCCGAGGACCGCAGCGATCAGCCTTGATCCTGCGGTCCTCGTTTCATTTTGGCAATGGCCTGACTGCAGATCGACCGCGAAAGAAACCACCCGCGATGCCACATCGCCGTTTTGAGTGACTAGCCAAAGCACCGCCAATTGGTCATTCTCGCCCAGGAACAGGGAGTCTCGCTGAACCGATACCTCGTGGAACGCCTCGCCGGATAGGGACCACCTGCATCAACGCCCGACTGTGTCGCGAAAGCCGGGGTCCGCTCTGACCACAGAGACGGACCCCGGCTTTTTTGCGCCCATAAGTCCATCGATCGCCGTAATGGTGGCAACTATTTAGGGCACAAAGCTTTTGCGTATTGCCATCGCGCCAGTATCCTTCTTGCTTAGGCGAGCCTAAGTAAGGCTCCCTGAACGAAAGACACCCATATGACCGCCAACTTCCTGATCGGCCTGCGCGAAGGCCTCGAGGCATCACTCGTGGTGGTGCTCCTCATGGCCTACCTCATCAAGACCGGCAGGAAGGCGCTGATCCCCCGGCTGTGGGCCGGCGTGGGATTGGCCGTGGCGATCTCCCTCGGTTTCGGCGCACTCCTGACCTTCGGCCCCCGCGGCCTGACGTTTGAAGCGCAGGAAGCGATCGGCGGCGGCCTTTCCATCGTGGCCGTTGGCCTGGTGACGTGGATGGTGTTCTGGATGGCCAGGACGGCGCGCACGCTGGGAAGCGAACTCCGCTCGCAGGTGGACAAGGCGGCCGACGGCGCCGCGTGGGGCCTGGTGATCGTGGCGGCGTTGGCCGTTGGCCGCGAAGGCCTGGAAACCGCACTCTTCATATGGGCCGCAGCGCAGGCTACCGGCGAAACCACCCTCCCCCTTTTCGGCGCCCTGCTGGGCTTGCTGACCGCGGCGGGACTTGGTTATCTGCTGCACCGTGGTGTCCTGAAGGTGAACCTCGGAAAATTCTTCACGTGGACCGGCGTGGGGCTCATCATCATTGCCGGCGGCGTGCTCGCCTACGGCATCCACGACCTCCAGGAAGCCGGCATCCTGCCCGGCCTCCACAACCTGGCCTTCGACGTCTCGGCCGCCATCCCGCCGTCGTCCTGGTACGGCACCCTGCTGAAGGGCACGCTCAACTTCTCCCCGGCCACCACCTGGCTGGAAGCGGCCGCTTGGCTGCTCTACGTCATACCCGTTCTCTTCCTGTACATCAGGACCAACAAGGCCGGCCCGCCCAAGGCAAAGAACGCCGCCACCACCCCTGCTGTCACGGCCCACCCATAGCCGCCCCTTCCCCAACATAAGGACCCATCCATGTCTGGAACTTTCCGGCGCTCCGCGTCTTCTTCCGCTTTCCGCAAAGCCCTCGCCGTGATCGGCGCAGCAGCTGCCGTCCCGCTGGTGCTGACCGGCTGCACGGACAACACCAAGACTTCGGCAACCGCCACCGACGGCCCCATCCAGGTCAGCAGCACGGCCAGCGAATGCAAGGTGTCCTCGGCAACGGCGCCGAGCGGCAACCTGACGTTCCAGGTGAAGAACGACGGCAACGAAGTCACCGAGTTCTACCTGCTGGCCGAGGACGGCCTGCGCATCATTGGCGAAGTGGAGAACATCGGCCCGGGGATCTCCCGCAACCTGGTGGTCACCGCACCGGCCGGCAAGTACAACACCGCTTGCAAGCCCGGCATGCAGGGCGATGGCATCCGTGCCTCGTTCGAGGTCACCGAATCCGGGAACAAGCCGAGCGTGGACGCCGACTTCCAGAAGCTCCTGGACACCGGCACCCAGCAGTACGCCGCCTACGTAAAGGACCAGACCGAGCAGTTGGTCACGGGCACCAAGGCCTTCGCCGACGCTTTCGCCGCCGGGGACGCAGCGAAGGCCCGCGAGCTCTACGCCTCCACCCGCATGCACTGGGAGCGGATCGAGCCGGTAGCCGAGTCCTTCGGCGACCTCGACCCCAAGCTCGACGCCCGTGAAGCGGACCTTGAGCCCGGCCAGGAATGGACCGGCTGGCACAAGGCAGAGAAGGACCTGTTCCCGCCGGCGGGCTACACCCCCATGACCGAGGCCGAGCGCAGCGCGATCGCCAAGCAGCTCGTCGCCGACACCGAGGACCTGGGTCAGCGCACCCGGACCGTGGAACTCACCGCCGACAAGCTCGGCAACGGCGCCAAGGAACTCCTGGACGAAGTTGCCACCGGCAAGGTCACCGGTGAGGAAGAAATCTGGTCCCACACGGACCTCTGGGACTTCCAGGCCAACGTGGACGGCGCCCGGATCGCGTTCGAGAGCCTCAAGCCTGCCCTTGAGCAAAAGGACACCGAGCTTGCCAAGTCCCTGGACGAAAAGTTCGCTGCCCTGCAGGCCGAGCTCAAGAAGCACGCCAAGGGTGACGGCTTTGTCTACTACAACGAACTCAGCCAGGAGCAGGTGCAGCAACTCGCCGCCCTGGTCGATTCGCTCGGCGAACCGCTGTCCAAGCTCACCGCAGCCGTAGTCCTGTGACCGGCTGCCCCTTCGGGCACACCGATGATGATCACCGCCCGGACCAACTGAATGGCGGCACCGGCTCCGGTGAGGCTGCCGCCGTCGTGCCTTCTGCCGGGGAGGCTAACAACGGAACGTCCGACGGCGGTGCTGCCGCCGGCGATGGTGCCTCGCGTTTGTCCCGGCGCGGGCTGCTCTCGCTCGCCGGTGTGGGCGGCGCCGGTGCCGTGGCGGGGTGGGCCGCAGGCTTCCTGGGCCACGATGCCGTGACAGCGGGAAGCGCGAGCGCTGCTATGCCAGCGGCGGATTCGGTGGTCCCATTCTTCGGGGAGCACCAGGCCGGCATCAGCACGCCGGCGCAGGACCGCCTGCATATGGCCGCGTTCGATGTGACCACCGAGGACCGCAAGGAACTGGTGAAGCTCCTGAAGGACTGGACCGCGGCGGCAGAGGCCATGACCGCGGGCCGGGCGACCGGTGCCACCGGGGCGGTGGATGGTCCTTATGACGCGCCGCCCGAAGACACCGGTGAGGCGCTTGATCTCGAGGCCGCCAAGCTGACGCTCACTTTTGGCTTCGGTGCCGGGTTGTTCGAAAAGAACGGCAAGGCACGCTTCGGTTTGGAGGGCCACCGACCCGAGGCCCTGATCGATCTCCCCCACTTCCCGGGCGACGACCTTCAGCCCGGCCGCACCGGTGGAGACCTGGTGGTCCAGGCCTGCGCCGACGATCCGCAGGTGGCTGTGCACGCGATCCGCAACCTGGCCAGGATCGGCTTCGGCAAAGTCCGTGTCCGCTGGTCCCAGCTCGGTTTTGGGCGCACGTCCTCGACGTCCCGCGCGCAAATCACGCCCCGCAACCTCTTCGGGTTCAAAGACGGCACCAACAACCTCAAGGTCGAGGACCAATCGCTCCTGAACGAGCACGTGTGGGTGTCATCCGGCGGCCGGTCGCAGGAAAACTGGATGGCTGGCGGAAGCTACCTCGTGGCACGCCGGATCCAGATGCACATCGAGATCTGGGACCGCACCTCCTTGCGGGAGCAGGAGGGCCTGATCGGCCGGACCAAGGGCGTGGGTGCTCCATTGTCCGGCGGCGACGAGTTCACCGCCCCGGACTTCAAGATCGCCGGGCGGGACGGCGAACCGCTGATCCCGTTGGACGCCCACGTCAGGCTGGCCCACCCTGAGCAAAACGACGGGGTCCGGATGCTGCGCCGCGGCTACAACTTCACCGACGGCTCAGACGGACTGGGCCACCTGGATGCGGGCTTGTTCTTCATCGCGTTCGTGAAAGACCCACGGACCCACTACGTGCCCATGCAACTGGCGCTGGCCAAGGGCGACACCCTGTCCGTGGAGTATTTGAAGCACACCGGATCGGGGCTTTTCGCGGTGCCACCGGGTGTGCAGCCGGGCGGGTTCATCGGCGAAGGGCTCTTCGCCTAGGAGAGCGGGCGTCCGGCCATCTGTTCTAGCCTCCGGATGCGGTCTGCCATGGGCGGGTGGGTGGCGAACATCCGCCGCATTCCACCGCCCCGGAACGGGTTCGCGATCATCAGGTGCGAGGCGTTGACCAGGCGCTGGTCCTGCGGCAGGGGCACCTGGGTCACTCCGGATTCGATCTTGCGCAGGGCAGAGGCAAGGGCCAACGGATCGCCGGTCAGCTCGGCGCCGTCCTCATCGGCGTCATATTCACGGGTCCTGGAGATGGCCATCTGGATCAACGAAGCTGCGAAGGGCGCCAGCAGTGCCATGGCGATCATGGCAAGGGGGTTGGCGTTGCGCCGGTCCCCTCCCCCGAAGAACAGCAGCATCTGGCCAACAGAGGTGATGACACCGGCAACGGCCGCTGCGACAGACGAGGTCAGGATGTCCCGGTTGTAGACGTGCATGAGTTCATGTCCCAGCACGCCCCTGAGTTCGCGCGCATCGAGCAGGTGCAGGATTCCCTCCGTACAGCACACGGCCGCGTTCTTGGGATTGCGGCCCGTGGCGAAGGCGTTCGGGGTCATGGTGGGCGAGAGATAGATGCGCGGCATGGGCTTGTTGGCCCGGACGGAGAGTTCCCGCACGATCTGGTAGAGCTGCGGCGCCTGGGCCTCACTGACGGGGTAGGCAGCCATGGATCGGATGGCGATCTTGTCGCTGTTCCAGTAGCCGTAGGCGGTAGTGGCGACGCCGATCAACGCCATGATGACGATGGGCGCGGAACTGCGGGTGCCGGCGCCGATGATGGCCCCCAAACCCAACAGCACAGCCCACAGCACACCGAACAGCGCGGCGGTTTTGAGTCCATTGTTGTGTTTGTGCACGGTGTTCTTTCGCTTTCGTTGGCCCTTTTGCTGGAGTTCTGTCTGGATTAACGTCGACGCCGGCCAGCATGTTCCGGCGGTCGGCGCCAACGCCTAAGGCAAATGATGCTTCGCATCGTAGGCCACGAAGCCGGGCTGTACGCGCGACGCCAGCCATGCCAGGAGCATGCAGAGCACCCCGCCGATCAGCAACACTCCACCTTCACTGAGGAACTGGGTGACACCGCCGGCCAGCAGATCCCCCACTCTGGGACCGCCGGCCACCACCACGATGAACACGCCCTGCAGCCGCCCGCGCATATGGTCGGGGGTTGCCGCTTGCAGGATGGTGGTGCGGAACACGGCGCTGACTGAGTCCGAGATTCCGGCGAGCGCGCAACAAGCGGCAGCAGGGATGAGCCATAACGTCACGCCGTTCCGCCCGGAATCCCCCGCCATGAGCACCACTGCCCCGAACGCGGCCATGGAGGCGCCCCAACCCACCACGGCGAAAACCACGGCGCTGCCTTGACGGCGTACGCGGCCGAGGGGACCGGAAAACAGGCCGGCGAGGAAGGCGCCTACAGCCGTGGAGGCGAGAAGCACACCCACGGTGGTCTCGCCCCCGCCGATCATTACAGCTCCGATCGCCGGCATGAGGGCTCGGGGCTGGGCGCAGATCATGGCGATGAGGTCGATGATGAAGGTCATGCGGACGTTCGGCCGGGTGCCCAGGAACCTGAAGCCTTCCACTACCGAACGCAGGCCCGGCCGCACGGCTTCCTTGGACGGCGGCAGGGGTGGGAGCTTGAAAAGGCCCCACAACGCGAACGTGAAGCTGATGACGTCAATGGTGTAGGTCCAGCCAAAGCCGATGGTCGCCACCAGGACGCCCGCCAGCAACGGCCCCGCCGTCATGGACAAACCGAAGGTCAGCATGCTCAGGGCATTGGCGGCCGGCAGCAGGTCCTTGCGCACCAGGAGCGGGATGATGGCACTTCGCGCGGGACCGTTGATGCCCTGCGCTCCGCTTTGCACGGCAACCAAGGCGTAGAGCAGCCAGATGTTTCCCACCTCGAACCACGCCTGCAGGGCCAGCCCGGCTGTGGTTGCCCAGAGCACCAGGGACGCCACCAGCGCCACCTTACGGCGGTCATAGGCATCCGAGACCGATCCGCCGTAGAGCCCGGCGATGACCAATGGAACCAGGGCGAAGATGCCCAGGAGCCCTACATACAGGCTCTCTTGGGTAAGCCGGTAAACCTCCAGGCTGACGGCCACGAGCGTCAGCTGCGTGCCCACGGCAGCTACCGATGCCCCAAACCAGAGCCTCCGGAAGGCCGGGCTTTCTTTGAGGGGAGTGATGTCTGCCAGGAGTCTTGCCACCCAGCAACCCTACCCAGTGCCCGGCGTGGGCAGGACTCCCGGCGTAACCACACCCTTGGTAGGCTCACCCGGGGAAGGAAGGGGGTACTGATGGTGTTGTCACGTCAATTGCTGTTCCGTTCCGCCATCTGGGAAATAGCCCGGCCCCGACACCCGCTGACAACCGGGCACCTTGTGGTCCGGTTGTCCGATCCTTCCACCGAATTCGGCGAGGCCTCTGCGGCCGACTGGCTGCTGTGCCATAACCTCGCCCGGGCCGCCTTGCAGGATGTCCTGGGTGCTGTCCGGTGCGCCGTCATGTTCGCGCACCGCTGGCATCCGCTCGGCTCGGCGCTGGGCGAGCCCGTCGCCGAATCCTCCACCCCCACATTCCACCTTTTCGGCCGCTGGGCTTCTGAAACCACGACGCCGGGACGCCAGCTTGCGCTGCCTGCCCACCGGCGGCTGGCCGAACCCGAGGAAACCCTGGAAAGGGTTGACGCGGAACTGCGGGAGTCGCTCCGTTTCTTCGCGGAGGGTCCCTTCCTGCCGGAACAACCTTCGGCTGTCCACCACCAACGCACCCAACCGCCGCCAGTGGTGCCGTTCGCGCCTGGCCCAGGCGCCGGCGTCGTGCGTGCCCAAACGCTGGTGCCCTTGGTGGCGACGGTGGATGCCTCACGTCATCACAGCGTCATTGAACCTGCCAGCGGTACCGCCTCCATAGCCGGGCTGCTTCCCGGCGAACTGGTGGCCATGGCCGCGTCGCTCGGTGCACTGCCCCTGACGAGCGGCCTGAGCGGTTTCAGCTGCGTGGCCGTGGAAGGCGAAAGTGCCGGCTCTGCCGTGCGGATCCATGCCGTGGGCAGGTCCGGGGCAGAAGACGGGAGTCCGCTGTTGGATGTGTTTCGTTTACCGGAAGTTAGCCTCGCCTTATTGTGAACTCATCAAAATAAGTGTTTCAATGAATGCATGACCGATCACACGACCGACCAGCAGGCATGGGCCGCAGCCCTGCATGCCCATGGACGGCGCGTGACCAAACAGCGGCTGGCAGTATTGGCTGCGGTCCAGCATCATCCGCACTCTCCGGCAGAAGGCATCCTTGCCGCTGCACGCGAAGAGCTTCCTGAACTGACGGCGCAGTCCGTTTACGTGGTGCTCAGCGACCTCACGGATTTGCAGATGCTGCGACGCTTCGAACCCCCACACTCCCCCGCGCTCTACGAAACGCGGGTGGGTGACAACCACCACCACGCCGTGTGCATCAGCTGCGGCCGGGTGGAGGACGTGGATTGCGCGGTAGGACACGCACCGTGCCTCACGCCGCATTGGGACGAGAACTCCAAGCCAATGACCATCCAGATCGCAGACGTCCTTTACCAAGGAATCTGCCAGGACTGCCAAGCCAAACAACAGCTTCCCAAACAACCAGCAACCCAGAAATAGGAGAAACATGACTGCCATTTCGACCACACAGTCAGGTGCCCCCGTTACGTCGGACTCGCACTCCAAGTCCGTCGGCGCCGACGGTGCCATCATCCTCACCGACCACTACCTGGTGGAAAAGCTCGCCCAGTTCAACCGCGAGCGGGTTCCGGAGCGTGTTGTGCACGCCAAGGGTGGCGGCGCTTTCGGTACCTTCAAGACCACCTCTGACGTCTCCAAGTACACCAAGGCCGCTTTCCTGCAGCCGGGTACCGAGACGGACATGCTGATCCGCTTCTCCTCCGTGGCCGGCGAGAACGGCTCCCCCGACACCTGGCGCGACCCCCGCGGCTTCGCCGTGAAGTTCTACACCACCGAGGGCAACTACGACCTCGTGGGCAACAACACCCCGGTGTTCTTCATCCGCGACGGCATCAAGTTCCCGGACTTCATCCACTCCCAGAAGCGCCTCCCGGGTACCCACCTGCGTGACGCTGACATGCAGTGGGACTTCTGGACGCTCCAGCCCGAATCCGCGCACCAGGTCACCTGGCTCATGGGCGACCGTGGCCTCCCGGCTTCCTGGCGTGAAATGCAGGGCTACGGCTCGCACACCTACCAGTGGATCAACGCCGAGGGCGAGCGCTTCTGGGTCAAGTACCACTTCAAGTCCAACCAGGGCGTCAACTCCATCACCGGCGAGCAGGCTGAAGCCCTGGCCGGTTCGGATGCAGACTTCTACATCCGCGACCTCCACGAAAACATCGAGGCCGGCAACTTCCCGTCCTGGGAACTGCACGTCCAGGTCATGCCGTACGAAGACGCCAAGACCTACCGCTTCAACCCGTTCGACCTCACCAAGGTGTGGCCGCACGCTGACTACCCGCTGATCCACGTGGGCACCATGGAGCTGAACAAGAACCCGGAGAACTACTTCGCGCAGATCGAGCAGGCCACCTTCGCGCCGTCGAACTTCGTGCCGGGCATCGCTGCTTCCCCGGACAAGATGCTGCAGGCCCGCATCTTCTCCTACGCTGACGCACACCGCTACCGCGTTGGCACCAACCACGCCCAGATCCCCGTGAACCAGCCCAAGAGCCCGGTCCACAACTACAGCCAGGATGGCCAGGGACGTTACCTGTTCAACTCCCCGTCCACCCCGGTCTACGCACCGAACACCGTCGGTGGCCCGGCTGCTGTTGAGCCGGCTTCCCCCGCTGGCGGCTGGGAGAACGACGGCGAGCTCACCCTCTCCGCCCACTCCCTGCACGCTGAGGACAGCGACTTCGGCCAGGCCGGTGCACTGTACCGCGAGGTCTACGACGAGGCTGCCAAGGCACGCTTCCTCGAGACCATCACCGGTGCTGTTGGCGGCGTGAAGAGCGCCGACATCAAGGAACGCGCCATCCAGTACTGGACCAACGTTGATGCCGAACTCGGCGCCAAGCTGCGCGCCAACCTCGGTGCCGGCGAAGGTTCCTCCGACGCAGAAGCAGCCAACAAGCTCTAAGCGTCAGCCTTAACGGGAACACCCCGCTGCGGATTCTTCCGCAGCGGGGTGTTTTTCTTTTCCACATAGGCTTTTCGGGCTATGGCTTCGCCCGGTGGCGCATCCCTAGGATCCTTGCATGAGCACATTTGAAGGAATCCCCTCTGCCGCTTTCCGCTTCTACGAGGAACTTGAAGAGAACAACAACCGCGAGTGGTGGCTGGAGCACAAGAAAACGTACGACGCCGAGGTGAGAGAGCCGCTTTCGGCTCTCCTTTCGGAGCTGGAGCCGGAGTTCGGGCCGGCGAAGATTTTCCGGCCCAACAGGGACATCCGCTTCTCCCAGGACAAGTCGCCTTACAAGACGGCCCAAGGTGCCTTCGCCGAAAGCAAGGAAGGCGTGGGCTTCTACGTCCAGATCAGCGCCGACGGCCTGCTGATCGGCGGCGGCTACCACTCCCACACTCCCGCGCAGCTGGCCCGTTTCCGTGCCGCCGTGGATGCCCCGGCCAGCGGCGAAGAACTGCAGAAGATCGTTGACGCCGTGGCGGCTGCAGGCTTTGCCGTCGAAGGCGAAAAGCTCAAGACCGTGCCCCGGGGTTTCGACAAAGACCATCCACGGGCCGAACTCCTGAAGCACAAGTCCCTCTCGGCTGGCGTGGAGGTGGGTGAGCCGGAGTGGCTCTCCACCGCAGCGGCCCGCCAGGAGATCGCTGCCCGCTGGGAAACCCTGCGGCCCCTGGTGGACTGGGTCAGCGAACACGCCGCGCCCTAGCCCACGGGAGAGTCCACAGCCTCCTTGGCCTCGGCGAACTTCTCGTTCAACCGTGAGTGGCGCTGACCGTAGGCAAAGTAGATGGCCATGCCAACAACCAGCCAAATGCCGAAGAAGATCCAAGTCTGCACAGCCAGGTTGGTCATCAGGTAGAGGCAGAGGACCGCGGAGATCCACGGCACCACCTTGCCGAAGGGCACACGAAAAGCAGGCTTGAGGTCCGGGCGCTTCTTGCGCAGCACCAGGATGCCCAGGCTCACCATGACGAACGCGGACAGCGTGCCGATGTTGATCATTTCCTCGAGCAGGTCAACGGCGGTAAGCCCGGCAACCAGGGCCACTGCCGCACCACAAATGATCTGCAGGCGGGCAGGCGTAGCGCGCTTCTCGCTGGTCTTGGACAGGGCACGGGGCAGGAGACCGTCCCGGCTCATGGCGAGGACCACGCGTGCCAGGCCCATGAGGAGCACCATGATCACAGTGGTCAGGCCCACCAGTGAACCGAAGGCAATGACCTTGGCGGCGTCGTTGTTGCCAACGGCTTCGAAGGCCGTGGTCAGTGTGGGGGCTTTCTCTGCCGCGAGCTGCGTGTAGGAAACCATGCCGGTCAAGGCCAGGGAGACCAGGATATAGAGGAGCGTCACCAGGGCCAGGCCGCCGAAGATGCCGCGCGGAAGGGTCTTCTGCGGGTTCTTCACTTCCTCCGCCGAGGTAGCAACGACGTCGAAGCCGATGAAAGCGAAGAACACCAGGGCTGCGCCCGCGAAAATGCCAAGGGTTCCGTACTGCGCCGGTACGGCACCGGTCAGGAAGCCGAAGAAGGACTGCTTCATGACGTCTTCCACGCCGCTGCCCGCGGTGGGCTGCGAGGCAGGAACGAACGGGGTGTAGTTGGAGAACTTCACGTACGTGAAGCCAACGACAATCACGAACAGGACCACGCCGATCTTGATCAGCGTGAAGATATTGCCGACGCGGGCGGACAACTTTGTCCCCAGCACCAGCAGCACCGTGAAGATCGCAACAATGAGGAAGGCGCCCCAGTAGAGGTCCACGCCTCCGATGTTGATGGCGGGAGGCATGTCCACACCCATGAGGCCAAAGACCTTGCTGAGATAGATGCCCCAGTACTTGGCGATCACGGCGGCAGCGGTGAAAAGTTCAAGGATGAGGTTCCAGCCAATGATCCACGCGAGCACCTCGCCCATGGTGGCGTAAGTGAAGACGTAGGCGGAGCCGGCCACGGGGATCGCCGTGGCGAATTCCGCGTAGCACATGATGGCCAAGGCACAGGTAACGGCTGCAACCACGAAGGAAATGGTGACCGCGGGGCCCGCGAAGTTTGCCGCTGCCTTGGCGCCCACGGAGAAGATCCCGGCGCCGACGGCGACGGCAACGCCCATGATCATCAGGTCCCAGGTGCTCAGGCTTCGCTTGAGCTTGCGACCGGGCTCATCGGCGTCGGCGATCGACTGCTCGATTGATTTGGTCCTGAAAATGTTCATAAATATGCCACATTCTGGATGGGGGTGGTATAGGACTCATCAAGGATAGTGTCCGGCCAATGGACGGCCATATTTGTCCCAAATAATGAGACAACAAATGGACTAGTGGGGCTGATGGTGCTGCTGTGACTCTTACTGTTGCCTCCGCCACATCCCGGAAAAGGCCCCGTTCCGGCCATAAACGACCAAAACGGGGCCTGCCCCGGTCAGACTGCAACTGCTCAGGCCCCAGTGCTGTCAGACACCTGGAACCTCCCAGTCCATGAGCGTGGAGCGGATCAGGAACCTCTTCCCTTCCGGCGCCTCCACCGAGAAGCCGCTCCCCCGGCCTTGGACCACGTCCACCGTTAGATGGGTATGGGACCAGTAGGCGAACTGTTCTTTGGACATCCAAAACTCCAGGGGCCGGGCGTCCGTGGAATCTCCGTCATCCCCGAGATCGAACCTGCCCAGCAGAACGTCGGAGGCGCCAGTCAGGAAGTCACCCGCCGGGTAGCACATGGGCGAAGACCCGTCGCAGCAGCCACCGGACTGGTGGAACATCAGGGGTCCGTGTTGCTCCCAGAGTTTGCGCAGCAGTTCCACCGCGGCCGGGGTCAGCGCAACCCGGGAGAAGTCCTCCCCCGGCAGTGTCACCGAAGCTTCCAGGATGTCCGGGGTCGCGTTCATCAGAACTTCAGAACCACGCGGCCATCGATCTTGGCGTGCTTCATCTCGTCGAACACCGCATTCACCTCGGAGAGTTCGCGGGTGGAGACCGTCGGCTTGATCTTCCCCTGCGCGTAGAACTCGAGTGCTTCCTCCAGGTCCTGCCGGGTGCCCACGATCGAGCCCCGGACGGTGAGACCCTTCAAGACGATGTCGAAGATGGGCGCCGGGAAGTCTCCGGGAGGCAGTCCGTTGAAGACGATCGTGCCGCCGCGCCGGGCCATGCCGATTGCCTGGCCGAAGGCGGAAGGATGGACAGCGGTGACCAGGACTCCGTGGCAGCCACCGGTTTCCCGTTGGATCACCTCCGCCGGATCCTCGTGCAGGGCATTAACGGTCAGTTCGGCGCCGTGTTCCCGGGCGAGTGCCAGCTTGTCGTCCGCGATGTCCACGGCCGCCACCCGCAGGCCCATGGCCACGGCATATTGCACGGCGATGTGTCCCAGTCCACCGATTCCGGAGATGGTGACCCACTGGCCGGGTTTGGCTTCGGTCATCTTCAAGCCCTTGAAGACCGTGACTCCGGCGCAGAGCACGGGAGCAACTTCCACCGGGTCCGAGCCTTCCGGGATGCGCGCGGCGAAGCGGGTGTCCACCAGCATGTACTCGCCGAACGAGCCATCGATGCTGTAACCGCCGTTCTTCTGCGCCTCGCACAGGGTCTCCCAACCCGTCCGGCAGTACTGGCAGTCACCGCACGCGGACCACAGCCAGGCGTTGCCCACGAGGTCGCCTACGGCCACGTCGGTGACACCTTCGCCCAGTTCAACCACTTCGCCCACGCCCTCATGGCCGGGAACGAACGGTGGCGTGGGCTTCACCGGCCAGTCGCCTTCGGCGGCGTGCAGGTCGGTATGACAGACCCCCGACGTGAGGAGGCGGACCAGCGCCTGGCCGGGACCCGGCGTCGGACGTTCCACTTCCATGACCTTCAGGTCGGTTCCAAATTCGGTAACTACTGCTGCTTGCATGGTCGTCGACATTGACGATCTCCCTTTTTCAGATGAACAACAGGATGGGTTGTGCACGGCGGCCGCCACAGGGACCAACTGTCGGACGGCTGCCGTGCACAAGTTCTCTAGAAGAAGCCGAGTTTGTTCTCGTTGTAGCTGACCAGCAGGTTCTTGGTCTGCTGGTAGTGGTCCAGCATCATGGCGTGGTTCTCACGGCCGATGCCCGATGACTTGTACCCGCCGAACGCGGCGCCTGCGGGGTACGCGTGGTAGTTATTGACCCAAACACGGCCGGCCTGGATTTCGCGGCCTGCCCGGTAGGCGACGTTGCCGTTGCGGGACCAGACGCCGGCGCCGAGCCCGTAGAGGGTGTCGTTGGCGATGCCGATGGCGTCGTTGTAGTCGCTGAAACGGGTCACCGAGACCACGGGGCCGAAGATTTCCTCCTGGAAGATCCGCATCCGGTTGTGGCCCTCGAAGATGGTGGGCTGGACGTAGTAGCCGCCGGCGAGGTCGCCGGAGAGCTCGGCCCGGGCACCGCCGGTGAGGACCTTGGCGCCCTCCTGCTTTCCGATGTCGATGTAGGACAGGATCTTCTCGAGCTGGTCGTTGGAGGCCTGCGCGCCGATCTGGGTCTCGGTGTCCAGCGGATTGCCCTGGATGATCTTGTTGGTCCGCGCGACCACGTCGGCCATGAACGAGTCGTAGATGCCTTCCTGCACCAGCGCACGCGACGGGCAGGTGCACACTTCGCCCTGGTTGAACGCGAAAAGCGTGAAGCCTTCCTGGGCCTTGTCGTAGAAGGCATCCTTCTGAGATGCGACGTCGTCGAAGAAGATGTTCGGACTCTTGCCGCCGAGTTCAAGGGTGACGGGTATCAGGTTGTTGGAGGCGTACTGGCTGATGAGCCTGCCGGTGGTTGTCTCGCCCGTGAAGGCGATCTTCCTGATGCGCGGGCTGGAAGCGAGGGGTTTGCCGGCCTCGACACCAAAACCATTGACCACGTTGACCACGCCTGCGGGAAGCAGGTCACCGATGAGTTCCATAAGGACCAGGATGGACGTCGGCGTCTGCTCGGCGGGCTTGAGGACGACGGCGTTGCCCGCGGCCAGCGCCGGGGCGAGCTTCCACACCGCCATGAGTATGGGAAAGTTCCAAGGGATGATCTGCCCCACCACGCCGAGCGGCTCGTGGAAGTGGTAGGCCGTGGTGTCATCGTCCAGCTGGGAGAGGTGGCCTTCCTGGGCCCGGATCGCAGAGGCGAAGTAACGGAAGTGGTCGGCGGCCAAAGGGATGTCCGCGTTGAGGGTCTCGCGGACCGGCTTTCCGTTGTCCCACGTTTCGGCGACGGCCAGGAGCTCCACGTTCTCATCAATGCGGTCCGCGATCTTGTTCAGGATCGCGGCGCGCTCGGTGGCAGAGGTCTTGCCCCAGGACGGAGCCACCTTGTGCGCGGCGTCCAGCGCCAGTTCAATGTCCTCGGCAGTACCGCGGGCAACTTCGCAGAAGGCCTTGCCCGTGACCGGCGTGATGTTCTCGAAGTAGCCGCCCTTCACCGGGGCCACCCATTCCCCGCCGATCCAGTTCTCGTAACGGTCCTTGAAGGTGACCTTCGAACCCTCTGCACCTGGCTGTGCATAAACAGTCATTGCTAGCTCCTTTGCTGCGAATCACGGTGGCTGTCGCCATTGATCCGAGCCTAGGAGCGGGAAGGTTGCAGCTACGTTGCAACCTTGTGAGTCAGGTCACTCAAGCAGTCAGTTCGTCTTCCAGCCGCTCAAGGTCGGCGACGACCGCGGCCCGCTTGGGCGAGCGCGGCGGCAGCAGCTTCAGGATGGCAAGGCGGAGTTCGACATCGAACCTTGCCTCGGGCAGTTCGGCGTACTTGAGCAGCGAATCGGTGCTGGCGTCGCTCAGCAGCGCCTCGCGCAGCAGGTGGGAGACGCGTTCGCGCAACTGCACGACGCCGGGCGCCTCCGATCGTGGGAGGACGGCACCTTTGTAGATCTCCAGGGCAATCCGGTGGGCGCCGCGCTGCAAGCAGGTGAGGACCTGGCCGGAGTCGGGCAGGAGCTCCACGGGCAAGCGGTAGGGCCTGGATTCCGGCACTGCTTCCGGGCTGAGTTCCTGGATGACCTTGCGCAGCCGGACCATCTCGGCGCGGAGCGTCACCGCAGAACCTTCCCCGGGGTAGAGCTGGGCACAGAGGTCATCGGCGCTCAGCCCTGCGGGGTGGTTGCCCAGGATGGCGAGGATTTCGCTGTGCCGCGCGGACAGAGTCGCTGTCTTTCCGTCGATGCTCAGCAGTGCCTGGTCGCGGCCCAGGAGCTGGAGGCTGTTGCGGTACAGGGACTGCTTCTGCGTTTTGGCCCCGGCACCGGTGTTTGCGGCAGAAGGCGAGCTCCGGCGTCGTGGTTTTGCGTTTGCTGACGCCGCGAGTTGCAGGCGTTCAATCCGCAACTGTGCCTGTGCCGCCGCAACGGTTGCCTCCACGAGCGAGACCGTGTGTGGGGCAACGGCTGTCTCCGTCCCCGTGATGTCAACGACGCCCAGAAGGGCTCCGGAATCGGGATCGTGGAACGGTACGGCTGTGCAGCTCCACGGATGGACCGAACGTTTGAAGTGTTCGGCGCCGGAGATCTGGATGCTGCGGTCCAGGGCGAGCGCGGTGCCGGGTGCGCTGGTCCCCACCGACGCTTCCGACCAGTCCGAGCCAGCGACGAACATCATGCCTTCAGCCCTGCGCTGCATCACGGGATCGCCATCAACCCAGAGGAGGCGGCCGACGTCGTCCCCCACCGCTACCAGCAGGCCGCTGTCATGGCTGGGTTGGATCAGGAGCTTCCGGATCACCGGCATGATGGTGGCCAGGGGATGCCGCGCCCGGTAGTCCTCCAGTTCGTCCAGGTCCATGGCGAGCGGCGCTTCGGCGATGTCCGGGTTTGCCTGCAGGATGGCCGAACGTTGCCAGGACTCACGCACCAGACTGCGAAGGCCGGTCAGGTCCGCCGGATCACCCGACTCCAGATGCTCGTGACCCGCAAGGGCACGCCGCTGCAGCAGTTTGGCGGCTTCGCTGCCTGGAAGCGGCGGGTGGACTGGGCTCTTCATCGAACTCCCTGGCTGCGGTACATGCCGCGGTCGCGGGGCGGCGCAAACGGCGGGCGGTACGGGCCAGTCTAGTTCCGGCACAGGGGTTTTTGTACAGATAACGAGCCGAAGAGCGGGCTATCCGGGCGTTGGCTGTACAAAAACTTTCGCTTAGTCGCGGGAGATGCGGATCATCTCCTCGCGCGGGACCACCTTGATGCGTTCACGGACCACGCCATCGCCGTCCCCTCCCGCACTCCATGATGCACCGAGGGCAGCCTCGTGTGCGTCCAGCCGGTTCCATCCCTCCCACGTGGTGTACTCGATGCCGCGTTCTTCGAGGAGGTTGATGATGGCCTGCGGATCCGGGTTCTCGGCCGGGGGCAGGTTCAGCCGGTCCTCGAGCAGGCAGCCAATGGTCTCCAAGGCATCGCCCTTGGTGTGCCCGATCAGGCCCACGGGACCGCGCTTGATCCACCCCGTGGCATAGATTCCCGGTACAGGTTGGCCGTCGGCACCCAGGACGCGACCGCCGTCGTTCGGGATGACGCCGCGGCGGGCGTCGTACGGCAGCTCTTCAAGGGGCGAGCCGTGGTAGCCGATGGCCCGGTAGACGGCCTGCACGGGGTACTCGATGAACTCGCCCGTGCCCTTGGCATTGCCGGTGCCGTCCAGCTCCATACGCTCGAACTTGATCGCGGACACCTTGCCCGGGTTTTCGGGCGAATCCAGGATCTCCACAGGGCTGTGCAGGAAGTGCAGGTGCAGGCGCCGGGAGGAAGGCTGTTCAGACTCGGCGTGCTCCTCAACCAGCCAGTTGGTCAGCGTGTTTACCATGGTCTTGATCTGGTTGTTGGTCCGGATGGCCTCATCCGAGGCGTCGTCGAACTCGAAGTCCTCCGGGTACAGGACGATGTCCACGTCCTTGCAGTGCGAAAGTTCACGCAGTTCCAAGGGTGTGAACTTGACCTGCGCAGGGCCGCGGCGGCCAAACACGTGGACGTCCGTGACCGGCGACTTCTTCAGGCCCCGGTACACGTTGTCCGGAATTTCCGTAACCAGGAGTTCTTCGGGGTGCTTGGCCAACATGCGCGCGACGTCCAGGGCCACGTTGCCGTTGCCAATCACCGCGATTTCCTTGGCTTCGAGGGGCCACTCGCGGGGAACGTCCGGGTGGCCGTCGTACCAGGAGACGAAGTCCGCCCCACCAAAGGAACCTTCGAGTTCGATGCCCGGAATGTTCAGGTCGGCGTCCTTGATGGCTCCGGTGGAGAAGATCACGGCGTCGTAGAACGCCCGGAAATCGTGGAGCGTCAGGTCCCGGCCGTAGGTCACGTTGCCCAGGAAGCGGATGTCGCCCCGGTCCAGCACCTTGTGGAGGGCGTTGACGATTCCCTTGATGCGCGGATGGTCCGGCGCTACGCCATAACGGATCAAGCCATACGGCGCGGGATACGCCTCGAAAAGGTCGATGCTGACGTCCACATGCCCGTCCTTGACCTCATTGGACTTGGTCAGGATGTCGGCGGCGTACACGCCGGCGGGACCCGCGCCCACGATCGCAACGCGGAGTGGACGACTGGGGGTTGTTGCGGCTGAGTCAGACACCGGGAGCCCTTCCGAAGCAGTGAGCCACGCCCGTTGTTGGGGCGCGCAGGTTTCCAATTCTAGATCTCGCCCCCTGCCCCGGCCGCTCATATGGCAGGACTCACACAAATTCCTAATGATTCAGGGAATATTGCGGAATATTGCGTCCGTGAGTGGTGTTAGCGCTTTTGTGTCGACACCCGAACAAACCACCGCAGCCATGTCCACTTCAAACCAGCCCACGACGGCGGCAGCCGGGGGCGGCGGGACCAGCAGTACGGATCCGGGTGCAGTTGCGGTGAAGCCGGTTCGGAGTGAGACCGCCACCGGCGTGTTGTTCGGCATCGGCGCGTACGGGCTCTGGGGCCTGCTCCCCCTGTACTTCTTTGTGCTGCAGCCTGCCGGAGCCCTCGAAATCGTGGCCAACCGGATTGTCTGGTCCTTGCTATTCTGTGCCCTCCTCATCACGATCACGCGGTCTTGGAGGGTCCTCTTTGCTGCGGTGAGGGATCGCTCAGTGATGGGACCGCTGGCGTTGGCGGCAGGCCTGATCGCGGTCAACTGGCTGACCTACACCTTCGGTGTTACCACCGGCCACGCTGTGGAGACCTCGCTCGGCTACTTCATCAACCCCTTGGTGTCCGTGCTCCTGGGCGTGTTCGTCCTGAAGGAGAAGCTCCGGCCACTGCAGTGGGCTGCCGTGGGCATCGGCTTCGTCGCGGTGGGCGTGCTGACGTTCTCCTACGGGCAGCTCCCGTGGATCGCCCTGCTCCTGGCCTTCAGCTTTGGCCTGTACGGCTTCGTCAAGAAGAAGGTGGGACCCAAGGTGGACGCGCTCACCAGCCTCTCCGTTGAAACCGTGGTGCTGGCTCCCTTCGCGGCAATCACCATGGTGGTCCTCGGAGCCACCGGCGTTGCCACGCTCACCACCCAGGGTCCGGGACACTTCTGGCTCATCCTGGCCTCGGGTGTCATCACCGCGGTTCCCTTGCTGTTCTTTGGCGCATCCGCCCGCCGCCTGCCCATGACCACCATCGGCCTGCTGCAGTATTTTGCCCCGGTGCTCCAATTCATCGTGGCGCTCACCGTGTTCCACGAGGCCATGACTACGGCCCGCTGGATCGGCTTCTGCGTGGTGTGGCTGGCCCTGCTGCTCCTGACCATCGACATGCTCCGGACCGCGCGGAAGAACGCGGTGCTCCGGAGGCAGGCAAAGCTCGCGGCCGCCTGAGTCGCCGGGTTTCGCCGCGTTCGTGGGAACGCTGCCTGCTCGTGCGGAAGTTTCCCGGCGAAAGCGCAGGCTTCCCGCGAACCCGAAGCCCCGCGCAACGCAAAAGAGGCGGGCCGGGGGAATTGAACCCCCGGCCCGCCTCTTCGCAGTCAGACCTTACGCGTGCGCCTTGATGGCCTTCGCGAGGACCTCGAGGCCGTCCAGCAGCAGTTCGTCGCTGATGACCAGCGGCGGGAGCAGGCGGATCACGTTGCCGTAGGTGCCACAGGTCAGGATGATGACGCCTTCCTGGAGGCAAGCAGCAGCCACGGCCTTGGTGAGTTCGGCGTTCGGCTCCTTGGAACCGGCCTGCACGAGTTCGATGGCGAGCATGGCGCCACGGCCACGGACGTCGCCAACCACGGAAACTTCCGAAGCCAGCTCGCGGAGCTTGCCCAGGGCGAGTTCCTCGATGTGGCGTGCGCGGCCGTTGAGGTCGTGCTGTTCCATGGTGTCGATGGCTGCAAGGGCAGCTGCACAGGCGACCGGGTTGCCACCGTAGGTGCCACCGAGGCCGCCCGGGTGTACGGCGTCGAGGAGGTCGGCGCGGCCGGTGATCGCGGACAGCGGGAGGCCGCCGGCGATGCCCTTGGCCATGGTGATGATGTCCGGGACTACACCTTCGTGGTCAACGGCGAACCATTCGCCCGTGCGGCAGAAGCCGGACTGGACCTCGTCAGCAATGAAGACGATGCCCTTTTCCTTGGCCCAGGCGGACAGCGCCGGCAGGAAGCCTTCGGCCGGAACGATGAAGCCACCTTCGCCCTGGATGGGTTCGATGATGATCGCGGCAACCTGGTCGCCACCGATCTGCTTCTCGATCATGGTGATGGCGCGCTTGGCAGCCTCGGCACCGGTGATTTCCGGGTTCTCTTCACGGAACGGGTAGCTCATGGGCATGCGGTAGACCTCGGGCGCGAACGGGCCGAAGTTGGTCTTGTACGGCATGGCCTTGGCGGTGAGCGCCATGGTCAGGTTGGTGCGGCCGTGGTAGGCGTGGTCAAAAGCAACCACGGCGTCGCGGCCGGTGGCCAGGCGGGCAACCTTGACGGCGTTCTCCACGGCTTCGGCGCCGGAGTTGAAGAGCACGGTGCGCTTGGCGTGGTCGCCCGGGGTGAGGCGGTTCAGCTGCTCGGCAACTGCGACGTAGCCCTCGTACGGGGTGACCATGAAGCAGGTGTGCGTGAAGTGCGCGGCCGCGTCCTGGACGGCGGCAACGACGGCGGGATCGGACGCGCCGACGCTGGTCACGGCAATGCCGGAGCCGAGGTCGATAAAGGAGTTGCCGTCGACGTCGCGGATGATGCCGCCGTCGGCGTCTTCAACGTAGACGGGGACGCCGGAAGCGACGCCGGCAGCAACGACGGCGGAGCGGCGCTCAGCCAGTGCCTGCGACTTGGGGCCGGGGAAGGCGCCGTTGATGTTGCGCTTCTGCTCGATGCGGTACGAGAGTTCGTTCGCGGTGGTGGTCATGGAGTTTCCTTCTTTACTGATGGGGGCCGCACCGGCCGGGGTCCTGGCCGGTGCGAAGCGAAGTGGTGAGCCGGAGGGGACTATGCGGCGGGGTTATGCATCCAACGCAGACATCACGTGCTTGATGCGCGTGTAGTCCTCGACGCCGTACATGGAGAGGTCCTTGCCGTAGCCGGACTGCTTGAAGCCACCGTGGGGCATTTCGGCCGTGAGGAGGATGTGGGTGTTGATCCAGACGGCACCGAAGTCGAGGTCGCGGCTCATGCGCATGGCCGTGCCGTGGTCCGTGGTCCAGACGCTGGAAGCCAGGGCGTACTCGACGTCGTTGGCCAGCTCGAGTGCTTCGGCTTCGGTGGTGAACTTCTGGACGGTGATGACCGGCCCGAAGGTTTCCTTCTGCACGATGTCGTCGCTCTGCTTGGCGCCGGTGATGATGGTGGGCTCGAAGAAGAAGCCCTTCTCGCCCGCACGGTGTCCACCGGTGACGATCTTGCAGTTCTCCGGCAGGCTCTCCACCACTGAGGTCACGGCGTTGAAGTGGTTCACGTTGTTGAGCGGGCCGAAGTAGTTGTCTTCGTCGTTCTGCGAGCCCGTCTGCAGGGTCTTGGTGTGCTCCACCATCGCGGCCACAACGTCGTCGTGGACCGAATCTTCGATCAGGACGCGTGTGATGGCGGTGCAGTCCTGGCCCGCGTTGAAGAAGGCGAACTCGGCGATGGCCGCGGCGCTCTTCTTGATGTCGGCGTCCTTGAAGACGATGGCCGGAGCCTTGCCGCCAAGTTCCAGGTGGGCGCGTTTGAGGCCCTTCGCGGCTCCACTGGCTACGGCGATGCCGGCGCGGACGGAGCCCGTGATGGACACCAGGCCGGGGACCTTGTGCTCCACCATGAGGGAGCCGGTCTCGCCGGTACCGAGGACCACGTTCAATACACCGGCCGGGAAGATTTCACCGGCCAGGCGTGCCAGGACCAGGGTGGATTCCGGGGTGGTGTCCGAGGGCTTCAGGACAACGGTGTTGCCCGCGGCCAGGGCGGGGCCGATCTTCCAGATGGCCATAAGGAACGGGTAGTTCCACGGTGCCACCTGGGCCACGACGCCGATCGGTTCGCGGCGCACGTAGGAGGTGTGGCCCTCGAAGTACTCACCGGCGGACTTGCCTTCGAGCAGGCGGGCAGCACCGGCGAAGAAGCGGAGCTGGTCAGCGCCGGCCGCGATTTCCTCGGAGGCGATGAGGGAGCGGACCTGGCCCGTGTTGCGGTGCTGCGCCTCAACCAGTTCGTCGCTGTTGGCCTCCACGGCGTCGGCGAGCTTGAGGAGCATGAGCTGGCGCTGGCCGGGCGTGACGTGCTTCCAGGTCTTGAAAGCTTCGCTCGCGGCGGCCATGGCAGCGTCAACATCTGCCTGCACCGAAATGGGCGACTTGGCGACGATCTCCCCGTTCGTGGGATTCACGACATCCAGGAGACCCGTACCTGACGGCGTGACGAATTCGCCGTTGATGAAGTTCTGCAAGGTTTGAACCACGGTGTGCAACCCTCTTTCGGTGTGTTGGCATGGGCTGGTTAGCTGATCAGAGCCTATGCCAGTGAGGTGCCCCACGGAATAGTCAGCTGCACACTCCCGAACCCGGCTCTTAGTGCGCTTGCCCAGTGCCGGGTTACCCTTGTATCCATGGCCATGTCCCTCGCTTCCCTCCTTGCTGTCCCCTCCCTGAAACTCCGGAAAACGGGCGCTGCGGAGACCACATGGAACCAGGACATCAGCTGGGTGGCAGTGACCGAACTCGAGGACCCGCAACGCTTCCTCAGTGGCGGCGAACTGGTCCTCACCACCGGCCTGCGCCTCAAGAGTGCCGCGGACCAACGGCGCTTTGTCCGGCAGGTCCAGCGTGCGGGCGCCGTGGGCATCGGCTTTGGCATCGGGCTCACCCACGAAGCCGTTCCGGAACCCCTCATCGCCGAGGCCAACCGTTGGGGATTGCCCTTGGTTGAGGTGCCGTACGCGATTCCGTTCATCGCCATCGGCAAGCTCGTGGCCGAATCGCACTCAGCAGACCACTACTCCAACCTGGAAAGGCTCCTGGCCGGCCACCAGATCCTTGCCCGCGCCCTCCTCACCGGCGGCGGACTGGCAGAACTGCTGAAGCAACTTGGCAGCATGCTGCGCACGGACGTTGTGCTCACCCAGTTCAGCGCACAGCTCTACAACAGCGTGCCCGGAAAGCCGGCCCCCACCGCGGAGGGCTGGGCCTCCTATCCGATCCCCACAGGCCGCCGCGACGCCTGCACGCTCTGGTTGCGGCAGCCGTTCATCGACTCCGGCATTGTGAGCTACGCGCAGAACCTCATCAGCGTGGAACTCAACAACATGGTCAAGCAGCGGCAGGCCCAGCGCGCCATGGCAGGGCAGGTGCTGGACGACGTCATCCACGGAACCCTCGAGACCATTGAAGCCGCCCGCCGTTTGGCCGGTGTGGGCATCAACAGCACCCGGAAGAACGTGGTGCTGGTTGCCGAATCCACAGCCCACCACAAACAACTGGTCAGCATCTCGCTGCCCCAGGCGCTGGAAGGTGGCGTGAGCGCCGTCGTCGGGAAGGACCTGGTGACAGTAGTGACTGACGACGGCAGTTCGGCCACTGCGCTGGCAAAGAGCCTCAGCGACCACCTCCAGGAGGCGGGAATCCACGCCGTGATCGGCATCGGCGGCGCCTACACCAAGCCGAACGGCCTGCGGTGGAGCTACTTCGAGGCCCGCGACGCCGTGGCGCATGGTCTGCCGGTCAACGAGCCGGAGCGCCTGAGTTTGACGTCACTGCTCTTGGCGAGCGAGGACGTTCCGCTGGCAGACATGGCCAGCGAGTCCCTCACTCCCCTGCGCAAGTTCGACGCGGCCCATGGTGCCGAGCTGGTTGCCACGCTGGAGAGCTACCTGAACCACAACGGTTCCGTGGCGGCCGTGGCCGAGGCTCTGACGCTGCACCGGAACACGGTCCGCTACCGCCTGGCCCAGATCACCGAGCTCACCGGATACGACCCCTCCCAGACCCAGGACCGGGTGCAGCTGTGGCTGGCTTTGGCGGTCCAGCGCCTGGGGTCGCGCAACCCCCGGTAGACGTTCGACGGCGGCACTCCCGTTGGGTGCCGGACCGCACTCAGCCTTTCACGCTGGAGAGATTCGCCACAGAAGTCTGGACATTAGACGTCAAACGTCTAACCTTTAAACATGGCGACGACTTCACTCACTACGACGACAGGAAACATCCCTACGATCTCCCCCGCCGGCACTGCCGCTGCTCCGGCAGCCAGCGCCCGCGCACCCAAGACGCGCGTCGTCGCCGTCGTCGGCATTATTGCCGTGGTGCTCATCGGCCTCAATCTGCGTGCCGGCATCACCAGCGCCGCCGCGCTCTTCCATGAGCTGCAGCAGTTCCTGGGCTATGGCGCTTTGGTGGCCTCGATTCTGCCCTCCATTCCCCTGCTCTGCTTCGCCGTGGCCGGGCTGGGAACCTCGTGGCTGACCCGCCGGGTAGGCGTTGAAAAGGCCATCTTCATCGCGTTGGCACTGCTGGCCGCAGGGCTCTTGGTACGCGGTGTTCCCGCCACCGGGGCACTCCTGGGCGGCACGGTGCTTGCCATGTCCGGGCTGGCGGTGTGCAACGTGGCCATGCCTTCGCTCATCCGTGAGCACTACTCCGAACGCACCTCCATGATGACCGGTCTCTATACGTTCACCATGTCCGGTGGCGCCACGTTCGCAGCGGCCGTGAGCGTTCCGTTGGCGCAGCAGCTTGGTTCGCCGTCCATGGGCTTGGCAGCCTGGGGATTGCTGGGCGTGGCCGCACTCCTCGGTTTCCTGCCCGTAGTCCTGCACAGCCACCGAAATGCCGCCAAGACGGATCGTCCCCGGGTGTCCATGTGGCCCCTGCTGCGCACCCGCCTTGGCATCCTCATCACCGCGATCTTCACCTTCCAGGCTTTCCTTGCCTACGCCGTGATGAGCTGGTTCGCCTACATCCTGACGTCACAGGGCCTCAGCGCTTCCGAGAGTGGGCTGCAGTTCGGCGTGATGCAGCTGGTCTCCGTTGCTGCCGGCATGGTCCTGCTGGCTTTCGGTTCCCGGCCCGGCATGCTGCGCCCCGCTTTGTACCTGGCCAGCAGCTCCACCTTGGTGGCCATCGGCACCATGCTGTGGTTGCCCACTTCGCTCGCCGTCATCCCGGCCGTCCTGTTCGGCTTCGGGCTGGGCATCTTCCCGCTGGTCCTGGTGATCATCAGCCGTAGCGGCGGCTCCACCGCTGAGACCACGGCACTCTCCACCATCGCCCAATCACTGGGATACTTGATTGCGGCAATCGGCCCCTTTGGCATGGGGCTGCTCCACAGCGCCACCGGTGGCTGGGTGTTGCCGTTGAGCCTGCTGTCCATCGTGGCCGTGGCGCTCATGGTTACCTGCCACCTGCTCACCAGCAAGCGCACGGCATCCAAGACCCAACCGAGGACGGCATGACCCTTACCCCTTCGCATCGCCCGGTCCTGGCCGAGGAGATCACCGCCAAGCTGCGGGACATGATCAAATCCGGTGAATGGCCATTGCAGGAACGCATCCCGGCCGAGCCCGAGCTCATGGCCACCCTGGGCGTTTCGCGGGGCACCCTGCGTGAGGCCATCAAGGCTTTGGCACACTCCGGCATGCTGGAAGTGCGCCGCGGGGACGGCACCTATGTGCGGGCCAACAGCGAGATTTCGGGCGCCGCCCAGCGCATGTACCAGGAGCACACGCAGGAACACATCGTGGAAGTACGCCTGGGCCTGGACACCCAGGCGGCCCGCTTGGCCGTCAAGCACGCTACGGCGGAGGATATCGCGGAAATGCGCAGGCTCCTGGCACTCCGTCACGATGCCTGGCTCGCCGAAGACTACCCCACGTGGGCAGGCGCCGATTGGGAGTTTCACGAGCGCGTGGCCCAGGCGTCCGGCAATCCGCTGCTTCACCAGCTATACGTCTCCTTTGGCGGCGTGTTCCACAACGATCTCCTCCGCCAGCAGCGCGTGGACGGCTTCAACGGAATCCCCCGCGAGGGCCACGATGAGCTGGTGGACGCCCTTGAGGCACATGATCCTGAGGCGGCCGTTTCCAGCGTCTACCGGAACCTGGACTTCTGCGCGGACAAGTCGCCCATCGACTCCTGACAATCACAGTGCGAGCCTGATCCCGGCTTCGGCCGCATCCTTGAACCGGGCGTTGATAAGCACGACGTCGCGCCCGGAACGGTCCAGCAGGCTCGCGGCAACACTGGCCCTGTAGCCGGTGGCGCAGTGCACCCAGATCCTGGTCCCGGGCAACTCAGTGATCCTCGTGAGGAGCTCATAAGCGGGCACGTTGAGGGCTCCCTCCACATGCGAGGCGAGGAATTCGTCCGGCCGCCGCACATCAAGGACCACGTCATCGACCGCCCGCTCCTTCAGCAGCAGGCTCCAGTCACCGAGAGGGTAGCTCCGTCGCCGCACACCCGGAGCCAAGGCATCCGGTTCAGGCCCGACGGCGGCGTCCGGGCTTTCGATGCCGATCCTGGCAAGGTCGCGGATCGCCTTTTGCACTTCTTCGTGGGACCCCATAAGCGTGAGCGGCTGTTCCCAAGGAATCACCCAGCCCAGGTAGCTGGTGAAGTTGGAGCCGTTCCCGTATTCGAAAGCCACGCTGCCCTCCAGGTGGTCTTCCGCGAAAGCTACCCGGTGCCGCAGGTCCACCACCCACTCCCCTGCGCGGAGTCGCCGTGTAAGCTCTTCCGGCCGCACTGACTCCGGAAGGTCAAGATCCGCGGGAGCAGGGCCCGCAGCGTTGAGGGGGCTCATGTGCGCGTAGTAGGCGGGGTAAGCCGTGATGTTTGCCAGGAGCTCTGCCACGAAGTGCTCTTCGCTCGGGTCGGTCAGGGCATGGTTGGACGTCGCCTGCTCCCCCAGGGTGGATGCATCCTGGTGGCTGGCCGGGCCAATGGAACAGAAGGAACCAAAGCCGTGTGTTGGATAGAGGGCGGCCGCCCCGGACGCAGAAGATACCAAGCGCCGGACGGACGAATACTGGGCGCGCGCCAACACGGCCGTATCTTCCGGGGACACCAGGTCCGTCCGCCCCACCGAGCCGTAGAGCAAGCTGCCGCCGGAAAACACAGCCTCCGCGCCGCCGTCGTCCGCTACATCACGCACCACGTACGCAAGGTGCGTGTGCGTGTGGCCCGGGGTGGCGACCACGCGCACGGACAGGCGTCCCACAGAAAAGACGTCGCCGTCCGCGATCGGCGTCCGCGCAAACGAAACATGATCCTCGGCATTGACCAGGTAGGAGGCGCCGTACTTATCCGCGAGGACCAGGCCGCCGGTGACGTAGTCATTGTGCAGGTGGGTTTCCGCCACGTGGGTGATGCGGACCCCTGCAGAAAGGGCAGCCGCTTCCACCCGGTCAATGTCCCGTTGGGGGTCGATCACGAGTGCAAGCGAGCCGTCGTGCACCAGATAGCTGCGGTCACCCAGCTGGGGTGTTTCGATGACGACGACGTCCATGACTCAGGTTACCGCCGCCTGTTGGCCCTTAAACAGCAGCAGGGCCACTCACATTGAGTGGCCCCGCTGTCGCGATGGAACTAGACCTGCGCAGCTACGCCGTCGCGGGAGATGCTGACCATTTCCTCGCGCGGAACAACCTTGATGCGCTCACGCTTGACCTCAACACCGTGCGAGGTGCCGGCCTCGGTGGCCGCTGCGCCGAGGGCGAGTTCGTGGGCGTCAAGTGCGAGCCAGCCTTCCCAGCTGGTGAACTGCACGCCGCGGGAATCCAGGAGTTCCACCACGGCGTCGGCGGAGGGAACCTCGGCGAACGGCAGGTTTTCGCGGTCCTCGAGGAGGTACGTGACGGTCTCGAGTGCGTCGCCCTTGGTGTGGCCGATGAGGCCAACCGGACCACGCTTGATCCAGCCCGTTGCATAGAGGCCCGGAACGTGCCGGCCGTCAGCGTCCAGGACGCGGCCGCCGTCGTTCGTTACGACGCCCTTCTTGTGGTCGAACTCAACATCCGGCAGGGCCGAACCGAAGTAGCCGATGGCGCGGTACACGGCCTGGACCGGGTAGTCAATGAATTCGCCGGTGCCGCGGGCGTTGCCCGTGCCGTCCAGCTCGGTGCGCTCGAACTTGATGCCGGCCACCTTGCCCGGGGTCTCCGGGGAGTCCACGATCTCCACCGGGCTGTGCAGGAAGTGCAGGTGCAGGCGGCGGGAAGCCTTGAGCTCCGAGAGGTCCTCGGGCTGCTCGGCGATCCAGTTGGTGAGCGTGCCAACCATGGTCTTGACCTGGTTGTTGCTTTGGATGGCCTCGTCCGAGGCTTCGTCGAACTCGAAGTCCTCGGCGTAGAGGATGATGTCAACGTCCTTGGAGTGCGAGAGTTCGCGGAGTTCCAGCGGGGTGAACTTCACCTGTGCCGGGCCGCGGCGGCCAAAGACGTGGACGTCCGTGACAGGAGAGGCCTTCAAGCCGGCGTAGACGTTGTCCGGGATTTCGGTGACCAGCAGGTCATCGGCGTGCTTGGAGAGGACACGGGCCACGTCGAGGGCCACGTTGCCGTTGCCGAGGACAGCGATTTCAGTGGCTTCCAGCGGCCATTCGCGGGAAACATCCGGGTGTCCATCGAACCAGGAGACGAAGTCGGCACCGCCGAAGGAACCCTCAAGCTCAATGCCCGGGATGTTCAGGTCCGCGTCCTTGATGGCGCCTGTTGCGAAGATGATGGCGTCGTAGTGTTTGCGGAGGTCCTCGATGGAGAGGTCCGTGCCGTAGTCCACGTTGCCGAAGAAACGGATGTCGCCGCGGTCCAGCACCTTGTGGAGGGCGTTCACGATGCCCTTGATGCGGGGGTGGTCCGGGGCCACACCGTAGCGGATCAGGCCGTACGGTGCCGGGTAGCGGTCAAAGAGGTCGATGCTGACGGTGAGTTCGCCGCTCTTGACTGCTTCGCTCTTGGTCAGGATGTCAGCTGCGTACACGCCGGCCGGGCCGGAGCCGATGACGGCGACGCGAAGCGGACGGTCCGCAGAACCTACGGGGGTGCTAATTGACACGGCTGTGTTCCTTCTTGTTCTCAGTTAGTGCGGACGCGGGGACGGTTGGGGGTAATAGTGCTGTAGTCAGCGGTCTTGAAGTGTTGGGGCGCAAATGGGCTGACACGGACAACATCGCCAATGACAATCACCGCTGGATTGGCCACGCCGACGGCTTCCGCCTGGTCCGCGATGGTCTCCAAGGTGCCGATGGTGACGCGCTGTTCCGGCAAATACCCGTTTTCTACGATACCTACTGGAGTGTCCAAAGGCAGACCCGAGCCGGCCAAGGCGGCCGCGGACTCGCGCAATTGGGCCACTCCCATGAGCAACACCACAGTGTGGTCGGGGCGTGCAGGGACTTCGGACAGCTCTTCATGGCCGGTCACCATGCTGAAGCCCTTGGCCAGTCCGCGGTGGGTCACGGGGATGCCGGCCGCGGCGGGGACCGAGATAGCGGATGTCACGCCGGACACCACTTCAACCTCGACGCCGTTCTGCCGGCAGAATTCTGCTTCCTCGCCACCGCGGCCCAGAACGTAGGGGTCTCCGCCTTTGAGACGTACCACGCGGTTGCCCTTGAGGGCTTCCTCCACGAGGATGCGGTTGATCTCAAGCTGCGGGACGGGGTGGTGGCCGGGAGTCTTGCCGACCTCGATCACTCGGACGTCCGGCGCCAATTCCGCCAGCAGCCCGCGCGGTCCAAGACGGTCGGCAACCACGACGTCGGCCTGGCCCAGCAGGCGGCGACCGCGGACGGTGATGAGTCCCGAGTCGCCAGGGCCGCCACCGATGAGGGCTACCGAACCATTCGATCCGGGCTTGCGGTGCCTGCGCAGCGGCAGGTCCCCGGTTTCGAGTGCCGTGGCGACGGCATCACGCAGGGCCATGGCGCGGCGCGGATCTCCCCCGGCGTTAATGGCGATCTTGACGTCGTCCACCACGGCCACGGCAGGGGTCCACGCGGCCGATGATTCATGATCGGAGGCGTTGACGCACCAGATGCGCTGCGCCTCGGCGTCGTTCGCTACCTGGGTGTCCACGGCGGGAATGCCGGTGGCAGTCTGGACGAACCAGACGCCGTCGAGGTCTTCCGTGCGGTACTCGCGCGGCTCCCACGTGAGCAGGCCTGAATCGACCAAGGCATTGAGTTTCCCGGAGGCAACGGGAGCGACCACCGTAACTTTCGCTCCGGCGTCGAGCAGTCCCTTGGCACGGCGTGCCGCGACGGGTCCGCCGCCCACCACCAGCACCGGGCGGCCAAGCAGCCGGAGTGCGGTGGGGTAAATGTCCTGAATTGCCATGAAAAAACTGTAGGGCTGGCGCGTAACATGCTTCAAAGGCCCGGACACAACCGGTAACGCTGGGTAATGCAGCGTCACAAAAAGTGTTCCCCTATGGTGCCTCCAACGCCGGACTCCAGCCGAACGCAGGGGCGACGTGCTTGGCCACATTCCCCAGGAGCTTGGCGTTGTACTCCACGCCCAACTGGTTCGGAACCGTTAGCAATACCGTGTCCGCTGCCTGGACCGCAGCATCCTGCGCGAGTTCCACGGCAAGCTGGTCCGGGGAGCCGATGTAGCTCTTGCCGAAGCGGGACAGGGCACCGTCCAGGATCCCCACTTGGTCCTCGCGGTCGGCCTGCGCGCGAAGGCCGAAGTAGTGGTTGTCCTCCGCGTCCACGATCGGAATGACGCTGCGGCTTACGGAAACCCTCGGCTCGAAGTCGTAACCCGCAGCTGCCCAGGCATCCCTGAACATCTGGATCTGTTCGGCCTGGAGTTGGTCGAAGGGCACACCGGTGTCCTCGGTAAGGAGTGTGGAGCTCATGAGGTTCATGCCTTGCTCGGCAGCCCACACCGCAGTCTTGCGGGTGCCGGCGCCCCACCAAATTCGTTGCGGAAGGCCGGGCGACTGCGGCTGGATGGGGAGCAGCCCGGTAGCTCCTCCGGCGTAATGCGGGTCCGCCTGGGCCACGCCATGGCCTGCAATGGCCTTCCGGAACAGCGCAGTATGGCGGCGTGCCATCTCGCCACCGTCCTCGCCCTCGGCGGGAACGTAACCGAAATTGGAGGCGCCGTTCAGTGCGGGCTCGGGTGAACCCCGGCTCACGCCGAGCTGCAGCCTGCCGTCGCTGATCAGGTCGGTGGCCGCGGCTTCCTCCGCCATGTAGAGCGGGTTTTCGTAGCGCATGTCGATCACGCCCGTACCCATCTCGATGCGACTAGTACGTGCTGCGATGGCACTCAGGAGCGGGAAGGGCGAAGCCTGCTGCCGGGCAAAGTGGTGCACTCGGAAGAACGCGCCATCAATGCCCAGTTTCTCGGCCTCGACCGCGAGCTCGATCCCCTGTTTCAGGGCCTCCCCCGCCGTGGGAACCAGCGAGCCGGGGACGCGGGCCCAATGGCCGAAGGAAAGGAAGCCGATCCGTTTCTTGTGCATGTCCGGGACAACGCCGGGCCGGGCCTGCTCATTCCGCCCAGGGCAGGTTTGTGCTGCGGACCACTCTGCGCTGGGAGTACGAACTTCCCCCCGTGCCCGCTCAGGCTCCCGCCGCCGTCGTGCGTAAGCCCCTAAGCAGCCCGGCGGTAGTGCATGGCCACTGCTCCGTTGCTGAGCGGCACCGCCTCGACCAGCTCGAGACGCCGCGTGCCCGGCAGTCCGCCCTGATAGAGGGTGGGGCCGTGGCCGGTGATCATGGGGTGGACCAGGAACTTGTACTCGTCGATCAGGTCCAGCCGGTCCAGCTCCGTGGCCAGCTTGCCGCTGCCCACCAGCACACCGTCGGGAGTGTTGTCCTTGAGTTCCTGGACGGCTGCCCGCAACTCGCCGGTCAGGTGGTGGCTGTTGGTCCACGTAAAGTCGCTTCTTGTGGAAGACACCACGTACTTCGGCTTCGTCTCCAACTTGTCCGCCCACTCCTTCAGGGCCGGCGGCGCATCGACCTCGCCGCGGGCCACCAGCGGCCAGTAGGCTTCCATCATCTCGTACGTGGTGCGGCCCCAGAGCATGGCGCCGCACTGCTCCAGGAGGCGCGTGAAGTGGGCATGCGTCTCGTCGTCGGCGATGCCCTCCCGATGATCGACGCAGCCATCCAGAGTGACGTTGATGCTGAAAGTAAGGAGTCCCATCTGGCGATCCTAATTCCAACGCTCTCTCACCGAACACCCCTTTTAGCCCGATCCTCCTTCACTTGGGGTTGCCCGCAAGTTGTGGACAGTTGGTCAGGCGGCTTGTGCCGGCTGAGGTTGGTCCGTGGTGAGCAGCAGTTCGTGCTCCACGGGGGTGT
>NZ_JBIVGD010000023.1:0-63149 GCF_044748465.1 Paenarthrobacter sp. NPDC089988
AGCGACAGAGCGTCAAAATCATGCCGGAGCCGGCAGGCCAGCACACCCATATCCTGCACCAGGAAACAGGCTACGAAAAAGGTAACGAGCGTCCGCCCACGCCGGGCATTCGGTGAGAGAGCGTCCGCCCACGCCGGGCATTCGGTGAGAGAGCGTCCGGGGGGACCACAGCGAAAGGGGCGTCGGGCGACCAAGCTGCGTGCCGCCGTCGTGCTTCAGGGGACAGCGGATCCAAGCCGGCCGCTGGCGGGGCGAACCGCGCCACTCAGCACGGCACCAAACGCAACCCCGAAACCTAAGGAAGTGTTAGGAAATCCCCTCCCGCGTTGGTTGTGCCGTGCATCACCCCTAGTTTGGAATACGTCCTCTTCACCCCAAGAGGGCCTTTCCCAGTCGACGAAGAGCCATGCGCAAGGACGCCATGAGCACGAGCTTCATGGACAGAACGAACTCATGAAAGACACGGCTGCCGCGTGCGCAGCCGGCCAGGAAGGTTCATTGATGAGCACCCAGCAAGCTGCGCCCTTCAGCGAGGCGGCACAAACCCGCAAGGCCGTGGGCAACATCCTCAAGGGCTCCGCGGGCAATCTCGTGGAGTGGTTCGACGTGTACGTCTACACGGCGTTTGCGGCGTATTTCCAGTCGCACTTCTTCAATTCCTCGGACGATCTCCAGGCGGGCCTCGAAGCGATGGCGGTCTTCTCGACGTCGTTCCTTATGCGGCCCATCGGCAGCTGGTTCTTCGGCCGCTACGCAGATCGCAAGGGCCGCAAGGCGGCGCTGACGCTGAGCGTGACCATGATGTCCGCGGGCTCTTTTGCCATCGCCATCCTGCCGACACAGGACGTGATCGGCCTCTGGGCCATGATCCTCCTGGTGTTCGTCCGCGTGGTCCAGGGCTTCTCTGTGGGCGGTGAGTACGGGACGAGCGCCACATACATGTCCGAGGCTGCAACCGCCAAGCGCCGTGGCTTCTTCTCGAGCTTCCAGTACGTGACGCTTGTGGGTGGCCAGATGCTCGCCCTGCTGGTACTCGTGATCCTGCAGAACACCATGACCAAGGAAGCCCTGACCGAGTGGGGCTGGCGTATTCCGTTCGCTATCGGTGGCGTGGCGGCCCTGGTGGTCCTGTGGCTCCGCCGTTCCATGGAAGAAACTCTCTCCGCGGACCAGCTCCGTGCCGCCCACGTCAAGGTTGCAGGCGAAGCACAGCCGGGAACCATGAAGCTCCTGTTCACCAAGCATTGGAAGCCGCTGCTGATCTGCATCGGCATCACCCTTGGCGGTACCGTGGCCTTCTACACGTACACCAACTTCATTTTGAAGTTCATGAACGATACCTCCGGCATCCCCAAGACCGACACCTCCGTCATCAACTTCTGGGCGCTGTTCATCTTCATGCTCCTCCAGCCGGTGTATGGCTTGATATCGGACAAGATCGGCCGCAAGCCGCTGCTGGTGTGGTTCGGCGTCACGGGTGTCCTGTTCACGTGGCCGCTCCTCTCCATGCTCGCTGGCACCAAGGATCCGTTCATGGCCTTCCTGCTCATGATGGGCGGATTGTTGATGGTCGGCGGCTACACCTCCATCAACGCCCTGGTGAAGGCCGAGCTCTTCCCCGCGTCCATCCGCGCACTGGGCGTTGGGCTGGGCTACGCGATCGCCAACTCCCTGTTCGGCGGCACGGTTCCGCTGATCGGCGCCGCGCTGCAGAAGGCTGGCCAGGTGGACGTGTTCTTCACCTACGTGACAGCCGCAATATTCATCTCGCTGCTGGTGTACATCTTCGCGCTGAAGAACAAGAAGACCACGCATCTGGACACCGAACAGGGCCACGCGTGGGAAGTCCGCGGGGACGGCAAGAAGGACCTCGTCGACGCCTAAGACCCCGTTGCGAGGCCCGCCTTGCGCCCTTTGCTTGCCGCGAAGGGCGCAAAGCGGGCCTCGCAAGGTTAAGCGCCGTTATCCGGTGAGAGAGGGTTTCGATAAAGACGCACAAAGGTGAGAGAGGGTCGCCGAAAAGCGGGCCATAGGTGAGAGAGGGTTAGGGGAAGTACGACGGCGGCAGCCAGGGTGGGGAAGTACGACGGCGGCTGCCGCGCTTGGGTGCCTGGGCGCTGGACGAGTCGGATCAGGATTCCCAGGCAACGCAGAAGCTCCGCGAAGGGAGTAACGTCCAAGACGGACCGCCCAGCAAAACGCAAGGAGAACACCCACCGTGCACGTGCTCATTGTCGAGGATGACGACGCAATGGCCTCCGCGCTCAGTGCCGCCGTGGCCTCGGCGGGCCACAAGCCCACCCGGGTGTCCCGCGGCGAGGACGCACTCCTTGACCATCGCAACCACGAGGTCATCCTCCTGGACCTGGGCCTCCCGGACATGGACGGCTTGGACGTCCTGCGCAAGCTCCGCCAAGTCACCCACGCCCCCATCCTCATCCTCACGGCAAGGGACGATGAGCGGAGCGTGGTCCTTGGCCTCCGCTCCGGAGCCGACGATTACCTGGTCAAACCCGTGAAGCTCGTGGAACTGCTCGCCCGCATCGAAGCCGTGACCCGGCGGACCAACCGTTCCGGCCCGAGCGCTCCACAACAGATCGCGCTCGGACCCCTCACCGTGGACCTCGACCGCAGGGTAGCCGCCGTCGAACACCGCGAACTGTCCCTGACCGCCACGGAATTCGATCTCCTCGCCCTGCTCGCCAAGAACGCAGGTTCCGTGGTGACCCGCGAACAGATCCTCGACGCCCTCTGGGGTGATGCGTTCCTGGCGTACTCCCGCTCCCTGGACGTCCACCTCACCGGGTTGCGGTCCAAGCTCAAGCTTCCGGGCTTCATCATCAACGTCCGAGGCGTCGGCTACCGGGTGGAGCAAGAATGAAAGTCCGCGTCCTGGTCATCCTCAGTGTGATCGCCGTGCTCATTGTGGTGACAGTGTCCAGCGTGATCCTGAGCTCGGCCGGCCGCGAACTCACACAAGAGGTCCAGATCAACCGCGTGGCCGCCCTGAACCGCTTCGCCCAGCTGGCCAACGACGCCTCCGCTGACAATGACACCACCCAACTCCAGCGCGAAATGGACCGGTACTCCGAGCTCTACGGTGAAGGAATCCTGATCCGGCTGCAGGAACGAACGCTGCGGTCCGGGAACCTCGATGAGGACCGGCAGGACGTGAAAGAGGCCATCAGCCGGGCCAGCCTCAACCTCAGCGACACCACAGTCAGCACGGTCCGTCCCTTCGAGACCGGAACGGAAACCATTTCACGGTCCTTCGGCACGGCCAGCCAGGTTCTCGGCGAAACCGTCCTGGAAGTCGACCCCAGCGCAGCCAGGGCGAAACTACGGGAGCGATGGTTCGTCGTCGGGCTTGCGGCACTGGCGATGTTCGCAGTGCTGCTGGTGGCGGCGGCGCGGGTCACCGGCTGGGTGTTGCGGCCGGTGCACAGGCTCAGCAAGGCGGTCCACGAACTCGAAGAAACGGGGAAAACCAGCCAACTCCCCGAGGCCGGTCCGCCGGAACTGCGCGAACTCAGCCGCTCGTTCACTGCAATGGCCAACACGGTCAGCTCGAGCATGGCCTCGCAGCGCCAACTGATCGCCGATACTTCCCACCAACTGCGCAACCCGGTGGGTGCCCTGCGGTTGCGGATCGACCTGCTGCAACTCGAACTGCGGAACACTCCCGGGGAGGCCGCCGCGGCGGGAGTCGTTGCGGAACTGGACCGCGTGGAACACATGCTCGACGGCGTGCTGAAGCTGGCTGCGGCGGAACACCGCGCCGTTGCTGGGGCTGCTGGAACAGCGCAGGAGTCGGAGCACAGGCGGCAAAGCGTGATTGACCCCATGCCCGTGCTCCAGGGCGAAGTGGAACGTGCCGAACCCGCCGCGAAACGGGCAGGCTGCACCGTCTCCCTCGCACAGCTGGGTAAGCCCCTTGCCATCCGTTGCGACCCCGAAGAGCTGGGCCAAATGGTGGGCGAACTCCTGGCCAATGCCATCAAGTACGCTCCAGGCGGCCGCATCGCCGTCTCGGCCCGGCCCACCCAAGGAGGTGCCGCCGTCGTAATTTCCGACGACGGTCCTGGCCTTAGCACCGAACAGCGCGGAGCCGCCACCACCCGGTTTTGGCGGGCACCGCAGCACAGCGGCCTCCCTGGCAACGGCTTGGGCATGACCATTGTGGAACGCCTGGCCGAAGCCAACGACGGCGCACTGTTCCTGGATGCCCGGGAGCCGCAAGGACTTGCAGCGCGGCTGGAATTCAAGGGTGGTCCTGATGCGTGACGGGGTGGCGCGCCGCAGCCTTCTGAAAGCCGGGCTGGCGCTCGGCGCAGGCGGGCTGCTGGTGTCCGCCTCCGCGTGCACTCCGGCGCCCAGGCCTCAGCAGCTGAGCGTTGCGGGCGGCGAGTCTGGGGGCTTTTACCTCGAGTTCGCCACCCTGTTGGCCGGGCTGCTGCAGCGCGAGGGCGTGGCCGGGACCGCGACACCTGTGGTCACCGGCGGAAGCCTGGACAACGTCAGGCGGGTCCTGTCCGGCGAGGCGACACTCGCCGTCGCCCTGGCTGATACGGCGGTGGTGGAAGCTGCTGGCCCCGGGCAGGGTGACGGGCTGGTGGCCCTCGGCAAGGTGTACGAAAACTACGTCCACTGCATAGTCCGGGAGGACAGCGGAATCCGATCATTTTCCGAGCTGGGCGGCAAGACCGCGGCCGTAGGCGAAGTGGGTTCCGGAACCACTCTTACTGCCGCAAGGATCATTGCCGCGGCCGGGCTGGGCTCGGAACAGGGTCCGGACAGGGCCCTGAAGCAGGTGAACCTTGGCCTGAACCAAGCCCTCGCGGCGTTGAAGGACGGTTCAATCGACGTGATGATCCAATCCGGGGGTGTACCCACGGCACCGGTCGTGGCTGCCGCCAAGGAAACCGGACTGCGGCTGCTGGATCTCTCCAGCATCATCCCGGCCACCAGGGCGCAGTCCGGGTTCTTTTACGACCGCGTACTGATCCCGGCCAACAGCTACGGCCAAGTACCCGCTGTCTGGACTGTGGGCGTGGCCAACCTGCTGCTTTGCCGGCGTGACCTGCCTGATGCACTGGCCACGGGCACGGTGGAACTGCTCGTGGAGCATGCCCGGGACCTTGTGCCCGCTTCCAGTGCCGGCGTGCAGTTCCTCAGTCCGGAGACGCTTATCAACACGGCCGGCGTTCCCCTGCACCCCGCTGCCGTGGCTGCGTACCAGGCGCTGCACGGCTAGCACCGTTTAGGCGCGACGCCGGGGCAGCTGCCAAAATAGGATCCATGACTTCAGCCGTTTCCCCTGCCATTGCATTGACCATCGCCGGCTCGGAAGCGACCGGCGGCGCCGGTGCGCAAGCCGACCTCAAGACCTTCCAGGAACTGGGAGTCTTCGGCATCGTCAATCTCACGTGCATCGTTTCGTTCGATCCCAAGGACCAGTGGAACCACCGCTTTGTGCCGGTGGACCAGCAGGTCATCGCGGACCAACTGGAAGCCACGACGGCGGCATACGGTGCCGGTTCAGGCGCACCTTCGGTGTTGGACACCGTGAAGATCGGAATGCTCGGGAGCCCAGCGACGATCAGTACGGTCGAGAAGGCATTGTCCGCTGGTTCCTTCGCCAACGTGGTCCTGGACCCGGTCCTGATCTGCAAGGGACAGGAGCCGGGCCACGCACTGGAAACCGACCATGCTCTGAAGGCCCAGATCCTCCCACTCGCCACCTTCGTCACGCCGAACCATTTCGAAGCCGAGTCGTTGTCCGGGCTCTCTATCACTGACGAAGAATCGCTGAAGGCCGCTGCCATCCGCATCCACGAACTCAGCGGCGCAGCCGTCCTCGCCAAGGGTGGGGTGCGGCTGGAAGGTGCTGACGCCGTCGACGTTTTCTACGACGGCGAGACGCTGGAAGTCCTGCGCGCGCCGAAGGTGGGCGAGGTGGCTGTGTCCGGTGCCGGTTGCTCGCTTGCTGCAGCCGTAACCGCGGAACTGGCCAAGGGCGCCACCCCGCTGGAAGCTGCCCGCACGGCCAAGGCGTTCGTGACTGCGGGTATCCGGAACCGCGTGGCTTCGGGCGCTCCGTTCGACGCGCTGTGGCAGGGTGGGGCGCTGAGCTAGCGCGAAACCTTACCCATCAGCGAAGCGATCGGGCGCAGGAACAGCGGCCGGGCCAGGAACCACGCCGCGGCCGTGAACACGATGGACGCTGCGAAGATACCGAAGCCCAACCAGCTGACGTCATTGTTCGAGGCGTACATGTGGTTCAGGTTGTTCAGCGCCCCCGTGGCCAGGACCAATGTCACGTGGACGATCACGAAGGCCACGAAGTAGATCATCACGGGGAAGTGGATCTTGCGGGCGAGCTCGATCGGGTAGAACTTGTTGACCGCAGCCTTCTTGGGCCACGCACCGGACATGCGCACGCCGGTGATGATGGCCAGCGGGGAGGCGATGAAGACCGTGATGAAGTAGGTCAGCAACTGCAGCGAGTTGTAGTTGTTCCAGCCGTTTTCCACGGGCCAGTTCAGCGAGGCATACTGCAGTCCGGCCGAGACGGCGTTCGGGAACACGTCCCAGTTGGTGGGGACGATGCGCAGCCATTGGCCGGTGGCGAAGAGAAGCACGATGAAGATGATGCCGTTGAGCACCCACAACGCATCCAGGGTCAGGTGGAACCAGAGATCCAGGCTGATCTTGGACGGCGGGTTCTTGGTCTTGATGAAACCCTTGTTGTTACGGGTCCAGTACGCAGGTGGACGAGTGGTGGTCCGTACCTGCCACCCCGACCGGATGATCAGGACCAGGAAGAACATGTTGAGGAAGTGCTGCCACCCGAGCCAGGCCGGGAAGCCGGTGGGGGTCCCCTCCGGAATGGCGGAGTGTCCGGGGTAGTCAACCAGGAACTGCTTGACGGGGTCCAGCGTGCGAAGCCAGATGGCGATGAGCACCAGGATCAGTGCGACGACCAGAGCCCCTGCGGTAACGACGACGGGTTTGAACCACCTGTTCGACGTGATCCCGGACGACTTGCTTGAAACGGACATCAGGCCGCGTTCCTCTCTGGCTTGTTGGCGTGCGACCAGTTGGCGCTCTCATAGCGATTCAACCAGTTGCTGCCCGACGGTGAAAACGACACCCGGGTTTTGGGGCGTTCGACGTCAAAAATCGCAGCATTTGGTTACATACTGCAATACATATTTCTAGAACAGACTTCCAGAATTATTTCCTGTAGCTTGGGGCTGGGTCAAGGTTATTGTGGCGCTACCGGCTGGTTCCGTGGGTGCGCCTTCCAGAATTGAGCCCCGACGACACACCGAGGCTGCATCCAGGAGGACTGATGGTTCGAAAAGCGTCCGATGCCGCGGTCCATGCCGGTTCCTGGCAGTGGCACCGCACGGCTGTTACACGGCGCAACCTCCTCGACGCGGCCGCTTCTGTCTTCTCCGAACAAGGCTTCACTGACGCCGGCATCTCGGACATTGTTGCGCGCTCCGGCTCCAGCGTTGGCAGCCTGTATCACCACTTCGGCGGCAAGACTGAACTCTTCCTGGCTTTGTGGGACGACTACCAGAACGAACACGAGCGGCTCGTCGCTGCTGCAGTGGCCAAGGCCCGGAAGTCCGGCGAAACCGATGCCTTGGCTCTGTTCGATGTGGGCAGCCGAAGCTACTTCGACTACACATGGAAACATCGGGCGCTGGAACGCGTCTTCATCCAGGGCGACACTCCCCCGGGCTTCGAGGTCCTCCGACGCGAACGCGGACGCGAATGGGTGCGGCAGAACTCGGTCCTTCTCGGCTCGGGCGAGGACACCTTGGGCCGGCTCACCGTTGCGGTGATCACGGACATCATCACCGTTGCCGGCCAAGAGGTCGCCTTGAGTGCCACCAAGCGGGAAGCGGACGACGTCGTCAACGCTGCGGCAGTGCTGGTTGCGCGACTGGCTGGTTAGCATCACTGTATGGGGGTACCATGCAGTGATGGACATCAACGTCGACGAACTGGTTCAGGAAGCCGAGGAGCTTGGCAGAATCAGCGAACAGTTACGCCTTAAACAACTGGTGGCTGCCCATCGGAGGCAGGAGGCGATCCTGTCTCTCCATGCTCTGGGACTGTCGATTCGAGACATCGCCAAGAGGATTCATTCCAGCCCCGCCGTTGTCCAGGCGTCCCTAAAGTCCGCCCGTTCCCGACGCCCACATCTGGTGCGCAGGGAAGAACGCATCCCGTTTGAATTGCACGTCCAGTTGAGCCTCAAGCTGCACGCTGATGAAGAGAAAATCCGCAGCATAGGTCGCGCGGGGGTCAGGAAAATGCGCGAAAGGCCCAGAAGCAGTGTTGCTGACGAGTGGGTAGACAAATGGGACCAACTCCTGGGCCGACCGGTGGCAGAGATTAATGAGGCAATGCTCGAGGACAGCCCGTTCGCCACTGAACTCAGGCAGATGAGCCCCTTCGCTGGAGCGCTCTCTGAACAAGAGCGCTTGATCGCAATCAAGAAGGCAGCTGCTCTTGCGCCGTGAAGAACTAGAGCACGCCATTCGGGCTGCCACTGAAATCATCCACAACGATCGTGTCATTGTCATTGGTAGCCAGTCCATCCTGGGCTCCTACACCGAGGATCAGTTGCCCGTGGCGGCTACCATGTCGGACGAAGTGGACATCGCACCGATGTCGGATGATGATGCCGGGACCTTGGCAGACAGCATTGACGCGGCCATCGGCGAGTGGTCTCCGTTTCACGCACAGTTCGGCTTCTACGTGCAGGGAGTCGGCAGGGGAACGGCTGTGCTCCCACGCGATTGGGAGTTCAGGCTGGTCAGCGTCCGGAACGAGAACACAAAGAACAGCACGGGTCTGTGTCTGGACCCGTACGACCTCTGCGCTGCCAAGCTCATTGCCGGCAGGACCAAGGACCATGCGTTCGTCGTTGCCCTTGTTGAGTCGAAACTCATTGACCCAGTCGCCTTGGTGGAACGCATTAAGCTCATCGACCCGGCAGAACACCGCCGGGCAAACGCATTGGTTTGGGCAAGTTCGTTGAACAACTGAGCGGGCGGCCTGCGCTGATGTCGTGGGAAACCGCCGAAGGCCCCCGGAAACTTCCGGCGTCACCGCGCGGTTGCCGCGAACTCGAGGCCACGGCCTCACCGCGGATCCGCCACCCAGCCCGTGAACAACGGCAACCCCGTCTCCGAATGCAGGATCTGATAGTGGAACGGGTGGTCCAGGATAATCTCGCGCTCGGAGCCCCTACCAGCAGAGTCCGTTGCGTTCATCTGGGTTACCGCAGCCGCCACCGTCCCCTTTTCGGCGACCTTGATGTTTGCAGCCTGGGCCGCTTGGGTGAGCCTCATCCCGCCCTGGATCGAGTTGAAATCGCTGTCCGTTGCCAGCATCTCCTTGAGCCCCAGAGATTTGAACACCTTCCGCAGGTCGAAGGTGGTCTTGTGGTCCCACTTCGGCAGACTGATGGTGACCAGGTCCGAGGGAGCCTCAGCCAACGATTTACCAACCCCGGCAAGCACCTCCGCCGAAACCGTAGCCGGAGAATCCGAACCCGGCGTACCGGCGTCGGGCAGTACCAGCCGCATCACAAAACCTTCAGCGTACGGCAGGTCCGCGGCCTTCCAGCCGGCGGCCTCTGCGTACTTCATGCTGACCGTTTCACCCATGGTGGGCACGTTCACCACCTCGCCGCCAGCCTTGGTGAAGGGCTTGTCATAGGTGTCGTTCGCGCTGAAGGGGGTCTGCCACGCGGCCGCGAAGTACAGCGCATTGACCAGGCTGAACGTGTTCTTGGGATCGTATCCGGCAGGAGCTTCCTTGATTCGTCCGCCGGTGTTGTCGCTGACCCAGCGGTCAATCGCAGGCTTCGTGGCGGCCTCGTCCTGAAAGGACACCGGGTACACGCCCGTGCCGTAGTGCCGTCCGAGGGTCGCCAGGAAATCCTGCCCGTTGGGAGTCGAGCGCTCAACGAACAGCCCGTTCGCAGCGTGCATCACAGGCTTCCGCGGCGGGTTGTTCTCGTCAACCGAGCCGGGGTCGCCGTCGTACTTTTCCAGCGAGGTGAGCAGCGCGTTCATGGCCTCGTCACGTCCCTGAGCGGGCAGACCCAGGACAGCGTCCATCTCCGCCGCCGTGGTTCCGGACGTTCCGGCCCGCAGCATGCCCAGCGCGACGAGCACGCTGGCGGGAGAGGACACCACGTTGCCTTTTGTTCCGTCGCCCCCGTCCGCCAGGAGCGCGTCCCCGAGCTTCCGCGCGGAAGCGTTCAGGGCCTCCAGTTGCGCGCCATAGTCCTCCGTTTGCACCGAAACCCGGGTGACGCCGTCGGCCTTCACAAGCACGACGGCGGCTGGCTGGGGCGCGCAGGCAGCCAGGGCTACCAGCGCGCCCACCAAAGATCCTGAAGCAAACCTCAGCAAGGTCCGGGCCATGACACTCCCCCCTTTGAAACCGTGATGGCTTCATGGTGCCCCGTAAGGGGTCCAAACTCACGTGAAGTGAGAGAGGGATGCCCGAATGTTGCAAGAAGGTGATAGAGCGATCGGGAAAAGAGGCGGGAAGGTGATAGAGCGTTGGAATCCTGGGTGGGCTCAGCGCCCCGAGTGGGCCTCGAGGAAGGAGTACACCTCGGTCTCGTCCACGCCGGGGAACGCGCCCGGCGGCATGGCCGCCAGCAGGTGCGAGTGGGCGCGGGCGGACGGCCAAGCGTTGCCGGCCCATTCGTTCGCCAGGTCAGCCGGCGGCCGCTTGCAGCAATTCGGGTCCGGGCACGTCGAGGTGGCACGGGCCGTAGTCTCCCGTCCCCGGAACCACTTCACGTGCTGGTACGGCACCCCGATGCTGAGCGAGAACTCGCCCGCTGCGGAACGTTCAGTGCGGGCCGTGCACCAGTACGTACCGGACGGAGTATCCGTGTACTGGCTGTAGGCGCTGAACTTGTCCGGCACATCGAAGACGGCCCTGGACGTCCAGGCCTTGCACGACGGCTGCCCCTCAATCGCCCCGGTGTGGTCCTGCGGGAACGTCACGCCGTCGTTCTCGTAGGCCTTGTAGATGATGCCGGACTGGTGGGTCTTCTGGAAATGCGTGGTGATTCCCAGATGCTTCGTGGCCAGGTTGGTGAAGCGGTGGGCCGCAGTCTCGTAGGAAACCGCGAACGCATCCCTGATGTCTTCCACGGCGATTTCCTTGGCAGCCTTGGCCTTTTGCAGGAACTCGACCGTTGCCTGCTCGGGCAGCAGCAATGCGGCGGCGAAGTAGTTGGTGGCCACCCGCTGCGCCAGGAAGTCGCCATAGTTGCGTGGCGTTCCATGGCCCAGGACGTAGTGCCCCAGCGCCTGGAGCAGCACCGAACGGGGGTCGTGGTCCTGGCGCTGATTCTGCGTGAGGTAAATTCTGCGGTTCTTCAAATCCGTCACTGAGCGCGTCGAATGCGGCAAATCGCCCACGTGGTGCAGCGAGAAACCGAGGTTCTCGGCGATGTCCGCGATGACGTGCTGGCTCAGCGGTCCCGAGGTGTAGCCCACCCCTTTGAGGACCTTCTGCGCCTCCGCCTCGTACTCGGGGAAATAGTTGCCGCGCTCCCGCATCATGGCACGCAATTCGCCGTTCGCGCGGCGGGCTTCTTCCGGCGTCGCGACTTGCTCGTTGAGCTTGCGTTCAAGTTCCTGCAGCAGACCCACCTGCGACTCCAGCACATCCAGCGGAAGCCGCGAGCTGATGCGGATTTTGGGCAGGTTCAGCGACTCGTAGAGAGGCCCGCGCTGGTACCGTTCCAGCTCGATTTCGAGCGCCGCGCGACGACTCGGCGGCTCGGCTCCGAGCAGCTGGTCGATGCTCACATTCAGCGACGCGGCGAGCTGCTGGAGCAGGCCCAGTTTGGGTTCGCGTTTGCCGTTCTCGATCAGGCTCAACTGGCTTGGGGCGGTCCCGACGGCGGCGCTCAGGTCATCGAGCGTCAGGCCGGCTTGCTTGCGCAGATGGCGCACGCGGCGGCCAAGGCTGATGACGTCCAGTTCGGGGGTTACAGGGGACGACGACGGCGACGCGACGTCGCGGCTCCAGCTCACAGGCGACATTTCTTGAGAATACGCGAAGAACTGCATTTCTTTCCATAGTTTTCCCCTAGAAAGCCTCTTGAAAGTGCAGAAAAGTAGTTCTCACGAAAAAGAAATACAGACCCCGGGAGCCGGCCGACGTTGCAAGGACGCAGCTGAGGCCGGCCCGGGAACCAACAAGGAGACATGCAATGACCGCATCGTTTGAACCAGAGTTGACCGCAGAACAGCAGGCCGCAGCGCTGGAACTTGAATGGTCCGCCAACCCGCGCTGGGAGGGCGTCACCCGTGATTACTCGGCTGCCGACGTCGTCCGCCTCCGCGGTCGCGTCTCCGAAGAGCACACCCTGGCCCGCCGTGGTTCGGAGAAGCTCTGGAAGCAGCTCACCGAGGAAGCTCCCACCGGCGGCTACACCAACGCCCTCGGTGCCCTGACCGGCAACCAGGCCGTGCAGCAGGTCAAGGCCGGCCTCCGCGCCATCTACCTCTCCGGTTGGCAGGTTGCCGCTGACGCCAACCTTTCCGGCCACACCTACCCGGACCAGTCGCTGTACCCGGCCAACTCGGTCCCGCAGGTTGTCCGCCGCATCAACAACGCCCTGCTGCGTGCCGACCAGATCGAGTACGCCGAGGGCATCAAGTCCGTTGAGGACTGGCTGGTCCCGATCGTCGCCGACGCCGAGGCCGGTTTCGGTGGGCCGCTGAACGCCTACGAGCTCATGAAGTCCATGATCACCGCCGGCGCTTCGGGTGTGCACTGGGAAGACCAGCTGGCCTCGGAGAAGAAGTGCGGTCACCTCGGCGGCAAGGTCCTGATCCCCACCCAGCAGCACATCCGGACCCTGAACGCGGCCCGCCTGGCAGCCGACGTCGCCGGCACCCCCACCGTCGTCATTGCCCGCACCGACGCCGAAGCGGCAACCCTCATCACCTCCGACGTGGACGAGCGCGACCGCGAATTCATCACCGGAGAACGCACGGCCGAGGGCTTCTACAAGGTCCGCAACGGCATCGAACCCTGCATAGCCCGTGCCAAGGCCTACGCCCCGTACTCCGACCTCATCTGGATGGAAACGGGCACCCCGGACCTGGAACTGGCCCGCAAGTTCGCCGAAGCAGTCAAGGCCGAGTACCCGGACCAGATGCTCTCCTACAACTGCTCGCCGTCGTTCAACTGGCGCAAGCACCTGGACGACGCCACCATCGCGAAGTTCCAGCGCGAACTCGGCGCCATGGGCTTCACGTTCCAGTTCATCACCCTGGCCGGCTTCCACGCCCTGAACTACTCGATGTTCGACCTCGCCCACGGCTACGCCCGTGAAGGCATGAGCGCCTACGTCGAGCTCCAGGAAAAGGAATTCGCCTCCGAATCCCGCGGCTACACCGCCACCAAGCACCAGCGCGAAGTCGGCACCGGCTACTTCGACGACATCGCCACAGCGCTCAACCCGAACGCCTCCACCCTCGCACTGGTCGGATCGACCGAAGAGGGCCAGTTCCACTAACCACCCCCGCCGACGGCCGTTGTCGCCTCCGGCCTCCGCTGCGGTAATGCTCTGCCTGCTATCCCCCACGTCCCGGTTTCGACCTCGCTGAGCGAGGACGGACCGGGACGCAGGGCCCCTTTTACGCAGGCTGCCGCATCACCGCACCTCCGGCCTCGTGCGCACCTCACGGAAGTGCCGCCGTCGAACATTTTCTTAGGAGTCTTGAAATGAACAGCTTCACCGACAACTTCACTATTAACGGCATCACGTTGACCGCGCAGCCCATTTCGCGGCAGAACGAGGTCCTCACTCCCGACGCCCTTGAGTTCGTTGGGAAGCTGCACCGGGCGGTCGCCGACCGGCGGCAGGAGCTAATGCAGGCACGGCACGCACGGCGCAACGCGATTTCCTCCGGCCAGGACCCGCGCTTCCTGCCGCAGACCGAGGGCATCCGTAACGACCCTAGCTGGCGGGTGGCTCCCCCGGCCCCGGGCTTGGAGGACCGTCGCGTGGAGATCACGGGTCCGGTGGACAAGAAGATGACCATCAACGCGCTGAACTCGGGGGCGAAGGTGTGGCTGGCGGACATGGAGGATTCCTCGACGCCGACGTGGCGCAACGTCATCCAGGGCCAGCTGAACCTGACGGATGCCTTGGAGCGTCGGATCGACTTCACATCCCCCGAGGGCAAGGAGTACAAGCTCAAGGCCGCCGAGGACCTGCCCACCATCGTGGTCCGGCCCCGTGGCTGGCACCTGCCGGAGAAGCACCTGCTCATCGATGGCAAGCCAATCGCCGGTGGAATCGTGGACTTCGGGCTCTACTTTTTCCACAACGCCCGGCGCCTGTTGGCCCAGGGCAAGGGCCCGTACTTCTACCTGCCCAAGATCGAGAACCACCTGGAAGCACGCCTCTGGAACGACATCTTCATCCTGGCCCAGGACCTGCTCGGCATCCCGCAGGGCACCATCCGCGCCACAGTGCTGATCGAGACCATCACGGCCGCCTTCGAGATGGAAGAGATCCTCTACGAACTGCGTGACCATGCGGCGGGCCTGAACGCCGGCCGATGGGACTACATCTTCTCCCTGATCAAGAACTTCCGCATCCGTGGACCGCGCTTCGTGCTCCCGGACCGCGGCCAGGTGACCATGACCCAGCCGTTCATGCGCGCCTACACCGAGCAACTCGTGCGGGCTTGCCACCGCCGCGGGGCCATGGCCATTGGGGGCATGGCTGCAGCTGTCCCGAACCGCAAGGACGAGGCAGCCAACGCAGCCTCCTTCGAGAAGGTCCGCGCCGACAAGACCCGCGAAGCCAACGACGGTTTCGACGGCTCCTGGGTGGCCCACCCGGACCTGGTGCCCGTGGCCCGCGAAGTCTTCGATTCAGTGCTCGGTGACAAGCCCAACCAACTGGACCGCAGCCGAGAGGATGTTACTCCGGACGACCGTGCCCTGATCGATATTTCCACCACCGAGGGAACCATCACCGAGGCGGGCATCCGGATCAACATCGAGGTAGGCATCCGCTACATCGAGTCCTGGCTGCGCGGCAACGGGGCCGTGGCCATCCACAACCTCATGGAAGACGCCGCCACCGCCGAGATCTCCCGCTCCCAGCTGTGGCAGTGGATCCACGCCCACGCCATCACCGAACACGGCGACATCATCACCCGGGAATGGGTCCAGGACATGCTGGACGAGGAATTCGCCCGACTGGAACGCTTCGACGGAGACCGCTTCGCAGACGCCCGCAGCATCTTCGAAGAAGTCGCCCTCACCGAGGAATTCCCCACCTTCCTGACCATCCCGGCCTACGCCCGCTTCCTCACCGAAGCCAAGGAAGAAGCCACGGAAGAAGAATTGGTCGCCGCCTAGCGAACGGCCATACCGAAGCCCCGACGCTGGGCTGCCTGCACTCTTCGCAACAAGTGACCCCGATGGTCGGGGAGGCAGCCCAGCACCGGGGCTTCTCCGCACCCAAGTAGGTCGCAGTTCGCGTCGTTCCCAGCGCTGGGAACGACCTGAACTGCGACCCAGTTGGGTACGCACGACGGCGGGGCTCACCTTGCGGGCGGCTCACCTTGCGGGCGGCTCAGGATTGGCGGGACACCCAGCGCACGGACAACGTGGTGCAGATGCAGAACGTCAGCACCGAGCCCAGGATCACCAGCAAGGGAACAGTCCAGCCTCCGGACACGCTGTGCACGTAGCCAACGATCGTCGGAGCCAGCGCGGCGAAGCAGTAGCCCACGCCCTGCACGACGGCGGACATCTTTCCCGCCGCTGCCTGGGAATGGGCGAACTTGATGACGGCGATGAAGATGACCGTGATGCCGCCGCCCTGGGCAATCCCGCCCAGCGAGGACCACAGCCACCACAGGCCGGGGGCGAACAACAGGCCAACGGGAACGGTCAGCCACAGCACGCTCAAGGTGACCGCCACCGTCGTCGTACTTGAAAAGCGCGCCAGGAGCGGCACGCCCAGGCCGCCGACAATCGCGAAAATCTGGAACAGCGACGACCCGGCACCCGCTTCGGCGGTGCCCATGGCGAGCTCGTCGGACAGGAAGCTCGGCAGCCAGGCGGTGACGCCGTAATAGGAGAACGCCTGGCCCGCGAAGCCCAGCGTGAGCCCGGCAACGAGCCAGCCGACACCCCGCGTCGGACCGGAGGCACCCGCGGAAACCGCGGGCACGGGGACTGGAACCAGGGCCCGCCGCACACCCACCGTCGGCAGCCAGAAGACGATCGCTGCCAACGCCAGCAACGCACTCGCTGCGAGGGAGAGCCTCCAACCCACCAGATCAGCCAACGGCGCCGTGACAACAGACGTCAGGAACGAGCCGATATTCAACGCGGCCGTGTACACGCCCATCGCGGTGGCTTGCCGGCGCGGAGCGAAATCGCGGCGAATGATCAGGGGAACCGCGATGTTGCCGATGGTGATGGCCACGCCGATGAGGACCGTACCCACCATGACAGGCACGCCGCCACCGCTGGAACGGATCACCACGCCCGCCAGGACGCCAAGCAACGTGAGCATGATGGCGAATTCTGCCCCGAACCGCCGTCCTGCCATGGAAGCCAGCGGCGAAGCCAGGGAGAAACAGAGCACCGGAATGCCGGTCAGCAGGCCGAGTTCAACCGGGGAGAACCCCAGATCCTGCCGCAGCGAATCCACTACCGGGGCAACCGCGACGAAAGGCCCACGCATGTTAAGGGCAATAAGGCCTATGCACGCGAGGATCAGCCAACCGCGCGGGATTTTGGCAAGGAACTGGCTCACGGGGCGGGCCAGAGGAGGACGGGCCGGAAAATGGCGGGAAGCGTTTTCATCACTTTCATTGCTATCACGCCTGCAGCCACCAAGGCGCCGGAAGTCGTTCCTACCCGGTGGCTTGGAGCGTGGCTTCGATCACGGCGGGCGACAGCACGTGCTGGGTGACCATCTGGCTTGCGCCGAGGATGGCCGCCCGGTCGCCGGCCATGGAGATGCCGATGCGTAGGTGCGTGGTGGCCAACGGCAGCGAGCGGCGGTAGACCACCTCGCGGATACCCGCAACCAGGTGTTCCCCGGCCTCCCCCACGCTGCCGCCAATGACGATCATGGACGGGTTGAGCAGGTTGACCACGGTGGCCAAGACATCACCGACGTCCCTGCCGGCCTGGCGGAGCGCCTGGATCGCCTGCAGGTTTCCTTCCGCCACGAGTCGCAGCACATCAGCGCCGGAGACGGCTTCCAGCCCTTGGGCCGCCAATTGACGTGCGACGGCGGGACCTGAGGCAAGAGCTTCGAGGCACCCGTGGTTGCCGCACCGGCAGAGGACATCGTCGCCCCGGGGCACGCGGACGTGCCCCAGGTCGCCGGCCGTACCGTTGGCGCCGCGCTGCAGGTCACCGCTGCTGATGATGCCCGCGCCGATGCCGGTGGCCACTTTGATGAACAGGAAGTTCTCGTGCTCGGGCCAGTAGGCGGTGCGTTCGCCGAGCGCCATGATATTCACGTCGTTGTCCACGAGCACCGGGACGGGCAGAGAGCGCTGAACGTAAGGGACGACGTCGAAGCCGTCCCAACCGGGCATGATCGGCGGCTTCACGGGGCGTCCGGTGTCGTGTTCCACGGGGCCCGGCAGGCCGATGCCCATGCCCGCGAGGTCGCCCAGCTCGCGTCCGGCTTCGCCGAGCAGCTCCTTGCCTGCGGTGATAACCCGGCCCAGGACAACCTCCGGGCCGTCGGCGACTTCCTGCTTGAGGCGCCGCTCGGCGAGGATCTTACCGCCGAGGTCCGTTACAGCGACGATCACGTGCGTGGCTCCCACATCGACGGCCAACACCACGCGCGCGGCCGGGTTGAAGGCAAAGCGCGACGGCGGCCTTCCGCCGCTGGAGCTTGCCTCACCAGCGGGGCCAACGAGTCCGGAACTGATGAGGGCATCGATGCGCGAGGCGACGGTGGAACGTGCGAGGCCGGTGGTCAGCGCAAGTTCGGCGCGGGTCCTGGCCTGGCCGTCGCGAAGCAATTGAAAGAGATCACCAGCGCGCGAAAGACTGCCGGCCTCTTGTGCAGAGGCGTCTTTGCCAGCGTCATTTCCGGAGGCTGAGGTCATGGAAATAGTGAAGCACGGATGGTTATGCGTGTCACGCACCAAAAGATTGTCGGGAATATTTCAACTTTTGCTTGACGCTCGGCAAAAGTCCTCATAGGTTGTGAGCAGCACCACATCACAACAAACGATGTCCGGTATCGCCGGCATCGATCTCCCGTTCTGATTCTGCTTACGAAGAGGTAACTGAACTTGTCCAGCCACACAGACGCCGCCCGAACCCTCGGAGTCGGCATCCTCGGCGCCGGCCCCGTCACGCAGGCAATCCACCTGCCCTCCCTCGCCCGCCTGGGCGATCTCCTCACCGTCCGCCACATCATGGACGTGGACCCCGCGGTTGCCGAATCCGTCGCCGCACGGGTGGGCGCTACCCACAGCACCAGCATTGATGCCCTCCTGGGCGACCCCCAAGTAGACGTCGTTGCAATCTGCAGCCCGCACCAATTCCACGCAGAGCAGGTCATCGCAGCATGCCGCGCCGGCAAGAAGGCGGTCCTGTGCGAGAAACCATTCGCATGGAACGCCGAAGAGGCCGCACAGATCTCGGCCGTCAGCGAAGAAACCGGCGTGCCGATCATCGTCGGCGCCATGCACACCTTCGATCCCGGTTGGCTCGCTGCTGAAGCCAACTGGGGCGACCTTCCCGAAACCACCCACACCATCCGTTCCTCGATCGTCCTCCCGCCGAATGCCCGTTTTGAGGATTTCGCGACGGAGATCATCACCCGCCCGGCTCCCGGCACACCCGACTACAAGGACGTCGAGGTCATCAAGGGCATGCTCCGGGGCGGCATCATGGGCCTGGCCATCCACGACCTCCCCCTGGTCCGCCGCTTCACCCCCGACTTCGAGGAAATCGAGGTCCTCGAAGCACGGCACGTCCGCCCGTTCGGCTACGTCATTTCCCTCCGCACGCCAACGCGCACCATCGAATTGCGGGCAGCCATGAACAACACGTGGAAGCCCGAATGGAGCTTCGAGGCCTTCTCCGACGACGAGGCTGTCCGCATCGATTTCACCCCTTCCTATGTGCAGGCCGGTTCCGCGGTGGCCACGTTCAGCCGCGGCGAAGCCACAACGGTCCACGGACCGTTCGACCACAACGGCTACGAGGGCGAGTGGCGCGAACTGGCAGCCATCGCCACCGGAACCAAGCAGGCACCGGCCGCCGTGACGTTGATCGATGACCTCACCTTCGCCCTGGACATCGCCGAAGCAACTGCCGCCCGGGTGGACGCGGACCACAACGCCAAGCAGGCCGTCCGCGAAGGAGCACACGCATGAGCAAGCACTACACGGTCCAGACGTCCCCGGAAGCACAGGAAGCGGGTGCCGTTGCCTTGGCCGTTGCGTCCTTGCCGGAATCGTATGCCCACGCCTCCACCACGGCCGATGTCCACGTCATCAACGGCCGCCCCGGCTGGACGGGCCAGGCGCTCGAAGCGATCGACGCCGGTGCCCGCGGCATCGTCGTGGTGAACCCGGCCGCTGAAAGCGTCGAACAACTCCAGCAGGCGGCGAACGCCGGCGGAACCGCGATCGTCATTGACCAGCGTTGGGCCTCGAACCCTGCGGCTGCCGGGGCCGAGGATGCCGTCCGCACCATGGCTGGACGCGCTGCCCTCCTGGACAGCGTCGCCACCGCCCCGGCGGGCAGTGACGCAGGTGCGCTGCTCGCGGACCATCTTGCCGCCGTCGTGCGTTTGACCGGTCCGCTCGAGAGATTCCGGCTCGTCAACCGGGGAGCGCACGGCTACACAGTGTCCGCGCAGCTCGCGAACGGAGCGCCCACGGCGCTGCAAGGCATCGTCTCCAGCGCACGTCCCGCAGGCGTCCACATCAACCTGTTGACCGACGACGGCGGCGCCTGCGTTGCGCTTCCAGAGCCCGTGGCTGCGTGGCCGGCCACGGTCACAGTCACCGGCCCGCAGGGCGAACTGCTCCTGCCGACGCTTTACGAATCCGCCCACCGCGCCACCTGGCGCCGGCTCAAGGAACACCTCGACGCCGGCACCGCCCCTTCCGACCTGGACCGCTTTGCGGTGCTGACGGAATCCCTGTCCGCCCTCTCCTAGTTCGCAACCCCTTTTCACAAGAAGCAGTACCAGTCATTCACAGCATTTGCCCTTCTCAACGTTGAGCTGGCCCGGCCACCAGGAAAGTGGACCGGTCCCGAAAGGAATCATCATGAATGTTCAGCCCGCAGCCAACAAAGCCTTTTCCCGCCGCGGTTTCCTCGGCCTGACGGCAGCCGCAGCGTCGGTTCCGCTGCTGGCCGCCTGCGGTGGCGGTTCCGCTTCCCAGGGTGGAGGGGCTGGAGGCGCCATCAAGTTCTGGGACATGCCATGGGGCACACCGGCCTACAACGACGCTGCCAAGAAGATCGCTGAAGGATTCTCCGGCGCCAACAGCAAGGCAAGCTACCAGATCATCCAGTGGAACAACTTCTACCAGACCTTCTCTTCTGCCATCGCGTCCAAGACCGGACCGGCCGTTTCCACCGGCGGCGGTTTCCAGGCGTTCCAGTTTGAGCAGCAGGGACAGATCGCGTACGCGGACAAGGTCATCGACAAACTGAAGTCCAACGGGCAGTTCGATGACTTCCTTCCGGGCGTACTCGATCCTTTCAAGTCGTCCAAGGGCTACGTCGCCGTCCCGTGGCAGCTGGACGTACGTCCGTTGTGGTACCGCAAATCGCTGTTCGAGAAGGCCGGTGCCGAGGTCCCCAAGGACTGGGCAGGCTTGTTGGAGGCAGGAAAGAAGCTGAAGAGCGCAGGCTCCGTCGGCTTCGCCACCGGTTCGGGCGCGGGCAACAACATCGGCAACCACTTGATGATCATGATGATGATCAACAACGGCGGCGGCGTATTCACCAAGGACGGCCAACTGGACGTGATGAACGACCGCAACGTTGAAGCTGTCGAGTTCCTCCTGGAACTGGTCTCCAACGGCATCATCGATCCCGCAGCCGTCAGCTACACCACTGATAATCTCGACGCCCAGTGGAAGAAGGACGGCAAGGCCGCATTTGGCATGTACGTGTTTGGCCTGCCCCAGCGTGTAGGTGATACTTCCGGTGACCTGGAAGTGGCAAGTCCCCTCGCGGGTCCGCATGGCGACAAGGCCGCCCTGATCTTCCCGAACAACATCATGATGTACACCAACACCCCGTCCCAGGACGCCTCGGACGAGTTCGTGGTCTACTACCTGGGCAAGCTCAAGGAACTGTGGCAGCAGAAGCTCATGAACGCCCTGCCCGTCTTCAAATCCATCACCGAGCTTCCCGAGTTCACCGCGGACGCCAACAACGTCAAGATCGTCAACGAATACGTCCCGATCGCCAAGACCTTCGCTTCCCAGGGCACAGCGCTCAGCGCAGACCTCGCAGCCCTTGACGGTGGTCAGGCCCTGAACCAGTTCACCCAAACCATCCTTACCGGCAAGACCGACGCCAAGTCTGCGCTGACCGCTTTCGAAACGGGCCTCAAGTCCGTCCTGAAGAAGTAGGCGCCGGCACCATGTCCTCCACTACAGCGCAGTCCGGCCTGGCCCGGGCCCGCAAGGGCCTTGCCCCCGGCGGGCCCGGGGGTGGGTCCCTGAACCTGAACCGGAAGAGCAAGCTTTCCGCACAGGCCTCCAGGACGTTCTTCTGGCTCCTGCTTCCTTCCGTGATCCTGCTCGTCCTGATCCACGGCTACCCGCTCTTCCAGGCAGGCGTCCAGGCCACCCACGACGGAAATTTGATCGCGACCGGCAATTTTGTCGGCATTGAGAACTTCGCCAACGTCCTGTCCTCCCCGGCCTTCTGGAAGGCCGCCCAGTTCACGCTCCTGTTCACCATTGTTGGTGTCTTCGGCTCCTGGGCCGTGGGCCTGGGCCTGGCACTGCTGCTGCGGACCAAGATCCCGGCCGGAGGAACGTTCAAGGTGCTGCTGCTCCTGCCGTGGGTGGTCCCGATCGTGGTGTCCTCCACTGCGTGGAACTGGCTGGTGGGCACGCCGGACAGCCTGATCCCGTCGATCTTCCGTGGCCTCGGCCTGGGCACCCCGCTCTTCCTGGCCGATCCCACCCTCGCCGCCGTTACGGTGATGATCTTCAAGGTCTGGGTATCCTTCCCCTTCATGATGATGATGACCTCCGCGGCCCTGGCCTCGGTGGATGACACCGTCTACGAAGCAGCCAGCATGGACGGCGCCTCGCGGTTCCAGCAGTTCACCCAGATCACGCTCCCGCTGATTGCCCGTTCCACCTACATTTCCTGGATCTTGATGACGATCTTCTGCGTCAACGACTTCCCCACCATCTACCTGCTCACTGGCGGCGGCCCTGTTGACGCCACCACGTCCCTGGTGGTCCTGGCCTACCGCACGGTCTTCCAGGACTTCGCCACCGGTCCCGGCGTCGCAATCGCCTTCCTTATGACCATCACCCTGGTAGTCGTCTCGGTCATCCTGTACCGCCAGATCCGAAAGTCGAGCGTCGAATAATGAGCGCAGTACTCCACGCCCACCCCGAGTCCGGGCCAGCCCTGGGCATCGCGGAACCCGGCAAAGCCCGCCGCGTCCTGTCCGATGCCGGCATGCGCGGACGCTGGTGGCGGTTCGCCCTGATCCTGGTCATCACCGCGATCGTCCTGGTGCCGATCATGGTCACTGTTGTCCTGGCCCTCACCCCTGGCCCGAACAGCACCGCTACCGGCCTCACCCTCGAGAACATCACCGGGGTCTTCTCCAAGACCCTCGCCGGGATCTGGCTGCAAAACAGCCTCATCACCACCCTGGCCACCGTAGTGGTCTCCGTCGCCGTCGCGGCTCCGGCCGGGTACGTGCTGTCCCGCGGACGGTCCAAAGCAGTCTCCGGCTACTCGCTCCTGCTGTTCGTCATGCAGTCCCTGCCCATCATCACCTCGGTGGTGCCGCTGTTCATCCTCTTCGCCGCCATGGGCCTGGTGGACAACCTCATGGGCCTGACCATCATCTACGTCGGCTCCACCATGACCGTGGCCACCTGGATGATGGCCGCCTACTTCGACTCCATCCCGATCAGCCTCGAAGAAGCCTCCTGGATCGACGGGTGCTCCGTGTTCGGTTCCTTCACCAAGGTGGTGCTGCGCAACTCGCTCCCGGGCATCCTGTCCACTGCGATCTTCGCCTTCCTGCTGGCCTGGAACGACTACCTGGTAGCGATCGTGTTCCTGCGCTCCAACGAGATCTTCACGCTGCCCATGGGCGTCCAGTCCTTCTTCCAGCAAAACCTCACCGACTGGTCCGGAGTCATGGCCCTGGCCGTGATCATGATGCTCCCGCCGATCATCGTTTTCGCCGCCCTGAACAAATACTTCAGCGTCGGCGGAATCGGCGGATCCCTCGCCGGTCGCTGAGGCCCTCCCACTCACCGCACCCGAAGCGTAACGTCAAGCAAAAACCCACTCCCTGTAAAGGAATCCCATGTCTTACTCACTCCAGCTGTACACCCTCCGCAATGCGATCGCCGAGGATCTGCCTGGAACCATCAAGAAGGTCGCCGAGATCGGTTTTACGCAGGTTGAGCCGTACAACTTCGTGGCCACGGCTGCGCAGCTCGGTACAGCGTTGAAGGAGAACGGGCTCACGGCCCCGTCCGGCCACGCTCCCCTGTTGTCCCAGGACCAGGACGAAATCTTCGCAGCAGCCAAGGAACTGGGCATCGCCACGGTGATCGACCCGTATCTCCCGGCCGAGCACTGGCAGAACGCCGAGGACATCCAGGCAACCGCAGCCAAGCTCAACGCAGCCGCGAAGAAAGGCGCCGAATACGGCATCCGGGTGGGTTACCACAACCACGCCTGGGAGCTCGAGTCCACCATCGAAGGCACCACCGCCCTGGAGTACTTCGAATCCCTCCTGGACCCGGAGCTCGTCCTGGAAGTAGACACCTACTGGGCAGCCGTGGGCGGCCAGGATCCCGTTGAATTGCTGGCCCGCCTGGGTGACCGGGTGAAGTTCATCCACATCAAGGACGGCCCGGCAAACACCGACATCAAGGCACAGCAGCCCGCCGGGCAGGGCACCATCCCAGTCCTGGACGTCATCGCCGCTGCCAAGTCCCTCGAGGTAGGCGTCGTGGAATTCGATGACTACTCCGGAGACATCTTCCAGGGCATCACCGAATCCCTGAACTACCTCAACAAGGCAAAGGAAGGTGCCAAGGCATGAGCTTCGCACCGTCCACCCGCAAGGGCCCTGTTGGTGTCGCCGTCATCGGCGCAGGCAACATCTCCAAGCAGTACCTGGATAACCTCACCACCTTCCCGGACCTGAAAGTCCACGTGATCGCGGACCTGTTCGTTGAGGCAGCCGAGGCGCGGGCCAAGGAATACGGGATTCCCGAGTTCGGTGCCCCCGAGCTGGCGCTGAACCATCCCGACGTCGAAATCATCGTGAACCTGACCATCCCGGCCGCGCACGTCGAGGTGGCCACGGCCGCAGTGAACGCGGGCAAGCATGTGTGGACCGAGAAGCCCTTCTCCCTGGACCGCGAATCCGGGCTCGGCTTGCTCAAGGCCGCCGACGCCGCGGGCATCCGCCTGGGCACAGCACCGGACACGTTCCTGGGCGCCGGGCTGCAGACCGCCCGGCGGATCATCGAACGCGGGGACATCGGCACCCCGTTGACGGGCATGACCACGTTCCAGACCCCCGGCCCGGAATCCTGGCACCCGAACCCGGCGTTCCTGTTCGCCCAGGGCGCTGGCCCGCTGTTCGACATGGGCCCGTACTACCTCACAGCGCTGATCCAGACCTTCGGTTCGGTCCGCAAGGTGGCCGCCGTCGGATCCGCCGCGAAGAAGACCCGCATCGTCGGTTCCGGTCCCAAGGCAGGCGAGGAATTCGCCGTCGAGGTCCCCACGCACGTCTCCGCGATGGCGCAGTTCGAAGGCGGCCAATCCAGCCACAGCGTGTTTTCCTTCGAGTCCCCGCGCCTGCGGATGGGCTTCGTGGAAATCACCGGCTCCGACGCGACCCTGTCGCTGCCGGACCCGAACTATTTCGACGGCGACCTCAAGCTTTGGCGTCCCGGCGCGGAAGAACCGGAGATCATCCCCGCCACCGGTCCGGCCCAAGGCCGCGGCCTCGGCGTGCTGGATATGGCCCGGGCCCTGCGTTCCGGCTCAGCGCACCGCGCCACCGGCGACCTCGCCTACCACGTGCTGGACACCATGGTTTCGATCGCGGAGTCCGTCGAGTCCGGATCGTTCGTGGACGTCACCAGCAACGCCCCCGTTTCGGCCGCCGTCCCTGAAGACTGGGCCCCCGAAACAGCAACGCTCTAGCAGCTCGCCAAGCGAGAGAAAGAGAACAAGAACATGACCACCCCCGCCCACTCGTCCCTGCCTTCGGACCGTCCACTCGGTGTGGCCGCCATCGGCTACGCCTTCATGGGGAAGGCCCACTCGAATGCGTGGCGGAATGTGGCCAGTTTCTTCGACGTCCCGGCCTTCGAGCAGAAAGTGCTCGTGGGCCGGGACGCCGAATCCGTCGCGGAAGCCGCAGCGAAGTACGGCTGGGCCGAATCCGCCACCGATTGGCGCGACGTGATCCACCGGGACGACATCCACATCATCGATATCTGCGCCCCGGGCTGGATGCACGCCGAAATCGCCATCGCCGCCCTCGAAGCCGGCAAACACGTCCTGGTCGAAAAACCCCTCGCCAACACCCTGGCCGAAGCCGAACTCATGACCGCCGCCGCAGCCAAGGCCCGCGCCCGCGGCGTGCAGTCCATGATCGGCTTCAACTACCGCCGCGTCCCCGCACTCGCCCTCGCCCGCGAACTCATCGCCGAAGGCCGCCTCGGCACCATCCGGCACATCCGCGCCGCCTACCTCCAGGACTGGCTCTCCGACGCCGAGTCCCCCATGACCTGGCGCCTCCGCAAAGAAACCGCCGGCTCCGGAGCCCTGGGCGACATTGCCTCCCACGCCATCGACCAGATCCTCTACCTCCTCGGCGACGCCGTCACCGAAGTCACCGGCCGCCTGCACACCTTCGTGGACCAGCGCCCCGGACCTGACGGCCCCGAGGATGTCACTGTCGACGACGCCGCTTGGGCCACGCTCACCCTCACCTCCGGGGCCATCGCCTCAGTGGAAGTCTCGCGCGTAGCCACCGGACAAAAGAACTCCCTGAAACTCGAAATCTATGGCGACAAGGGCACCATCCTGTTCGACCTCGAAGCCCTCAACGAGCTCGGCTTCCTTGACGCCACCCTTCCGGTCCGGGAGCAGGGCTTCCGGCGGATCCTGGTCAACGAACCCGAACACCCCTACCTTGAAGCGTGGTGGCCGCAAGGACACATCATCGGCTGGGAACACACCTTCACCCACCAAGTCCGCGACTTCCTGACCGCTATCGCAGCCGGTGAGGCGCCCTCGCCGTCGTTCGAGGACGGGCTCCAAATCCAGCGCGTCCTGGCCGCCGTCGAAGAGTCCGCCGCCGCCAAAAGCTCACTGATCCAGCTGTCCAATACCACCGAAGGAGCCTGACATGCCCCGCCCGTACACCCTGTTCACCGGCCAGTGGGCCGACCTCCCCCTCGAGGAAGTCGCGCGTCTTGCCTCAGGCTGGGGCTACGACGGCCTGGAAATCGCCGTCTCCGGAGACCACCTGGACGCCTGGCGCTGGGACGAACCCGGCTACGTCGAATCCAAACTCGAACTCCTGGACAAGTACAACCTCAAAGTCTGGGCCATCTCCAACCACCTCAAAGGCCAAGCCGTCTGCGATGACCCCATCGACTTCCGCCACGAAGCAATCGTCGGCTCCAAAGTCTGGGGCGACGGGAACCCCGAAGGCGTCCGGCAACGCGCCGCCGAAGAAATGAAACACACCGCCCGCCTCGCCCGCGCCCTAGGGGTGGACACCGTGGTCGGGTTCACCGGCTCCTCCATCTGGCAATACGTGGCCATGTTCCCGCCCGTCCCCGAAAAAGTCATCGATGCCGGCTACCAGGACTTCGCCGACCGCTGGAACCCCATCCTGGACGTCTTCGACGAACAAGGCGTGAAGTTCGCCCACGAAGTCCACCCCTCCGAGATCGCCTACGACTACTGGACCACCGTCCGGACCCTCGAAGCGATCGAGCACCGGGAAGCGTTCGGCCTGAACTGGGACCCCTCCCACATGATGTGGCAAGGCATCGACCCCGTCTCCTTCATCTGGGACTTCAAAGACCGGATCTACCACGTGGACTGCAAAGACACCAAGGTGCGTCAGACTGGCCGGAACACCGTGATGGGCTCGCACCTTGCGTGGGGCGACCCCCGCCGCGGTTGGGACTTCGTCTCCGCCGGCCGCGGTGACGTGCCCTGGGAAGCGTCCTTCCGCGCCCTCACCGCCATCGGCTACAACGGACCCATCAGCGTGGAGTGGGAAGACGCAGGCATGGACCGCCTCCACGGCGCCCCCGAAGCCCTCGCCGCCCTCAAGAAGTTCGACTTCCCGGCCTCGCAGACCTCCTTCGACGCCGCCTTCAGCCAGGACTAGGCGCGTGGCGGAAACGGTAAAGAACGACGACGGCGACGGTTTCGTCCCGCTGTTCGATGGCAAATCCTTGTCCGGTTGGTACTCCGTACCCCGCGTGTACGGCACGGAGTATCCCGGCGGTCCCTTGCTCCTGGAGCGTTTCGAAGCCTTGGGACTCACTCCGCCGGTGGAGCCGGAGAAGCACCCTGCCCATTGGTTCGTCGAGGATGGCGTGCTGATCGGCGAACAGGACTCCCCCGGCAGCGGTTATGGTGGCTACCTCGTCAGCGAGCAGGCCTTCGGCGACTTCGAGCTCGTCCTGGAAATGCGCCCGGACTGGCCGGCGGACACCGGGGTGATGCTTCGCCGCCGCCCGGATTCCTGGGAGGGTTTCCAGGTGTTGGTGGACCACCGGCCCTCCGGCGGGATCGGTGGGTTCTTCGGCAACGGGTTGGCGAGTTTCTCGGCGGTTCCCTTCGCCGTGGACGTTGCCGTGGATAAGGACGGCCGCCCCACTGGACTCATCGCCGATGACCCGGCCACCTCGGTGGAGCCCGTCACCGAAGAGAAGCGTGCCCGCCTAAGCTACGCGGCCGACGTCGAGGATTTCCTCAACGCCTGGCGCTGGGATGACTGGAACGAGCTGCGCATCCGTTGCATGGGAGCGCTCCCTGTCATCACTACGTGGGTCAACGGCGTGAAGATCGCCGAATTGGACACGGCCACGCTCGATTCGCCGAACTACAACCCGGCGGACGTCCTCGAAGCCCTCGGTTCGCGGGGGCATATCGCCCTGGAGGTGCACGACAACGACTCGATGTTCGGTGAAGCCCGCTGGGGCAAGGGCGCGCAATGCCGGTGGCGGAACATCCGGATCAAGGAACTCGACCAGGAAGCCGCGCTGTGAACCGCACCCTCCAACCCGGCCAGCGGAGCGAAGTCTGGATCGCCTCGGTCACCGGCGAAGCCGAACTCCTCTACAGCACGGACGAGATCCTCCTCGAAGCCCCGAATTGGGCCGCGGATCAGTCGCCGGACGGCTCCGCGCTCATCCTCAACGGGGACGGCAAACTGTGGCGTCTGGACTTCGATTCAGCCAAACCAACCCACATCCCCCTCACCGGCATCCCGGACCTGAACAACGATCACGTCCTGGATCCGGACGGGAAGAACATCTTCCTCTCCGCCAACGACGGCCACATCTACCGCGCACCGCTGGTCGGCGGCCACGCCACCCGGATCACGGAGAACGACGGCTCGTGGCACTTCCTCCACGGCGTCAGCCCGGACGGTGCGGAGCTCGCGTACGTGGGGATCGCTGATGGCGACTTCACGCAGCCAGGCCGCCTCATGACCATAAAGTCCGACGGCGGTACTGCCGCCAGCGTCGATGTCGGACCCGGCCACTGCGACGGCCCGGAATACTCCCCCGACGGGAAATGGCTTTACCTCAACACGGAATCCTTCAGCACGGTCAAAGGCCATGCCCAGCTGGCCCGGATCCGGGTGGACGGAACCGGGTTCGAGCAACTCCTGGCGTCCGACACCGTCGACTGGTTCCCGCACCTTTCCCCCGATGGGCAGTACGCCTCCTACATCCGGTTCCCCAGCGGGACCGAAGGCCATCCCGCGGACTTGCCGGTCGCCGTCGTGCTCGTCCCAACAGGTGACTGGCAAACTCCGCTGCACACCTGGCCGCTGTTTGGTGGCCAAGGTACGCTCAACGTCAACAGCTGGTCGCCGGACTCCGGGCGCTTCGCGTTCGTCGCGTACCCCCTCACTGACTCAGTAAAGGACTAAAAACGTGACCCACCCCCATGGCACTTCCGACGGCACCATCCGTTGGGGCATCCTCGGCACCGGCTTCATCGCCGGACTGCAAACCACGGACCTGAAGGAGAACGGCTTCACGGTCCAGGCCATGGGCTCCCGCTCCCTGGACTCCTCCAAGGCGTTCGCCGAACAGCACGGTATCCCCACCGCGCACGGCAGCTACGAGGACCTCGCCGCGGACCCCGATGTGGACGTCATCTACATCGCCACTCCGCACCCCATGCACCACGCCAACGCGCTGCTGGCGTTGAACGCCGGGAAGCATGTCCTCGTGGAAAAGTCGTTCACCATGAACGCCCGGGAGGCCCGCGAGGTCACCGAACTGGCTGCGACCAAGGGATTGGTGGCGCTGGAGGCCATGTGGACCCGGTTCCTGCCCCACATGATCCGGATCCGCGAGGTCATCGCCGCCGGCACCATCGGCGAGGTCCGCAAAGTCGTAGCGAGCCACAACCAGAGCCTTCCCACCGACCCCGCCCACCGTCTCAACGACCCCGCCCTGGGCGGTGGCGCGTTGCTGGACCTCGGCATCTACCCGGTCTCCTTCGCGATCGACATCCTCGGCGCGCCGTCTCGTGTCACCGCGACCGCATCAATGACGGCCACCGGCGTCGACCGCCAGACCGCGGCGATCTTCGATTACGACGGCGGCGCGCAGGCTTTGGTGGATTGCGAACTGGACGCTGCGAGCGCCAACCGTGCCTTGGTGATCGGTACGGAAGGCTGGATCGACATCGAGCACACGTGGTACAACCCGGTACCGTTCACTGTCCATGCCGTGGACGGCTCCGTGGTGGAGCGCTTCGATGAGCCCGTGAACAGCCGGGGCATGCAGTTCCAGGCTGCCGAACTGGAACGGCTTGTTGCAGCCGGTTCGACGGCGGGCACCATCCTGCCGCCTTCCGAGAGCGTGGCGATCATGGCGGCGATGGACGAGATCCGTCGGCAGATCGGTCTGAGCTACGAGGCGGACCAGTCATGAGTGAGTCCCCGCGACTGGTTGAGCTCCGGGCCCAGGAAGAGGAACTGGTCTTCGCGAGCTTCGACCACCACGATGCCTGGCGGCTCGGCTCCCTCATCGCCAACCACGCCATCTCGTCAGGTTTTGGGGTGGCGATCGATATCCGCCGGCACAACATCGTGCTGTTCCGCTGCGTCCTGCCCGGAGCGACGTCCGACCAGGAAGAGTGGATCCGCCGGAAGTCGGCCTCGGTGCTTCGGTTCGAGCACAGCACTGCACTCTTGTCCGAGCAGTTTTCCGTCCTCGGCCACAGCCCGCTGGGTGGTGGCTGGCTTTCGCACGACGATTACACCCTGGCCGGGGGTTCCTTCCCCCTCCGGGTGCGGGGCGCCGGGGTCATCGGCGCGATCACTGTGTCCGGACTGGCCTCCGATGAGGACCACCAACTGGTTGTAGACGGCATCCGGAACTACCTGAAGACGGTCGGGGCGTGAATTTCTAGGCCATCAACCACACGGCGCCCAGGCCCAGGGCGGCGATCAAGGCCCACGCGCACAGAGCCATCACCAGGGACCGTGGTCCGGCGTGCAGGAGTTCCCGCACCCGGACCGCGGTGCCCAGGCCGAAGAGGGCAGCTCCGAGTGCGATCTCCTGCAGCAGTCCCCCAACGTCCAGGACCACCGGCGAAGCCCAGCCGAGGGTTCGGAGGGCGATCATGGCCAGGAAGCCCAGCACGAAGAGCGGCACGATCGGCGGAAACTTACCTGGGGTGCCCGGGGCGCCCGCACCGCCCCGCACCCGTCGGCGGCGCTCCCACACGCCAGCCGTCGCAACGATGGGTGCCAGCAAAACCACCCGCGTGAGCTTGATGACCACAGCAGCACTCAACGCCACCGCACCGGCGGTCTGGGCGGCGGCCACCACCTGCCCCACGTCGTGTACTGATGCCCCCACCCAGCGTCCGAAGCCCACAGCGTCCAAACCCAGAGGGTGCATCAGCAACGGCAGGGTGCCAATCGCCAACGTGCCGCACAGGGTCACCAGGGCCACGGGCAGCACGGTGTCCTCGTGCTTGGTTCCCCGGACGGCGGCCATGGCACCGATGGCCGAGGCACCGCAAATGGAGAATCCAGTGGCGATCAGCAGTGGTGCGTCGCCCGGAAGCTTGAAGAGCCTGCCCAGTGCGTAGGTCCCGGCAAAGGCCAGCAACACCACGGCGACGATGAGCCCGAAGGCCTGCCAGCCCAGCGAAGCGACATCTCCCAGGCTCAGCTTCAGGCCCAAAAGGACAATGCCCGCTCGCATCAAATGCTTGGAGGCAAAGCGGAGACCCGGCTGCCAGGCACCGCCCACCCAGCCTGCAACTCCGGGCACATTCGCGGCACCAATGCCCAAAACCACCGCCAACGTCATGGCAGGCAGGGACGGCAGCAAAGCATGAAGTCCGAAGGCGACGCCCACGGCAACAACGCAGGCCGCAAGTCCGGGAGCCAGAGTAAGGACAGCCGGCAACGCGGGGGCCTTCGCCGTCGCCGGGACGTGTGCGCTGCGCGGCCTGGTTGTGCTCATGGTTCCACGATCCCCCTAAAACATGCGCCGCGGTAGCCGCTCCTTCGGCCTGAACCCATGCTTAATTGACATGGGTTGAACACCAGGCATATCTTCCAAGCATGAGCAGCCGCCCGGATCTAACCGCCTTGGAAATCCTCGTCCTGGTCGCCGAGACGGGGTCGCTCGGCGCTGCGGCCCGCCGGGTGGGCATGGCGCAGCCGAATGCCAGCCGCGCCCTCGCCCGGCTGGAACGGCAGCTGGGACTCACCCTGGTGATCCGCACACCGGCTGGATCGAGGGTCACCAACGAAGGAGAGGTGGTGACGGCTTGGGCCCGCGAGGCGCTCGGCGCGATGGACCGGATGATCCTGGGTGCCCGTTCTCTGGCCGCGGAGCAGGCGGCACACCTGACGGTCGCGGCCAGCCTTACGATCGCGGAGTATCTGGCCCCACGCTGGTTGGCGCGCTTCCGCAGGGCACACTCGGAGCTGCACGTGAGCCTGGCGGTGGGAAACTCCAGTGAGGTCCTTGAGCAGCTCGCTTCGAGGGAGGTTCCCTTGGGCTTCGTGGAAACCCCTGCCCTTCCGCGCAGCGTTGCGTCAACCACGGTGGCCCGCGATGAGCTGGTTGTAGTGGTAGGCACCACCCACCCATGGGCACGCAGGCGCACTCCGGTGGAACCCCGGGAACTGATAGCGGCCGAACTGGCGCTCCGGGAAGTCGGCTCAGGCACACGCGACACCCTGGTCCGGGCACTGGAGCGGTCCGGCACACCGCTGGTCGAAGCAAGTATGGAGCTGGCCAGCACCGTCGCCGTGAAAGCAGCGGCAGTCGAAGGAACCGCCGTCGCCGTGTTGAGCGAGCTCGCCGTCATCGCCGAACTCGCCAACGGGCAGCTCATCGCCGTGCCCGTCCAAGGCCTGGATCTGACGCGTTCATTGAGGGCAGTCTGGCTCCCGGAACGTCGGCCGGAAGGCAGCGCGGCAGAGTTGATCCGCATCGCCAAATCGAGCAGTTGAACGCTCTTACCGTGCCTTGAGTACGTACCGCCTTTCAGGGCGTCCGACGCCGTACTTCAGCTTTACGTCCAGCGCGCCGGCATCGTGGAGGTACTCCAGGTAACGCCGCGCGCTCACCCGCGATGTACCCAGCTGCTCGGCAACTTCGGCAGCGGACAGGTCGCCATCCGCCAAACGCAGCGTCTCCTCAACCCGTTCGAGCGTCTCCACGCTGCAGCCCTTGGGCAGCGTCCGTGCGGAAGCTCCGAGGCCGAAGACCCTGTTGACATCGGACTGCTGGGCTTCCACTTTGGAGCCATCCAGGCCGTGGTACGCGTTCAGGTAATGCTCCAGCCGTTCCTGGAGATCAGCTTGGGAAAACGGCTTGATGAGGTAGTGCACAATCCCGCCGCGCAGTGCCTTGCGCACGGTCTCCACCTCCCGCGCGGCACTGATCACCAGCACGTCGAGGTCCGGGGCCACCTCACGCAATTGATGCATGAGGTCCAGGCCATTGATGTCCGGGAGGTGGATGTCCAGCAGCACCAGGTCCGGTTGCAGCCGCTCCGTTTCCAGCACGGCCTGCGCGCCGGTGTGCGCCACACCGAGCACCACGAAACCCGGCGTCCGCTGGATGAAGCCGGCGTGTACCTTGGCCACCATGAAGTCGTCATCGACAATCAGTACCTTGATCACGAGCGGACGGCCTCCTTCGTGAATCGGGCGGCGAACACCGCACCGCCGTCGTTCGAGACCGTCAGGTCGCCTCCACCCCGCCGGCAAACGACCCGGGAAAGGGCCAAGCCGAAACCACGCGCCTCACCCGGAGCCGGGTCCTTGGTGGAGAAGCCCTGCAGGAAGATTTCCTCCACGGCATCAGCTGGCACACCCGGGCCATTGTCCCGCACGGTCACCGTCACCGCGCCCTCTGTGTCCACCACCAGCACGCAGACCGATGCCCCGGGAAGGCCCGTCACGGCGTCGAACGCGTTGTCCACGAGGTTCCCCACAACGGTGGCGAGGTCTCGGGAGAGTTCCTCGGACACCCGCGGCAAGGCGGATTCCGGTGCAAGCTGCAGTTCAACACCGCGCTCAGCCGCCAGGCTTGCCTTGGCGATCAGCAACGCGGCAAGCGCCGGGTCCTGGATCCGGCTGGTCACCTCGTCGTTGAGCCGCGTGCGGTCCACCGTGGCCCCGTTGACGAACTGGACCACGGAGTCGTATTCCTCCAACTGGAGCAGGCCGGAGATGACGTGGAGTTGGTTGGCGAATTCGTGGGCCTGGGCGCGCAGGGTGTTGGTCACGGTGCGCGTTGCCCCGAGTTCGCGTTCCAGCGACGACATCTCCGTGCGGTCCCGCAAGGTGGTTACGGAGCCGATGTCCCGTCCCCCGGACTTCAGTGCCACCCTGTTCATCACCACCAGCCGGTCGCCGACCAGCACCAATTGGTCGGGTTCCGCCTGCTCCCGGGCCAGCACAACTTTCAACGCTGGATCAACGGAAAGGGAGCCGAGGCGCTTTCCGACGCAATCGTCCGGCAGGCCGAGGAGTTGCCGGGCACTCTGGTTTGCCACCGTGATGCGCTCATGGGGATCCAACGCGACGACGCCCTCTTTGAGGCCCTGCAGCATGGCCTCGCGGTTCTCCACCAGACCGGTGATCTCGCGGGGTTCCATGCCCAGGGTTTGCCGTTTCACCCGGCGGGACAGCAGGAGGGAACCGGCAACGCCCAGGACGCTTGCCACGCCCAAGTAGGTGAGGAGGTTCGGGGCGGCGTCTCCCAGCCTTTCCAGTGCGGAGGGGTAGTTGCGGCTGATGGAGGCGATGCCGATCATCTTGCCGGCATCGTCCAGGACAGGGACGTGGGCTGAGAGGACGGGAGTGTGCCCGCCTGCCACCACGCCGGTCCAGGCCCGCCCCTCCATCACCCGGCTGTCACCGAGCGGGAGGGCCTTGCCAACCAGCCCGGGGTCGGACGCGGTGACCACCGTGCCGTCCAGTTTCGCCAGTGCCACCTGCGCGGATCCGGACACCGTGCGAACCGATTCCGCAACCGCCGGAAGCGCCGAACCGGCCCGTGGTTCCGCCGTCGGAAGCAGTTCGCGCACGGTGGGATTGTTCCCCAAGGCCTCGGCGGCGGACAGCGCCCGGCGGCCTTCTGTCCGTTCGAAAGTTGCTGCGGACTCGGCAAGCGAAATGGCGGCCACTGCCACAATCACGGCCAGGACAATCAACAACTGCAGCACAAGGTATTGTCCGGCCAGGGACATGCCTCTTCTTCGAGACGGTCGAGTCACTGATTCGTCCTTTGGATGAATTCCAGGTTGCCGAACGCTGCTGGGGGCTGGGATGCGTTCACGGGCGGTCCGCCATGGAGTACGGGAACTATACCCCAGTGCTGGCCAGAAGCCCGCCGGAGCATGAACGCAATGAACTTAACGATCACTGCGAACACAAGAGTGATCCCCGTCACGGAGGGTCCTAGCATCGACGGCAGGGCAGGAACCCGAAGACGGGGACTGCACAGGAATTCGACGAAGAATTTTCACACTGAGAAGAGGAACACCATGCGCCAAATCCGCGCATTGCGTCTTGCCGCCGTAGCAGCCGGCATCGCCCTGATGGCCACCGGTTGTGGTGCCACCGGCAAGAACTCCACGGGCACGGAAAGCTCCGGTGCCGCCAAGCCCCTCAGCGGGCTGCAGATCATGGTCCCCAACACCCCCGGTGGCGGCTACGACACGACGGCACGCGCCGCAGCCAAGGTCTTGGATGACGAGAAGATCACCAGCAACACCGAAGTCTTCAACCTGGCCGGAGCCGGTGGCACGGTGGGCCTGGCCCGCGTGGTCAACGAAAAAGGCAACGGCGATCTGGCTATGTTGATGGGCCTGGGCGTCGTGGGAGCCAGCTACACCAACAAGTCCGAGTCGAAGCTGACCCAGACCACTCCCCTGGCGCGCCTCATCGAAGAGCCCGGCGCCATCATGGTCAGCAAGGACTCCCCCTACAAGACCATCGACGACCTGGTGAAGGCGTGGAAGGCCAATCCGGGCTCCATCGCCGTGGGTGGCGGTTCCTCACCGGGCGGCCCGGACCATCTCCTGCCGATGCAGCTTGCAGGAGCCGTTGGGATCGACGCCACCAAGGTCAACTTCGTTTCCTACGACGGCGGCGGCGACCTCCTGCCCGCGATCCTCGGCAACAAGCTTGGTTTCGCAGCGTCCGGTGCCGGCGAGTATCTGGAGCAGATCAAGTCCGGCGAAGTCCGTGTCCTGGCCACCAGCGGTGAGAAGCGCCTGGACGGTGTAGACGCTCCCACGCTCAAGGAATCCAACATCGACCTGGTTTTCACCAACTGGCGTGGCATCGTGGCTCCCCCGGGAATCAGCGACGAGGACAAGAAGTCCCTGATCGCGGCCTTGGAGAAGATGCACGAATCCGCTGGCTGGAAGGAAGCCCTGAAGACGCACAGCTGGACCGATGCGTTCATCACCGGTGACGAATTCCAGACCTTCCTGACCGATCAGGACAAGCGGGTTGCCGATGTCCTCACCAAGCTTGGCTTGGCGTGAGCACTGCAGTAAAAGCCCTCAAAGGCCGCGCCGAGCTGGGGGTCTCGCTCCTGCTCGGCGTGGCCGGGGTCCTGGTCTTCCTGGACGCCAATGGCCTGGTCACCCCGTATTCGAAGTCGGATCCGGTTGGGCCCAAGACTGTGCCGTTCATAGTGGCCGGGCTCCTGGTGGTTTGTGCCGTACTCCTGGCCATCAACGTCCTCCGTGGCGGCAAGGGTGAAGCCGAGGGCGGCGAAGACGTCGACCTCGCCCACCCCGCCGACTGGAAGACCGTCCTCCCCTTGGCCGGCGCGTTCATCCTGAACATCCTGCTGATCGACTGGGCGGGCTGGGTCATCTCCGGCACGGTCCTCTTCTGGGGCAGCGTCCTGGCCCTGGGCAGCCGAAAGTATGTCCGGGACGGCCTGATCGCCCTGGCCCTTTCCTTGCTGACCTTCTATGGCTTCTACCTCGGCCTTGGCATCGCACTGCCTGCCGGGCTTCTGGAAGGAATCCTCTGATGGACGTCCTGTCCTCCCTGATGGACGGTTTCGCCACCGCCCTGACCCCCATGAACCTGCTCTACGCCATGATCGGTGTGCTCTTGGGTACGGCCGTGGGTGTCTTGCCCGGACTGGGCCCGGCGATGACCGTTGCCTTGCTGCTCCCTGTCACGTACGCCTTGGAACCCACCAGCGCCTTCATCATGTTCGCCGGCATCTATTACGGCGGCATGTACGGCGGATCCACTACCTCGATCCTCCTTAACACCCCCGGAGAATCGTCATCGGTGGTCACGGCAATCGAAGGCAACAAGATGGCCAAGGCCGGACGCGCAGCGCAGGCCCTGGCCACGGCCGCCATTGGATCATTCGTTGCCGGAACCATCGGCACCGCCCTGCTGGCTGTCTTCGCGCCGATCGTGGTGAAGTTCGCCGTCAGCCTGGGAGCCCCCAGCTACTTCGCCATCATGGTTTTGGCTTTGCTCGCGGTCACTGCTGTCCTGGGCTCCTCGCGGCTCCGCGGCTTCGCCTCCTTGGCCCTCGGCCTGGCCATAGGCCTGGTGGGCATCGATTCCGTCACCGGCCAGCGGCGTTTGACCTTCGGCCAACCCCTCCTTGCCGATGGCCTCGACATTGTGGTGGTCGCCGTCGCCATTTTCGCCGTTGGTGAGGCACTCTGGGTAGCCGCGCATCTTCGCCGCAGCCCGCTCCACATCATCCCCGTGGGCCGCCCGTGGATGGGCCGGAAAGACTGGGCCCGCTCCTGGAAGCCGTGGCTTCGCGGGACGGCTTTCGGTTTCCCCTTCGGAGCCCTCCCCGCAGGCGGCGCAGAGATTCCCACCTTCCTCTCCTATGTCACGGAAAAGCGTCTCTCTAAGCACCCCGAAGAGTTCGGCAAGGGAGCCATTGAAGGTGTCGCCGGACCGGAAGCTGCCAACAACGCAGCAGCAGCCGGCACCCTGACCCCCATGCTGGCGCTGGGCCTGCCCACGAACGCAACGGCCGCCGTCATGCTCGCAGCGTTCACCACCTATGGCATCCAGCCGGGACCGCAGCTTTTTGCAAGCCAGGGACCGCTGGTCTGGGCGCTCATTGCCAGCCTGTTCATCGGCAACCTTTTGCTGTTGCTGATCAACCTTCCGTTGGCTCCCCTTTGGGCGAAGCTCCTGCAGCTACCCCGGCCCTACCTGTACGCGGGCATCCTGTTCTTCGCCACCCTTGGCGCGTACTCGGTCAACCTACAGGCCTTCGATTTGGTGATCCTGCTGGTCCTTGGTGCGCTCGGCTTCATGATGCGCCGCTTCGGGCTCCCCGTCCTTCCGCTCATCCTGGGCGTGATCCTCGGCCCGCGCATCGAAGGCCAGTTGCGCAAGACCCTGCAGCTGAGCGCCGGCGACCCCTCCGGACTCTTCAGCGAACCCATTGCGATCGTTGTCTACATCATCGTGGCGATCGTGCTGGTGTGGCCCTTTGCTTACAAGCTCATCAAGCCCAAGCGGCAAGCCAAGGACCCGCTTCTCCCCGCCAACTCCGGCGCTGGCGACTACAGCGTCCAACCCCAGAAACAGGAGAACCCATGACCATCGTGGTGGGATACGTCCCCACACCCGAAGGCGAAGCAGCCCTGACGCAGGCCATCGCAGAAGCCAAGAACCGCAAGGACACGCTGCTCGTCATCAATTCCTCCAAGGGCGATGCACTGGTGGACAACCGCTACGCCCAGGAGCCGGACATCCAGACCGTGGAGGACCGCTTGGCGAAGGAAGGCATCCAGCACACCATCAAACAACCGGTCCGTGGCCACGACGCCGCGGCCGAGGTCCTGGACGCTGCCGACGAACACGACGCGGAACTCATTGTGATCGGCCTCCGCAGGCGCAGCCCCGTGGGCAAGCTCATCTTGGGCAGTGTGTCGCAGCGGATCCTCCTCGAGGCCGACTGCCCGGTGCTGGCGGTGAAGGCGGACTAGGTGTCCATACAGAAAATGCCCCTAAGATGCGTTCCTAGGGGCATTTTCCGTACGCACTTTCCCAGGGGGACCACATGACCGAAACCATCCGCACGGCCCGCACGGACGACGCCGGGAAGCTCGCCGAGCTGGCAGCCGTCACCTTTCCGCTGGCGTGCCCTCCCGGGGCATCGCCGGCAGACATCCAAGCCCACCTTGAGCGCACGCTCAGCGAGGCCAACTTCACGGAGTACCTCGCCGATGCGAACATCACCATCCTGGTGCTCGACGACGGCGGGCAGCTGAACGGGTACACCATGCTGATCGCCAAACCGGCAAGCGACCCAGACGTAGCCTCGGTCCTCTCGGCGCTGCCGTCCGCGGAGCTCAGCAAATGCTACGTACACCCCGACCACCACGGCAAGGGGGCAGCGTCCCGCCTGATCAAGGCCTCCTTGGCCGATGCCGCGGACAAGGGCGCCGCCGGTGTGTGGCTGGGCGTCAACAGCGAGAACGCCAAGGCCATCCGTTTCTACGAGAAGTCCGGTTTCCAGCGGGTGGGCACCAAGTCCTTCACGCTGGGCGACTCCGTAGAGCACGACTTCGTGATGGAGCACCGGCTCTAGTCAGGCAAAGGGAGCCGCCTGGAACGCCCGCGAACGGAACTCTTCGATCACCCGCGAGTACAACGCCACGTGCTCCTCAGCCATCCGGGTGGCACTGAAGTACTCGTCCACCGCTCGACGGCAGGCCGCCCTGGACAAGGAAACCGCGGCCTCCACGTAGTCGGCCAAATCTCCCACATCAGCGAGATAGCCGGTTTCGCCGTGCCTCACGATTTCGGGAGCTGCACCCATCCTGGTGGCCAACACAGGGGTACCCGTGGCGAGTGCCTCGATCATCACCAGGCCGAACGGCTCGGGCCACTGGATGGGGTTGATCAGGGCTACGGCACCACCCATGAGTTCATACTTTTCCGGGTCGGAGAGCTCGCCGAGGAACTCTTCGTCCGGGCCAAGGAAAGGCCGTACGACTTCCTGGTAGAACCGGACTTCGTCCTTGGCGTGCATCTTGGCGGCGATCCGGAGCGGGACACCTGCCTCCCGTGCAATGTGCACCGCCTCCATGAGGCCTTTGTCCGGGCACATCCGGCCCACGAAGCAGGCGTAGCCACCGCTTCCGTCGCCAACTGACACCGTGGAGAGGTCCAGTCCGTGGTGGATGACCGAGGCAACGTCGAGGTCCGGAACCATGGACCGTTGGTCGTGGGAGATCGCGATGATGGCAGTGTCCCCGGCCATCGCGCGGTAAAGACCGGCGGATTGCGCCGTGAGCTGGCCGTGGATGGTGGTCACCACGGGAGTGTCGGCCGGACGGTGCGCATAAAGGGGACCCGCCAAGGTGTGGTCGTGAATGATGTCCATGCCCCGCAACCCGTGGTAGGCCTGCACCACGTGGCTCAGCTCGCTCAGCGTGCACCCGAGTTCTTCCGGCGCGCTGGGGCCGAAGCCGCTCACCTGGGGCACGGGACACGTGCTGTCCGACGCCGCCGCAAGGACAACCTCATGCCCGGCATCCACGAGGGCCCGTGCCAAGGCGTCAACAACCCGTTCGGTGCCGCCGTATCTCTCAGGCGGGACGGTGAACCAAGGTCCTACAATGAGTCCGATGCGCATGCTGGGGCCTCCGCGCAAAACCCCCAAACCAGGAGCTGACTTCACAACCCTCAATAAGGCTATAAGCCCCGTGAGGAATCTAACAGGCCTTTTTCGGAATGCTCCCCCCTTCCTCCCGGTTGACGAAACCATGAAGATTGAGATCTGGTCCGACGTCGCCTGCCCCTGGTGCTACATCGGCAAGCGCCGTTTCGAAACCGCCCTTGCAGGGTTCCCGCACCGCGAATCCGTGGATGTTGAATGGAAGAGCTACCAGCTGGACCCTTCCGTCCCCGAGCACTACGACGGCACGGAACTCGATTACCTGAGCAAGCGCAAGGGCATGGCCCCGGAGCAGGTCAAGCAGATGTTCGCGCACGTCACGGAGACTGCCAAGGGCGAAGGCCTGGACTACCACTTCGACACCGTCGTGGTTGCCAACAGCTTCACGGCGCACCGCCTCATCCACCTCGCCGCGGCGCACAACCGCCAGGACCAGGCCAAGGAACGCCTGCTCAGCGACCACTTTGAGCACGGCAAGGACATTGGCAACCAGGACTACCTCAGCGAACTCGGCGCTTCCCTGGGCCTTCCGGAAAGCGAAGTCGCGGAGCTCTTCACCACGGACAAGTACACCGACGCCGTCAACCGGGACATCAACGAGGCCCGCGCCATCGGTGTTACGGGCGTCCCGTTCTTCGTGATCGACCGCAAGTACGGCATCTCGGGCGCCCAGCCGGCCGAGCTCTTCTCCCAGGCCCTGAACCAGGCGTGGCAGGAAGCCAACCCGCTGATCCCGGTGGGCGCCACAGACGCCGAGGCCTGCGGCCCCGACGGCTGCAGCATCTAGCCAGCTAGGCTTTCGCGACCTCAAGCTCGACGACGGCCCAGGACAGGGCGGGCAGCGTCAACCGAAGCTCGGACCCGCTGGCCTTGACGTTCTCCAGCGGCACCAATCCAACCCGGTCCGGCTGGGACTGGCTGTTGACCGTGAACCGGTCGCCGCCGTCGGGCATTTCCAGGACTTCGGCGCGCACCACCTGACGCGCGTCAAAACCCCGCAAAGCCGTTTCGACGTCGGCCGCCTCGTCCAAGCCGCGGTTGGCGAAGAACAAGGCCACCCGACCTGTCTCCTCGTTCCAGGTGGCGCTGACATCCACCAGGTCCGTGTCACCGAAGCGGTTGTTCGAGTACTTGTCCGAGTCCACGGACAAGCGCAGGATCTGGCCCTTGGCGAGCTCAGCCATGCGGGCGAACGGATGGAAGATGGTCTGCTTCCAGGCGGGCCCGTTTTCCTCGGACAGGATCGGCGCGATCACGTTGACCAGCTGGGCCTGGTTGGCGATGTGAACGCGGTCGCCGTGGCGCAACAGCGAATTGAGCAGCGTTCCCACCACCACGGCGTCCGTCACGTTGTACTTGTCCTCGATGACGCGGGGATGCTCGCGCCACGGTCCCTTGACGATGTTGCTCAGCTGGTCCTCGGTGTCGCGGCCACGCTGGTACCAGACGTTCCACTCGTCGAAGGACAGGTTGATGTGCTTCTTGTGCTTGCCTTTCGCCCGCACCGCATCCGCGGTGGCTATGACCGACTCGATGAAGTAATCGGTATCGACGGCGGAAGCCAGGAAGCTCCCCACGTCGCCTTCTTCTTCGAAGTAGTAGGCGTGGAGGGAAACGTAGTCCACCTCGTCATAGGTGTGCGTGAGGACCGTCTGCTCCCAGTCACCGAACGTGGGCATCCGGGAGTTCGAGCTGCCGCACGCCACGAGTTCTATGGACGGATCCACGTAACGCATGGCCTTTGCTGCCTCTTGCGCCAGGCGTCCGTATTCGTCGGCGGTCTTGTGGCCGATCTGCCACGGCCCGTCCATCTCGTTCCCGAGGCACCAGAGTTTGATGTCGAACGGATGCTTGTGGCCGTTCTTCGCCCGGAGGTCGGACCAGTAGCTGCCTCCGGGGTGGTTTGAATACTCCACGATGGCACGGGCTTCCTCGACGCCCTTGGTGCCAAGGTTGATGGCCTCCATGATCTCCGTGCCGGCCTGCCTGGACCAGTCCACGAACTCGTGCAGGCCGAACGCGTTGGTTTCCACGGTGTGCCAGGCTCCGTCGAGCCGGCGGGGCCGGTTTTCCCGCGGGCCGATGCCATCTTCCCAGTTGTAGCCGGAGACGAAGTTGCCGCCGGGGTACCGGATGACGGTGGCACCGAGTTCCTTGACGAGTTTGAGGACGTCCTGCCGGAAGCCGTTTTCGTCAGCTTCGGGGTGGCCGGGTTCGTAGATGCCGGTGTACACGCAGCGGCCCATGTGCTCCACGAAGGAGCCGAAGAGGCGGCGGGGTACTTCCCCTACCGTGAAATCGCGGTCGAGGGTAATGCGGGCGCGGGACATGGTTCTCCTTAAGTCTGGTGATTGCTGGAAAAGGTGCCGGGTCAAGTTCCGGCGAGTCCCGTCGTCGCCACGCCTTTGATGATCTGGCGCTGGAAGAACAGGAAGACGAGGATGAGCGGCAGGGCCGCGAGCAAAGCGGATGCCATGTTCTGCGCATACTGGATGCCGTAGGCGCTCTTGATGGTCTGCAGTCCAACGGGCAGGGTCAGCAACGAATCGTCGTTGGTGGCGATGAACGGCCACAGGAAGTTGTTCCACGCGCCGATGAACACGAAGATCGCGACGGCGGCCAGGATGGGCCGGGACAACGGCAGGATGATCTGGGTGAAGATCCGCAAACGGCTGGCCCCGTCCATCACTGCCGCTTCCTCGAGCTCGCGGGGAATCTGGTCGAAGAACTTCTTCAGCACGAACACCATGGCAGGGTGGATGACCTGCGGCAGGATGATGGCCCATGAGGTGTCGATCATGTTCAGCGCGAGCATTTGGTAGAACAGCGGGATGATCAACACCGGTGGCGGGACGATGATCGAGGCAATGATCACGGTCATGAAGACCTTCTTGCCCTTGAAGTCGATCCTGGACAGGGCATACGCCACGAGTGCCGAGATCACCAGTGTGATCGCCGTGATGGCCACCGAGGTGTAGAGCGAGTTCCAGGTCCAGAGCGGGATGTTGCCATCTTGGAACACCTTGACGAACGCGTCCACGGTAAAGCCCGACGGCGGCACCCACGTCACCTTTGGAGCGGCGGCATCCGTCTCGGTCTTGAAAGCGGTGACGGTGGCCCAGGCAAAGGGAACCAGCCACAGGACAGCGATCACGGCCGCGACGACGATGGCCGCGATCTTGCCGATGGTCGGCTTCTTGCGGGGTTGGCGGAGCTGTTGCGCGGTCGCTTGCGGTGCCGCGGGCCGGGTAAGGGTTGTGGTTGCCATGGTTATGCGCTCCTGCGGCGGGTGATGACGAACTGCATGACGGAGACCAACACGATCAGTCCGAAGAAGATGTAGGAGATGGCTGCGGAGTAGCCCAGCCGATAGCCGGTGAACCCGGACTCGAAGATGTACTGCACCACGGGACGGGTTGATCCACCGGGACCACCGGCCGTCATTTGGTACACCTGGTCGAAGATCTTCAACGAGGCCAGGATCTGCAGGAGCACGATCATCACCGTGGTTGGCGTGAGCTGCGGCAAGGTGATGGAGAAGAACTGACGCCAGGCCCCCGCACCGTCCAGCGATGCCGCCTCATAGTGCTGGGCAGGAATGTTCTGCATGGCTGCCAGGTAAAGGAGGAAGTTGAAGCCCACGGTCCACCAGAGCGTGGCGATGACTATGGCCCACATGGCCACGTTGGGATCGTTGAGCCAAGCCACTTTGGGCAGGCCGATCTTGGCCAGGAAGTCATTGATCAGGCCCAGCTGCGGGTTGTACATCCAGGTGAAGAACAGGCTTACCACCGTGGAGGCCAACAGGTACGGCGCAAAGTAGGAGAGCCGCCAAAGCCACTGTGCCGGCAGCCCGATGTTGAGCAAGGCCGCCATCACCAAGGCCACCAGGACCAAGGGAACGGTGCTGATCACGGTGAAGTAGACCGTATTGCCCAAGGACCGCCACATGTCTGCGTCGGCCAGGGCTTCGGTGTAATTGGCGAAACCGATGAGGCTGTCATTGGCCCCGGTGAGGGATTTGCCGGTGAAGCTCATGTACAGCCCGTAAATGAGCGGCCATACGAGGAACACCAGGAAGAAAACCAGGAACGGGGTGGCGAAACCCCAGCCGCTGAGGTTGTCGCGGGAGCGTCGCAGGGACTTGGCTGTACCTGCGGCAGGAATGGTGGGGGTCCCGGGGTTTCGCCGGGACAAGGTAGGGGAACTCATCTAAGGACTCCTTTGTCGCTCGGGGCTTGGCCCGTTACACCGGGTTGGGTTGGGAAAGAAGGGTGTTGGTGCGGCGCTCGAAGGCATCCCAGCCAACGGCTGCCTTGTCCCTGCCGAGCAGCACGTTCTGGACGTTCTCCGCGAAGTACGTCTGCCAGTCGGAACCCGAGCCGCTGAACCAGGCCTCAGGATCGTAGGCAATGATGTCCGCCGCGTTGGCGTAGTGGATCTGGGGCGTCAGCTCGCGGTACGCCTGCGATTGGACCACCGGCTGGTACGCGGGAATGTGGCCTGCCTCGGCCCAGGACAGCGAGCCTTTCAGGACGTCGCTGACGAACTTGTAGACGTCCCGCCGTTTCTCCTCGTTGACCCTGAGTTGCCGCGGAAGGACGAAGGAGTGCGAATCAGCGTACGACGCCGGTGTGCCGTAGAGCGTGGGGATGGTGGCAGCATCCACGGGGATGCCGGCCTTCTTCATGGTGGGCAGTTCCCACACACCGCTGAACAGCATTCCGGAACCGCCCCGGGCAAACTCGGCGATGCCCGTACTGATGTCACCGCTCTTGGCCGCGATGGTGTCGTCGAACAGCGATGCCATGAACTCCAAGGACTCGATCGCCGCGTCCCGGTCCACCTTCATGGGCTGGCCCGGGGTCAGTTCCATGTCCGCTCCGTGTTGCTTATAGAGCGTGTAAAAGAGGCGCCACATCTGGGAGCCACTGCCCAGGTAACCGAAGGACAACCCGTGGGCACCGGTAACTTTCTGCATCTCGACTGCCATGGCCTTGAAGTCCTGCGGCGACGTAACGTCCTGGAGTTGGCCGTCGCTCCCCATCACTCCGGCTTTGTCCGCCACGTCCCTGTTGTAGAACATGATGAACGGGTGCGAGTCCAGTGCTATGGAGAAGACCTTGCCGCCCTGCTGGCTCTTCTCCCAGATGCGCGGCGCGAAGTGCTCGCCCGTGATGCCGTTCTCGGCCAGGAGATCCAGGTCCCACGGATCGATCAAGCCGCCGGGAGCGTAGCCGGGCACCCTGCTTGCGTGCATGATTGCGACCTCTGGCGGACGTCCTCCCGCCGAGGCCATGGCGAGCTTGGTGTAGTACGGCGGTCCCCAGGCGAGAACTGTTGGGTGCACCGTGAACCCGGGATTGGCCTTGTTGGCGCTGTTGATCATGGCCTGCATCTTGATCCCGTCACCTCCGGAGAGGAGGTGCCAGAAGTCGATGTCCTGCGCCGCCGTCGCTTGGGCTGCACCGCCGCAACCACTGAGGCTGCCGGCAAGGGCAAGGCCTCCCAAGGCCGCGGATCCGGCGATGAGTTGCCTCCGGGATAGCTGTCTCCCGGTCAAAGATTCGAACTGCTTCACCCGTCACTCCTTTGGATGGGTCCGCTGAAAGGGCACTGCTTCATTGCAAAAGTCCGGTTCCGGTGCTTCACGGTTCCGGGTAAATGGTGGCCCGGCGAGTGACGCAGCTCTCACATTACATCGATGTAATAGACACGGCAAGAGAAAATTGTTAGCGCAAACAATTTACTCATCCTCCACGGCCAGGACACGGGCCACCGATGGCAACCAGAGGTTCAGCCGCCAGTACTGGCCCGCTCCACGATCGAATAGCCCACCTGCACCACCCGCTGCTCCTCATGCCTGCTGGCCATGCGTTCGGTCAACAACCGGATGGCCTCGGAGGCGATGGTGCGCTTGTCGAACGACACCGTGGTCAACGGCGGGACGGCAAAGCGTCCGTCCGCAACGTCGTCGAATCCGGCAACGGCGACGTCTTCCGGCACACGGATTCCGAGCTTCCACAGTGCATTGAGTGCGCCCAGTGCCATGGAGTCCGTGAAACAGAAGAGGGCTTCCGGCACTGGATGGGAATCCAGGTACTCAGTGAGCGCCCGCGCAGCCGACTCGGAGGTCCATTTTTCGCAGCGGATCAGGAGTTCGTCATCGGCCTCGATGCCGAGGGATTCCAACGCCGCTTCATAACCGGCCGCCCGGTGGATCGCAGTGGCCGAATGCCGTCCGCGGTTGATGCCCAAGGCCGCAATCCGCCGTCGTCCGTTCTTCGCCAGCGCCAAAGTCATGTCCCGGGCCGCGGCAAAGCTGTCCACATACACGCGGTCCGCCAGGTGCTGGGTTACCTCACCCAAAAGGACCACGGGAGGAAGGGAAATCCCAACCTTCACGGCGCTTTCCTGCAACACCACAGGGTTCAGAATGAGCCCGTCAATCAGGTTTGCCCTGGCGCGGGTCATGAGTTCCTGCTCGCGATGCGGGTCCGAGCCGGTTTCTTCGATTTGGACACTCCAACCCTGCTCATGGGCGACTTCCACCAGGTGGTGCGCCATCTCGGCAGAGAAGGGTGTAGCCAGGTCCGGCAAGGCCAGGCCGATGACCCCGGACCGGCCGTTACGGAGGCCCCGCGCGGACAAATTGGGAACGTAGTCCAGCTCCTGCATGGCCTGCTCCACCCGGAGGCGCGTCGATTCGCTCACCGGCACGATTCCGTTCATGACGTTCGAGACGGTTTTCGGCGACACCCCCGCGCGGCGCGCCACATCCTTGACCGTTGCCCGCAACAGTCCCCCTTTTGATTTTTGTCCGGTTGGATCGATGCTACGCGAGTTCGCAGCCCACCCCCGCTGGATCCCCAACTTGCTGACAGATCCCTGTAAAGTGTCTATATGCCAAGGATCACGGCCGCCACGAATGCTGCCCAACGCGCCGAGACCCAACGACGGATACTGACCGCCTTCGGAGAGCTCCTCTTCACCCATGGGCTCCCCGGGCTCACCATGACAGACGTGGCCCGGCACGCAGGAGTTGGCCGAACCGCCGTCTACAACTACTACGCGGACATGGAGCAACTGCTCATCGCGTACGCCCTGGACGAGACCGAGCGCTTCATCGTGGACCTTCGGGAGTCGCTCGCGGCCTTGGAGAATCCCGTGGACCGCCTGGCGCTGTACGTTCGCGCGCAAGTGGAGGACCTGAGCCGCCGGCACCTGCCACCAGGCCCGGCAATGGCCGCTGTCCTCTCCCCCGGCTCCTTTTCCAAACTCGCGGACCACGTGGGCGAGTTGAACATCCTGCTTGAGGACATCCTCAACGACGGCGTCCAGCAGGGCTACCTGCCGGACATCGACGTTGCCCAGTTGGCGCGGCTCATCCACGGAACGCTCTCCGCCAGCGCCGCGCGCCGCAACCGGACGCCCGACGGCGACAGTCCGGTCCCGGCCCCGCTCGCCGACGTCGAAACCGCCACGGCGCAGACGGTGCGCTTTATCCAATTGGGTGCGGGCGCGCGATTCGACGACGCCGGCCGGCCAGTGCGCAACGGCGCGGCGGACACGCTGGCCAGCTAGCTCCCTACTGTCCTGCAGGATTGGTGGGGATGATGGGCCACTTGGTGCCGTCCACTACGCGCTGGTCCTCGCGCGGGCAACTGAGCTTCCCGGGCGCCTGGTCCACGAGCTGCGCATCAACCAGGCCCTGGTACCCCGGCGTGAGGACGACGTCCACCGACTCGTCCTCGCGGTTGTCCTGGTAGTAGTCCGTCCCTGCGAGGTTCCGCTGGATGTTGAAAGCCGCTGCTTGCCCCTTGACGCCGGAAATCACTACGCCCACGCCCGAGTAAGCGGTATCGCTGTTGTCCACGGAGGCCACCTTGTAGCCACGTGACGCGAACTGGTCGGCGACGGTGCGGGCCAGACCACCGCGGGAGGTGGCGTTGAAGACGTTGAGGGTCACGGTTGCGTTCGGGATGTAGTCGAATGTGGTGCTGGGACACAGGCTGCTGGGGGCTTTGCTGGCCACTGCCGTGGGGACTTTGATGACGCCGTTCATGACTGCCCAGGCACCAACCGCTCCGGCGGCAATGACGCCGATCAACAGGACCAGGACAATGGCGTGAAAGAGTCGACGCCCGAAGCGGGAGCGGGGAACCCCGGCGTCTTCGGCGAACGTGGCTCGAAGCTCGGCCCCCGTGACTACGTGGTGGCCGTGGAGCTTGGTCACGTCCCTGGGCCGCTTAGCCATCGATCACCAACACGCGTGCGTGGATGGCGGTGCGCTGGTGGAGCGCAGTCCTGACTGCCCGATGCAGGCCATCCTCCAGGTACATGGTGCCCTGGTACTGGACCACGTGGGGGAACAAGTCACCGAAGAACGTTGAATCCTCGGCCAACAAGGCCTCCAGATCCAAAGTGCGCTTGGTGGTCACCAATTCGTCCAGCCGGACGGGTCGCGGCGGGAGGGCCGCCCAGTCACGCGGCGCAGAGTATCCATGGTCAGGGTACGGGCGTCCCTCGCCCACAGCTTTGAAGATCACCCTGCAAGCCTATGGAAGTTGCCGCGCTAACGGAACTTGTGACCCGCAGCACAGGCAGGTTGTAGCCAAATGGTGACTATCCTTTCGCGCTGCGTCACAGCTGTGGAGGAGCCGCCGCGGGCTGACAGAATAGGGGCATGACTCAACCGCTCCACGGCACTGACCGGACCGCTGCCCAGAAAGCCCCGGCCCTCGCACTGCTGCTCGACGTCGATGGTCCCATTGCCAGCCCTGTGACGCGGGACGTCAAGCCGGACATCATCGCAGACCTCGTGGCGCTGGCATCCGCGGGAATTCCCGTCATCTTCAATACCGGCCGCTCTGACGCCTTCATCGCCCAGCAGGTCATGGAACCGATGATCGCTGCCGGGATGCCTGCGGGAACCGTCATCCACGCCATCTGCGAGAAGGGCGCGGTCTGGTTCAGCTACACCTCCGCCGGACCGGGCCCCATCCACGTGGACCACGAGCTCGCCGTGCCCAAGGCCTACGGGGACGACATCCGCCGCCTGGTGGCCGAGGATTACTCGGCACACATGTTTTTCGACGAGACCAAGCGGGCCATGGTCTCCGTGGAACAGCATCTGGACGTTGCCAGCGCGGACTACCTCGAGGAACAGAAGCTCTTCGACGCCGATGCCCTGGATATCCTGAACCGGCACGGCCTCAACGCAGCGCTCCTGGACCACCATGCACCGGAATCGGACGATACTGCCGACTACCGCCTGGACCCCACCATCATTTCCACCGACATCGAATCCGTGCGCTTGGGCAAGGACCTGGGCGCCAGCCGCGCCGTCGAACTCCTCGCAGCCCAAGGCATCACGCCGCTGGCGTGGCGGACGGTGGGCGATTCCCGCACGGACTACGCCATGGCAGACTGGCTCCACCACAACGACCACGAGGTCAAGCACGTGGACGTCCGTCCCGCTGACGGCGTGCCCGTCAAGCCCTACACCATCCTCACCGCGGCGGACCTGGAGTTGGCGGACGACGTCATCCACGACGACGCCGGCGGCGCCTTCCTGCGCAGCTGGCGCGAAGCGCTGGACATCTAGCAGCAGGCCCACCCACGCACCACGGAACAGTACGGAGAAGCAGCCATCACTGAAGCACAGGTCGATCCGGTTTACCACGGCAGCCCCACCGTAGAAGAGGACGCGATCGTCGAGGCGTCCTCGCCTGCCGTCGTCGCGCACCTCAAGCACAGGTCCGACGTCGTCCGTCACCGCGGGCGGTACGCGCTGGTCAATGCGGACCTCACACCGCAACAGGCCATGGTGTCCGACCTCCTGGCGGTCCGGGCGGCACTGGACGCTGCCCGCGTCGACTTCATTCTGGTGCGCGGCAACGACGAACGGCCCGTCATCGCCGTGGATTGGGAGTCCCGCAAGGCCGTCCGGGACGCACTGGTGGAGGCCTTCCGGAACGAACCCTTCTACTCGATGACCGTGGACGCCAAGAAGAAGGCCTCGGTGCTGGTGGCCGACGGCGAGTTGTCCGCCAACCGCAAGTCCCGGATCTTCCGGCTGTACCGGCCCCGGGTGGAGACCGAAGGAGGCCTTTGGTACGGCCCTGCGCTCGGTGTCCAACTGGAGCTGTGGCGCTTCGACGGCGACAGGCTGGAACTGCCCGTGGAGAACTCGCTGACCCGCCGGACCCTGCTGCGGCAGGACGCGGTCCGCGGCTCCGTGCAGCGTCATGGACTTGAATGGCCCACGATCGAGAACATGTTCGCGGACCACGCGAGCGATATCGACTTCGACGTGGATATCGTCTTCTCCTGGGTTGACGGCACGGACCCTGCCTACATCGCCGCGCGGCGTGCCCAGCAGGCGGACGCCATCCTGGGCGAGGGCGACGACCATGAGGCCCGCTACCGCCAGATCAACGAACTCAAGTATGCGCTGCGTTCGGTGCACATGTTCGCGCCATGGATCCGCCAGATCTTCATTGCCACGGACTCCCCCGCCCCTGCCTGGCTGGCGGACCATCCGAAGGTGACGATTGTCCGCAGCGAGGAGTTCTTCGCCGACCCCTCGGTGCTGCCCACGCACAATTCACAGGCCGTCGAGTGCCAAATCCACCACATCGATGGGCTCTCGGAGCATTTCCTCTACTCCAACGACGACATGTTTTTTGGCCGTCCGGTGGGGCCGGACATGTTCTTCACCCCCGGAGGCATCACCAAGTTCATCGAGGCCAACACCAGGATCGGCTTGGGCGAGAACGACGCCGAACGCAGCGGCTTTGAGAATGCGGCCCGCGTCAACCGCAAGCTGCTCTGGAAGCGCTTCGGCAGGATCACCACCCGGCACCTGGAACACACCGCTGCCCCGATCCGCCGCAGCGTGGTGGCACGCATGGAGCAGGAATTCCCGGAAGAGTTCACCAAGACGGCGGCCAGCCGTTTCCGGGCCGCGGACAACATCTCGGTGACCAACTCGTTCTACCACTACTACGCGCTCCTGACAGGCCGTGCAGTCACCCAGACCAACGCCAAGGTCAAGTACGTTGACACCACCCTGTGGTCCGGGTTGCACTACCTGCCCAAGCTCCTGGCCAAGCGGAACATGGACCTCTTCTGCCTCAACGACGGCAGCTTCCCAGAGGTCCACGCCGACGAACGGGCCGGGCTGGTCACCGACTTCCTGGAGAAGTACTTCCCGGTCAAGGCACCTTGGGAGAAGTAGCACCACGCGGTGCCACGGGCACCCGGGGCTGCCGCGGCCGGCTGGTCCGCGGGTGCTTCGGGATGGTGATCCCGGCTGCGGCAAGCCGCCGCTGAACCTCCTCGGCATCCACGGGATCGCCCACGGTCACGCCGCCGGACATCGGCACCACGGAGTGCACAATCGTGTGCTCGTACACGTGGACCATGTTGTAGGCCTGCGCACCGTCGCGCCCGCGCTGGCCGCCGGCCGTGACGCCCAGGTCCTGCGTGTAGCACGTCGCGGAAGCGACCGAGACAGGGATGCCGGCGAAGCTCGCCGTGGTGGAGAAATGCAGGTGGCCTCCAAGGATGGATCGGACATCCGTATTGCGCACGACGTCGGCCAGCGCGGCTTGGCCACGCAGCTCAACCAGGACCGCCAGGTCCTGGACGCACGGCACGGGCGGGTGATGGAGCGCAAGGATGGTGCCGTCCGGCGCCGGGGTGGAGAGCTCGTCCGCGAGCCATTCCAACTGTTCCTCGGACAGTTCGCCGTGGTGGAAACCGGGGACTGTGGTGTCCAGGGTGATGATCCGCAGGCCGTTGACGAAGTAGCTGCGGTCCATCGGGTCCTGGGGCCGGCTGTTTTCCGAGGCGTCCACGAACGCGGATCGGAAATTGGCGCGGTCGTCATGGTTGCCCATGGCCCAGATGGCCCTGGCTCCGAGGGCATCGCACACGGGCTCGATCATCTCGCGGAGCCGCCGGTACGCTTCGAGTTCGCCGCGGTCGGCGAGGTCTCCGGTGAAGATGATGGCTGCCGGCTTCAGCCTGGAAGCGATGATCTGGTCGCAGATCTCCTGCAGCCTGGCAGTGCTGTCCACCGAACCGTAGAGTGTGCCGGGTCCGCCCACCAGGTGAAGATCGCTCAAGTGCAACAGCACATGACCTGGTTTCGGGTACTCGGCCTCGATGAGCTCCATAGCTGCCTTAGCGTTAGGTGGGAGACGGCGCCTCCCGTGTAACCCCAGTAGGACCAATCCAACCAGACGGGAAGCCAACACTTGGCTAATATCCGGCGGAATGTTGGAAAATTACTTTCCTCCTTTCTGGAATTCCAGGCTTATGCCAATGCCTTTTCCACTGCTTCTACAAGGTCTTCGGAGTCGGGCTCCACGGCGGATGGGAACCGTGCGATCATTTCTCCCTGGCGGTTGATGACGAACCTTTCAAAGTTCCATTTCACCTTGACCGGCTGGCCGTCCTGGTCCCGGGTCAGTTCCGAAAACAGCGGATGTTGCTCCTTGCCCAGGACGTTGGCCTTCGCGGTCAGGGGAATGCTGTAGAGGGTGCTCATGGATCGCTTCCTGACGACGTCGGCTGGCGGGATTGCCGCCATCGAGCTTACGGGAGCTTCGTAAGGGCCACGAAACGCGGGGTGTCCGCGTTTCGCCGCGCTACGGGGTGGGAAGAATGAGGCTGGACAACGGCACCGTGGTGCCGTCCGGCTTCCGGACCAGGTCCGGAGCGATCAGGACGTATCCAGGCGGCAGGACCACCGTCGGCAACATGGCGACGAGCGTCGTGGTCGGAGCAGGCGCAGGCGCTGCCGGGGTGACCGGTGCCGCCGGCTGCGTCACCGCAGGCACTGACGCCACGACGGCGGGCACCGGAGCAACCACCGCCGGAGCCGGAGCGACTGCTTTCGGTGCCGGCGCGACGGCGACAGGCGCCGAAGCAGGGACGCTCGGCTGGGTGGCGGGCGCGGCGGGAGCAACTGCCGGGGCTGGTGCAGTGGTGGTGGCCGGAGCCGGCGTCGTGGCCGTTGCAGCGGGTGCCGTGGCGGTCGCACTCGGGGTCGGCGTTGCCGTTGGCGTCGGCGTTGCCGTAGTGCTCGGCGAGGGCGGAGCAGTCGGGGTCGGCGTCGCGGTGGCCGTCGGGCTCGGGGTAGCCGTCGCGGACGGCGAAGGCGAGGCAGTCGCCGTCGGACTTGGGGTAGCCGTCGCGGACGGCGAAGGCGAGGCAGTCGCCGTCGGACTTGGGGTAGCCGTCGCCGACGGCGAAGGCGAGGCAGTCGCCGTCGGACTTGGTGTGGGGGTGCCAGTACCGCCCGGGGTGGTGGCTGTACCGCCCGGGGTGGTGGCCGTGCCGCCAGGGTTGCTTGGCGTGACCGGCGGGGCAACGTCTTCCTCGTGTTCACCGCCAATAACCGCGCGGGTGGTGCCGTCCGAAACGGGAACGGCCCACTGCGGCGCGCTGGAACCGGTGCCAACTCCCGGCTGATAGTTGACCATGGTGATCGGCTGCAGCGGGTCCACCTGCTTGGTGGGCAGGAGCTGCCATTGGTTGGGGTTGGTGTGGAGGCCGTTGACGATTGTCTCGAAGTGGAGGTGGCAGCCAGTGGACCACCCCGTGGTTCCGACCTCGGCGATGACCTGGCCAACCCGGACGCTTTGGCCTTGGGTCACTCCAATGGCCTGAAGGTGGTTGTACGTTGTCACCAGACCGTTGCCGTGCTCGATCTCAACGCGGTTGCCGCCACCCCAGATGTGCCAGCCCACGGCCTTGACCACGCCGGAATCGGCAGCGTAGACGCGGGTCCCGCAGGCTGCGGCGTAGTCCTGTCCCCAGTGGAATTCACCGGGCAGGCCGGTCAGCGGGCTGATGCGGTAGCCGTAGGACGAGCTGGGGTTGAGCACCTCAAGGGGCGCGTACAAGTAGCCGGCAGGCGGACGGGGCAGCCCGGCGGATGCGACGTTCAGGGCGCCCGACCCGTCGGCACCTACGGCGTGGACCAGTGCCCGGTCGAAGTACACCATGGGCGTGCCGGCCGTTTGCTGCGGAGGCTCGGGCAGGTTGTCCATCACAAGGGTCTGGGCGTCGGGCGGCGCCAGGCTGCCCAAGGAATTCGGTCCCACCACGCCCTGGGCCAGGGCCCCATTCAGCGAGGTTGAGGACGCGGACGTCAGTGGTTGGAATCCGAAAGCAAAGAACGCGGCCACCGCGAGGGTCGCGGCGAAGAAGACGCGGCGGAAACCCTCGGTGCGCACCAGGATTGCTACCCGGTCTGATTCATGATGCTTGCCCACAAAAACACTCCCCAAAAGCCAGCGGCACCAAACCCCAGCCTGGCGTGCAAGCACCATTGTTGCCGTTCTCAGGGCGAAAATAAAGTCTTCAAGGTTGCCTGCGCGTGAAAGGTTGGCTCAGTTTTTCCTCAAGACGCCTTGAGCTTTGGGGAGGGTGGGCTCAGGCCAGGTTTTCCTTGAGCAAGGCCCGGTGCTCGATCGCCGCCGAAGCATGCAAGGCCCGGCCTGCCTCAGTGAGTTCGAGGAACAGCGACCGGCGGTCATCGGCGCAGGTTTGCCGTGAAACCAGCCCGGCTTTTTCGAGCCTGTCCACCACTTTGGAGACTGCGCTTTGGGTCATGGGGGTCCGCTCCCCCAATTGCTTCATGCGGCACGCGGCGTCGGCGCATTCGGCGACGAGGTCCAGGATCTCGAACTCATTCAGGCCGATATCGAACTTGGCCTCCAAGGCGCGGTCCAAGGCTCCTGCGGTGCGGAAGTAGGAGTCCTGGATGTTGCGCCACTGCTCAACCAGCTGGCGATCACGCGTCGTTGCCATGGTCCGATTCTAGTTCATGACGTCATTTGAATCCACGTCATAAGATGACATGTCATATTCCTTGTCATTGAATGACGTGTCATCTACATTGAAGAACATGACATCACCCACCACCCTTCAAAGACCTGCCGATGCCTTGGTTTCCGCAGTCCGCTGGACCCGTGCCCAATGGCTCCTGCTGATGGTCGTGTGCACGGTCCTGGCCTTGGACGGCCTGGACGTTTCCATGGTTGGCGTGGCCCTGCCCTCCATCGGTCACGAACTCAACCTCGGTACCGATTCCCTGCAATGGATCGTTTCCGCCTACGTTCTTGGCTACGGAAGCCTGCTCCTCCTGGGTGGGCGGCTCGCGGACCTTCTGGGCCGCCGTCGGATCTTCCTCATAGCGCTCTCAGTGTTCGCCGCCGCATCGCTCCTGGGCGGATTGGTTGACGACCCCGCCATCCTGATCGCAACGCGCTTCGTGAAGGGCCTCGCTGCGGCGTTCACCGCGCCCACCGGTTTCTCCATCATCACCACCAACTTCGCCGAGGGCCGGGCCCGCAACAAGGCGCTGTCCATCTTCACTACCTTCGGCGCAAGCGGCTTCTCCCTGGGCCTGGTGGTTGGCGGCCTCATGACCAGCCTGAGCTGGCGCTGGACGTTCCTGGTCTCAGTACCGATCGCCGTGGTCGTGGTGCTGCTGGGCATCAGGTTCATCCCGAAGGACAAGCCCTCGGCCGAGAACAGCGGGCACGACATCTGGGGCGCCGTAACGCTCGCCTTGGGCATGCTCGGCCTGGTGTACACCTTGGTTTCGGCGCCTGAACAGGGCTGGGGATCTGTGGCAACAATCGCCGGATTCGCAGTATCTGCCGCCGTGCTGGCAGCCTTCGCGGTCATCGAGAACAAGGTGAAGCACCCGTTGATCCGCTTCGGCATCCTGAAGGAGGGCTGGGTGGCCCGGGCCAACCTCAGCGCCGTCGGGCTATTCGGGTCCTACCTGAGCTTCCAGTTCATCGTCACCATGTTCCTGCAGTCGGTGCTCGGCTGGACTCCCTTGGGCATGGCCCTGGCACTGCTTCCCGCAGGCCTGCTCGTGGCCACGAGTGCGCCCTTCGCGGACCGGCTGATCGAAAAGTTCGGGGCAAAGCAACTCATCCTCACCGGACTTACCGCCCTTGGCCTGGGCTACGTCCTGTTCCTTCGCGTTGGCACCACGCCCAACTACGCGCTGGACATCCTGCCCTCGGTGGTCCTGCTGGGCATTGGTTTCGCCTGGGCCTTCCCGTCCATCAATGTTCTGGCCACGGAAGGCATCCGCGATTCCGAGCAAGGACTCGCCGCCGGCCTGATCCAAACCAGCACCCAGGTAGGTGCCGCACTCGTCCTCGCCGTCACCACGGCTTTGGTGAGCGGACACGGTCAGGCCGCGGGCACCGTCAGCGCCCAGGCCATGCTGGACCAGTACCGTCCGGGACTCATCCTGAGTGCCGCCGTCGCGATTGCTGCCCTGCTGGTGGCAGCGGCACCTGCCAAGCGCCGCGCCCGCGTGTAGTTTGTAGGCATGAGGAACCTTTTCCTCGACTACCGGCACGAGCTCCAGCGCACGTTCACGGGAACCTCCGGAACGCCGCCGGATTGGGTGCCGCGCCTTGCCGAAGGGAACGACGCCGGATATCACCTTCCGGGGTCGGCGGTCTGGGCTGTGCACGGCTCAATGTCCACCCTCGTTGCCGGAATCCGGGTGCTCCTGATGCAGGCCTTGCATCCAGGAGCACTCGCCGGCGTGTACGAGCACTCCGGCTTCAAGGAAGATCCCCTTGGCCGGCTCGCCACCACCATCCGCTGGATCTTCACGGTGACCTACGGGTCCACGGAAGCGGCCAAGGAGGCGAGCGGCCGGGTCCGGAAGATCCACAAACACGTCAGGGGGACGTATGTGGATGGGAACGGGGTCCAGCGGACGTACCAGGCCAATGATCCCGAACTCCTCCGGTGGGTACATGTGACCTACGCGGAGTCCTTCCTCACGGCGCACCGCATCTTCGGCCGGCCAATTCCCGGTGGACCCGATGCGTACGTCCGTCAGTGGGCTTCGGCGGGCCGGCTCATGGGCGTCGAGTATCCGCCCCTCACCGAGGCCTCCGTCCGCAGGGAAATCGAAGAGTGGCGCGCCTCCGGCGTCCTTCGCTCCGACGAACGGCTGGCCGAGACCGTGGCTTTCATCCGCCACCCGCCATTAAGCCCCTTGCTGCGGCCGGGGTACCGCATTCTCTTCGCGGCCGCCGTCGAAAGCCTCGAACCGGAGTATCGGGAAATGCTTGGGCTCAAGACGGCCCGGATCGGCCCGGTCCCACTGCCCGCCATCCCGGCCGCAAGACTCGCCCTGGCCATGGTTCGCCTGGCCCTTGGCCGGCGCGGCCCCAGCGAACTCGCGGCCCGCAGCCGGCTTGAGCGGCTGGGTTGGCCGAACTAAGGGATCGCACTTTGACGTGACAAGTGAGAGTGATACCTTGATAAATGCAAGGCCCTAGGCAGTTCATCTGGCTGTACGAAGGGTCTTGCATCCCGCGAACCCTCCGATTGCCGGAGGGTTCTTGCGTTAAGGATGCCTCCACCAAATCATTCCCTGGTCAGAACCATCCAACCAATGTTTGCGGAGCCTGCTGAAAGCGATCGCGGCCCCGGGCATGGGCGTGATGCCGTCACCCCAAATTTCGGGATGGTCCTGAAGGTGTTTGTGGAATGAGCAATAGGCAATCAGGTCGGCCGCCTGGATCAGCTGGCTGTACCTGCTGTGCTGCATCAAAACATCTTCCAGAACCCGTCGGTCCGCGATGTCGAGGCTGCGATGGACCCTCCTGTAGGCGGCCCGCGCCAAGCCCCGCAAACACGGGTCTTCTCTAGGTGGGCGGGATCGACGGTTTCTGACGCGATCGAAGGAGGCGACGCCGGGCCTTCCGCAGAATCAGAAAGCCCGGCGCCGCGCGGCTGTTAGATCAGTTCGTCCGAGAGGTGGTTCGGCGTGCCGAAGCGGTGGGCCGTGATGGACACGGCCTGCTCGCGAAGGAACGGCAGCATCTCAATCCGGCCAGCCTGCGTCACCACACCGTGGTAGACAGCGATGTCGGGACGGCCACCGGTCGCCGCGCTCAGCGCGGTGAAGTCGCCACCGATCAGGCGGATGCGGCCGCCGTCGAACGCTGCTGCGCGGGCCAGCCACGCGGCGTCGTCCTCAACCCGCACGCTGACGCCCAGGTTCGCGAACACGGTCACCACGGCGTCCGGAAGTACGACGGCGGAGCTCACCTTGAGGGCCGAGCCTGCCACTGCGCCGGCAGCCACCGTGCGGAGCAGGTCCACGAGCCGCCCGCCTTCGGAAAGGCGGATGGTGACGGGGATGGGGCGGTAGCGGAAGACGTTGCGTTCTGCGGTCAGGCCGGAGACGTCCTTGCGGGTGCCGAACTCGGAATCCCAGGCGGCAGCGTCGCTGAACAGTGCCTGCTGGAGGGCCTGGAGTTCTTCGGGCGTAACGTCAGCCGACTTGGCCGCGGTCAGGATCTGCGAGGCTGCGCCCTGGAGCGTGGCGCCCCGCTTGGCGGTGGCCTCGGCCGGGAGCCAGGAAGCCAGGCCGATCAGGTAGTTGGGTCCACCGGCCTTGGTTCCGGCGCCAACAGCGGACTTCTTCCAGCCACCGAAAGGCTGGCGCTGGACGATCGCGCCTGTGATGCCGCGGTTGACGTAGAGGTTGCCGGCCTGGATGGTGTCCAGCCAGATGCCCATTTCGGCGGAGTCCAGGGAGTGCAGGCCGGCGGTGAGGCCGTATTCGATCTCGTTCTGGATGGCGATGGCTTCTTCAAGGGTTTCGGCGGTCATGACGCCCAGGACCGGTCCGAAGAACTCGGTCAGGTGGAAGTAGGAACCGCGCTTGACGCCCGAGCGGATGCCCGGGGACCACAGCCGGCCGGACTCATCCAGGCGTTCGGGCTTGATGGCCCAGGTTTCGCCCTCGCCCAGGGTGGTCAGGGCGTTCAGGAGCTTGCCGTTGGCGGGCTCGATGATCGGTCCCATCTGCGTGGTGGCGGTCTCCGGGTAGCCAACGGTCAGGGAACGGGCGGCGTCGATGAGCTGGTTGTGGAAGCGCTTGGACTTGGCCACGGAGCCGACCAGGATCACGAGTGACGCGGCGGAGCACTTCTGGCCGGCGTGGCCGAACGCGGAGTACACAACGTCCTTCGCTGCCAGGTCAAGGTCAGCACTCGGGGTGACGATGATGGCATTCTTGCCCGAGGTTTCCGCGAGCAGCGGCAGGTCCTGCCGGAAGGAACGGAACAGCTCAGCCGTTTCGTAGCCACCCGTGAGGATCACGCGGTCAACGCTTGGGTGCGAGACCAACTGGGTGCCCAACTCACGCTCTTCGAGTTGCACGAGTGCCAGCACGTCCTTCGGGACGCCGGCCTCCCACAGGGCCTCCACCATGAAGGAACCGGAGCGGCGGGCCTGCTTTGCGGGCTTGATCACGACGGCGGAGCCTGAGGCAAGTGCCGCAAGCGTCGAGCCGGCGGGGATCGCCACCGGGAAGTTCCAGGGCGGGGTTACCACGGTGAGGTTGGCTGGGACGAACGTAGCGCCGTCGACCGTTTCCAGGTCCTTGGCGCGCTCGGCGTAGTAGTGCGCGAAGTCGATCGCTTCGCTGACCTCGGGGTCGCCCTGGTCAATGGTCTTGCCGGTTTCGGAGGCCATGACCTCGAGGAGTTCGGCGCGGCGGGCTTCGAGCACCTCACCGGCACGGTGCAGGATTGCGGCGCGTTCGGCGGCGGGGCGTGCACCCCAGGCCTTGCCGGCGTCAACGGCGGTGGTGATGATGCGTTCGAGTTCGGCAGCGTCGGAGACCTTGGTGGACTCGACGATCTGGTTGCCTGCCGTGGAACCGGGGATGCGGGCCAGGATGTCACGGCCCCAGGCACGGTTTGCGGGGAGGGCGGGATCGGTGTCCGGGGTGTTGCGGAAGCCCTCGGTCGGGGCAGGCTCAGCCGGGAGGCGGCGGTCCTGCTTGCGGTTCGGTCCGGGGACGGCCTCGCTGAGATTCGCCAGGGAATTCAGGAAGCGCTGCTTCTCGCGCTCAAAGAGAGGTTCGTTCTCACTGAGCTCGAACACCGCGGACATGAAGTTTTCCTGGCTGGCGCCCTCTTCCAGGCGGCGGATCAGGTACGCGATGGCGACGTCGAATTCGCCGGGGTGGACTACGGGTGTGTAGAGGAGCAGGCTGCCAACGTCCTTGCGGACCGCCGTTGCCTGGCCGGTTGCCATGCCCAGCAGCATCTCGAACTCGATCGCTTTCTGTCCCTGACCGGCAATCCCGCGCTGCTTGGCCAGGAGCCAGGCAAAGGCGACGTCGAACAGGTTGTGGCCGGCAACACCGATGCGGACAGCGTCCACGCGCTCCGGCGTGAGGGCGTAGTTGATGACGCTCTTGTAGCTGGTGTCCGAGTCCTGCTTGGTTCCCCACGTTGCCAGCGGCCAGTCGTGTAGGGAAGCTTCAACCTGCTCCATGGGAAGGTTGGCACCCTTGACCACGCGGACCTTGATCGGAGCACCACCCTGGGCACGGCGTGCGGCCGCCCATTCCTGGAGTTCCTGCATCGCAGCCAGGGCGTCCGGGAGGTAGGCCTGCAGCACGATGCCGGCCTCGAGGTTCTTGAATTCAGGCATGTCCAGGATCCGCTTGAATACGGCGATGGTCATGCCCAGGTCCTTGTATTCCTCCATGTCCAGGTTGATGAACTTGGGCTTGCTGAAGGACGCAGCGAGGCGGTACAGCGGGGTGAGCTTCTCCACCACGTGGTTGACGGCTTCGTCGAAGGCCCACGGGGAGTGCGGGGCCACGGTGGAAGATTCCTTGATGGAGACGTAGTCCACGTCCTCGCGGGCCAGGAGCTTGAGCGTGCCATCGAGGCGGCGCTGTGCCTCGTGCTCGCCCAGCACTGCCTCGCCCAGAAGGTTCACGTTGAGGTGCACGCCGTCCTGGCGGATCTTGGAGATGGCCGGGCCGAGCTTGGCATCAGTGGCATCCACGATCAGGTGTCCCACCATCTCACGGAGCACGCGGCGGGCGATCGGAATGACCACCTGCGGCATGACCGGGGCCATGAGGCCGCCGACGCGTACCGCGCTGCGCATGTACCACGGCAGGAACGTGGGCACCTTGGGGGCAAGTTCGGCGAGTTTCCGGGCGGCGACCGAGAGATCCTCGGGGCGGATGACGCCGTCGACGAATCCAACCGTGAAGTCCAAACCGTTCGGGTCCTTCAAGACGCCAGCCAGGCGCTGGGCTGAGACATCAACGGGGATCTTGCTGGCTTCGGTCAGCCAGTGACGGACCAAGGCAATGGCTTCGGTGGCCAGTGCGTCGAACTGCCCGGAATCCTGGGTGCGCGGGGAGGTCGCATCCGGGAGGGTGCTGGTCATGAAGGGCTCCTTAGGGTACGGAGTAGTTTGCTTGTTTCCATCAGTATGGATCTACAATCCCATTAGGAAAAGCGATCTTTTCTGACGAATATTCGTTATCCATCCCGAAGTTTTGGAGGCCGCCGTGCTGGACGTCCGCAGGCTCCGTTTGCTGCACGAATTGAAGATCCGCGGGACGCTCGCGGAAGTGGCCGATGCCATGCAGTACAGCCCCTCGTCGGTATCCCAGCAGTTGACGCTCCTGGAAAAGGAAGCCGGCGTGGAATTGCTCCGGAAGGCCGGACGCCGCGTGCAGCTCACACCGCAGGCGGAGATCCTGGTGGCGCACACAGCGGCGCTCCTGGAAACCCTGGAACGCGCCGAAACTGAACTGGCAGCCTCCCTGTCCACGATCACCGGAACCGTCCGGCTGGCCGTCTTCCAGTCCGCGGCACTGGCGCTGCTCCCCGACTTCCTGACCATCATGCGCCAGGAGTACCCCGAGGTCCGCGTGGAAATGACGCAGCGCGAACCGGAGACAGCCCTCTATGAGACCTGGGCCCGGGACTTCGACATTGTGGTGGCCGAGCAGTACCCCGGACACGCCGCCCCGCACCACCCCGGCCTTGACCGCGCCACCCTGACCAGCGACGCCATCCGGCTCGCCACTCCCCCGGTGGGCCTGGGCGGCGAACACATTGCGTCGATCGCAGACACGGCATCCATGCCTTGGGTCATGGAACCCCGCGGCGCGGCGTCACGCCACTGGGCAGAGCAGGCCTGCCGCTCGGCCGGTTTCGAGCCGGACGTACGCTACGAAACCGCCGACCTCCAGGCACAGATCCGGCTCATCGAGTCAGGCAACGCCGTGGCTTTGATGCCCGATCTTGTGTGGACGGACATGGAGCGGCCGGTGCAACTGCTGGACCTCCCCGGGTTGCCCGCCCGCACCATCTTCACGTCCACGCGCACAGCAGGCCGCATCCACCCGGCCATCCTCGCCTGCCGCGAGGTTCTGGAGCGGGTGGCGGCCGCACACCGCCAGTAAGGGTTATAGGACAGAACGTGTGTATGGCAGGGGCGTGCTTCCCAGTGCCGGCGTGGGGAAATCCGGGGTGGCTAAGCTTTTGAAGCTTAGTGTGG